>CAIJLK010000275.1 GCA_903821465.1 uncultured Bacteroidota bacterium | reverse complement strand
GATTCAAGTCCCAAACCCAGATACCTGCAAAAGCCTCGTGATTTAAAAAACGCTGCATAGCAGTATCTGTACTAAGTAATTCGTAGAACTTTTGTTCTAATGGATTAACCGACTCAATCATCATCTAGGGATTTGATAATTGATCCACCCCCACATTTTTATTTCACAAATATATTGTTTAAATAATATTTAAATTATTTTCTAAAAATATAAACAGAATCATTGTAGAGGATGAATCTTATTCCATAAAACTAAAGTATGATGCCATTAAACACTTGTATTATTCAGTCTGTTTTTGTAATCTATTCGAACATATTCATTAAAATTCGATTAAAGTGTGATAATTTATTACAATTATGTAATCAATCTATTACAATTTCAGCAATTACATAATTACAAATCTTGAGATTTCAATTGCTTAAAAGCATAATCAACTGCTCGTGCAGTTAAAGTCATATATAATATACTAGGGCTTTGATTACCCGTACTAGCCATTGATGCGCCATCCGTAACAAACACATTTTTACAGGCATGTAGCTGATTCCATTCATTCAACATAGAGGCTTTACTGTCTTTACCCATTCTACAGCCACCCATTTCATGAATATCCAAACCAGGTGCTTGTTTAGAATCTGCGTGACTGATATTTTTAACGCCTGCTTTACTCAGCATTTCTTCGGTTTGGATAAAAAAATCTTTCAATAATCTATCGTCATTATCATCGTAACCCACAGAAGTAATTAATTGCGGAATACCCCACTGATCTTTTTGGTCGGAACTTAAACGAACATGATTTTCTTTTTTGGGAATGGTTTCACCTTGCACATAGGCATAAATATGCCAGGGTCCTGCTTCCGTCATGGCTTCTTTAAAGCTGGCACCAATTTGTTCAGGGCAACGATTTCCATCCCCTCTTTCCCGATAAGCTCCGGCAAATGTGGTAAAGCCTCCTACAAAGTCGCTATCAATTTTATGCAAGTTTCTGTAATTCGCAATGATGGTATCTGTAGGATTTCTACCATACGTGTAACCATCTTCAAAGCCTTCTATTGATCCATTCATCCAACCACGATAATTATGGAAGCAAATATATTTACCCAAGGTTCCACTATCATTACCCAATCCATTTTGAAATCTATTGGAAGTAGAATTCAACAAAATCAAATTACTATTTAAAGTAGAAGCATTTAGAAAAATAATTTTTGCAAAATATTCTGTGCTTTCTTTTGTAATGGCATCTATTACACGCACACCAGTGGCTTTCTCTGTTTTAGGGTCGTATATGATACTATGCACTACTGAATGAGGACGCACCGTTAAATTACCCGTCTTCATTGCCCATGGCAATGTGGATGAATTACTACTAAAATAACCTCCAAACGGACAACCCCTCATACAAAGATTTCTTGCCTGACACTTTGCTCTGCCTTGTTGCAGGTGTAATGCTGTGGGCTCTGTTAAATGAGCCCAACGTGCATGAACCAAGTACCGATTTCCGTAATTTTTTAGAAAGCTTTCTTTTAAATGCTGTTCCACACAATTCAAATCGAAGGGTGGAAGAAACTCTCCATCAGGCATTGATTCAATACCATCTTTATTACCGCAAACACCAATAAACTTTTCTACGTGTGAATACCAGGGCGCCACATCTTTATATCGAATTGGCCAATCCCAACCATATCCAAATCTTTGAGGACCATTAAATTCAAAATCGCTCCAACGCTGACAAGCCCTTCCCCATGTTAATGATTTGCCTCCTACCTGATACCCTCTGATCCAGTCGAATGGTTTCTCCTGAATATAAGGATGGTCTTTATCTTCTACAAAAAATTGCTGATTGTCTTCACCGTAACCAGCAGCTTTTGTAATGAGTTTATTTTCTTTTCGATGTGCATCCGTAATATTTCCGCGATGCTTTAAATCCCAGGGATTTAAATTAGCAGTTGGGTAATCTTTGATATGCTGAACATCTCTTCCACGTTCCAAGATAAGGGTCTTTAAACCTTTCTCACACAATTCTTTTGCTGCCCAACCACCACTAATACCAGATCCTATAACAATGGCATCGTAACTATTTTTTAATTTCCCCTGATGATGAATCATCGTGGAACTAGTATCATTGAAAGGCATGTGGCAGCTTTTGTTAATTAATCGAAACTCATTCAGAACCTTAAATTACTGAATAAGTTTCGATTCTAACTTATAGCACCAGGGAGGGTTCTTTTATATTCGATTCCATATCACATGCTAACCATAATTTATAGCCGCCTGAAATATTCTGCACCTGTTGAAATCCGTTCTGCAACAAAATTCTTTGGGCCAAATATCCACGTAAACCAATCTGACAGTAGATGTATATATTATTCTGCTTATCCAATTCATGAAGACGACCTCTTAATTCATCTACAGGAATATTGATAGATCCGGGAATGTTTCCTTCCACAAATTCAAGTGCTGTTCTCACATCTATTAAAACATCATCGCTTGAAAAATCTTTAACGGCCGACCAAGGAATTACTCTTAAGCGTTTTTGAATTATATTTTCTGCTACAAAGCCTGCCATATTAACCGGATCTTTTGCAGAAGAATAAGGCGGTGCATAGGCATGTTCAAATTCAGTCAATTCATCAATGGTGCTTCCGCGTTGAATTACAGAAGATAGTGTATCGATTCGTTTATCAACGCCATCCGTTCCAATAATCTGTGCACCCAGCAATTTTCCATCAGAAGGAGCGAAATTTATTTGAATGGTCATTTGTTCAGAACCTGGATAATATCCTGCATGAGAACCACTATGTGTTGTAGAAACTAAGTGTTCTATTTTAGCAGCTGTTAAATGCTTACTTGCAACTCCAGCAACGGCTACGGTCAAATCGAATATTTTAACAATGGCTGTATTAATGGAACCATTGTATTTGTTCTTATTTCCAAGTACCATATTGTTTGCACAAATTCTTCCTTGCTTATTGGCTGGTCCCGCTAAATATGTGGGCATGGAATTATGTGTGATAGGATTGATAAATTCGATGGCATCACCCACCGCATAAATATCTTCATTAGATGTTTGTAAATAATCGTTCACCAAAATTCCTCTAGCCGTTCCCAATGTTAAACCAGCAGCTATAGCTAATCTTGTATCAGGTTTTACGCCAATAGAAAGTATCACAACATCAGCATCAAGTGGTTGCTCATCTTTCATAAAAACTTTCAAGCCATTTTCATTTCTTTCAAAGCCAGTAACAGTAGTTTTTAATCTTAGGTCCACTCCTTTTGATCTGATATGCTGTTGCGCAATGGCGGCAATCGGAAAATCAACAGGAGCTAAAATTTGTGGGCCCATTTCTATGATGGAAACATGCATCCCTAAATTGTGAAAATTTTCGGCCATCTCCAGGCCAATAAAACCTGCACCAATGATCACAGCCTTCCCATTTGGGAATTTACTGATATAAGCTTTAATTCGATCGGTATCTGTGACATTTCTTAGCGTGAAAATTCCTTCACTATTAATGCCATCTAAAGGTGGACGAATGGGCTCTGCACCCGGAGATAAAACAAGTTTATCATAAGAGAGTTCATAATCAATACCGGTCTTCAAATCCTTTACTTGCACTAGTTTCTGATCAGGTAAAATGGCTCTAACCTCGCTCATCACCCTTGCATCTATATTAAAGCGATTCTTAAAAGAAGCAGCAGTTTGAACAAATAGTTTGCTTCTATCTGTAATAACATCGCCAATATAATAGGGCAAACCGCAATTTGCATATGAGATATAACTACCCTTCTCAAATAATACGATTTCTGCATGTTCATCTAACCTTCTTAAGCGGGCTGCAGTGCTTGCTCCTCCAGCAACGCCTCCAATAATAATGTATCTCATACCTGTTTCTTTAATTTCTACTGCAAAGTGAATGTATTAGAAACAGAATAATTGTAACAATTGTCACCCTAGCCCAGGATTGAAATTAATCCGGCCGAAAGTAACTTTCTGCCGGATTGTAAAGAGCCTATTATTTTAATCCGGTGATTGTTGTAACAGTTCCGGCTTCGCTGATTTCGAGAAATGTTTTTTTGCCAGCTTTTTCCATCGACAAATAATAATTAATTTCTTGATCTGCATTTTCAATTACAATACATTCTAATAAAGAATAAGTGGGATAAGCGTAATTACTGGCAATCGTTTTTAAAGCCGCTTTGGGTAGTTTATCAAAATCGAAAGACTTACTGCTGGCTAAAAAGTCACCGTCAGGGGAATAGAAGTACTCCGTATTTTGTCCATTCAACGCCACACTGGCTTTTTGAAAGTTTTCAGTGTATTTCCAATACACATTATTGCTGCTGTGTAATTCTTTAAAAGAGCGAACGTTTTCTGGAGAATCTGCTGCAAAAGAACTGGTGCTGATAAAAAGGGTTACTAATGCGGCGAAGAATAACTTTTTCATGTAGTTTTTTTTAAATGTTATAGTATTTTATTTTTTCTAATAATTTGATATACCAAAATTAGGTTCATTGAAAAGTTGGGAAAGGCAATTATGAGGGGTAACAGGCTTTATGCAAAAAGTTGGATAAACGGTGTTAACGGTAGGGTTAATGAATGTTAATCAGAAGCCGAAACCCAATCATAGCAATACATAGAAAGGAATTCACAATATTTTCATAAATAGCGTTAATAAAGTACGAAAATTGGGCATTGGTTTTTTGATGAGGTGAAACCCAATTTTAAAGGGGCGAAAACAAGAAGAGACTACTTTATCTAAGCAGTCTCTTCTTGTTTTTAATTATTTATTGGACAAATAATCAATCATTATTCAATTGTTCACGCATGGCTTTTAAATATTGATCAAAATTTTTATAGACTGTAGGCATTTCAGTTTTGATATCATATTTCTTGGACACTATTAAATTTTCGATTAACCAATTCATAAAAAGATCACATTCCCGCTTTTTAATAATAGATTCCGATTTAGTGGCGTTTGTTTTTTCTCCCTGTTCCGTAATTGCCGCAGTAGCCATTCCAATTTCAAGAGATTGTGCTAAATTTTTGCGGGCATTTAGCTCATTGCCCGACTTCCAATTAAGATAACCGATGATAAAAAATATTTCTGCGTTTTTATGGTCCATCATCAATAACTTATTGAACATACCAAATGCCTCATTTAATTTATTTTGAAATAAGGAAATTTCACCAAGCTTTAAATTAGGACTTAAGGTTTCTTTATTCAAATTAGCCGCATGCTCAAAATAAGACTTTGACTTTTCTGCGTGAAATTGATCGGGATGATTTATACAAAAATAAATATTGCCTAATTGAATATAAGCTCGTTCACTTTGTGGGTTTATTTTTACCAATTTTTCCCATGAACTTTGAGCTTGTCCATAATCACCAGCATTCATAAACATATTTCCAATATAATAGAGCGCATCTTCATGTTTCTGATTAACAGTCAGGGCATCCTGATAGCTTTTAATTGCTGAATCAGTTTTGCCTTGTAATCTAAAATCAGTGGCCGTATTGTAATAAGCCCAAAACTGTTGTATAGAATCAGATTTTATAAGATCCGCAGAAGAACTATTATCATTGGAATGCTCACCATATTTGACGATGCTAATTCCTACAAAAGCTAGTACCAGTATGATTACTACAATAATATATTTTTTACCTTTCATAAATTTTCATCATTTAGAATGCTTTTCTAAAATTTTAAAACTATTTACAGCTTCCGTTATTTCAATTCGTTGATTAATCGGGGCATTCTGAATACGTTGAACAAGACCGCTCGGCCAATGGATTTCAATGCTGTCTATTGTATTGTTTTTGGCTAGCCCGACATGTTGCGTTAAACTGTTTTGAGACAAATAAGAACTCTGATTATTTACTTCTCGAATTTGAGAAACATTACCAGATACTATTTTTATTCTAGCACCAATAGCAGACCGATTACTCTTAATACCCACCAATTTTACTTCCAACCAATTATTCTTATTTCCGCCATCATTTCTTAATAGCACAGCCTTACCACAATTGTTTACAATAAAAACATCTACATCTCCATCATTATCATAATCTCCAAAAGCTGCCCCTCTTCCCACATTTTCATAAGATAATGCTTCCCCACTCACAGAAGTAACTTCTGCAAATCCTTTTTCAACCCCTTCATTCCAGAAGAGCCGGCTTTTCATGGGAACTAAATTTTCAGGATGCTCCCCTTGCTGATTCGTACTTCCATTAACCGCTAATAAATCAAGGCGCATGTCATTATCATAATCGAAAAATGAAGTACCCCATGCAACATCATCTAGTGAAACCTGACCAAGTCCGTATTTTTCTGCTTCATCCTGGAATTGTAACGACTGCATATTAGTTGCCATTTTTTCCTTGCTATTAAGCTTATTAACATAGAACCCGTTTTCTTCGGCAAGCCAATGTGTTACAAATAAATCCATATCACCATCGTTGTCCCAGTCACCAACTCCAAGCCCCATAGCTCCTCTATAATCTGCTACATGTGCAAGATGACTTACATCATTAAAAGTTCCTTTCCCATTATTGATAAACATAACATTGTCTGAGACATCATTTGCTACATACAAATCTGGCCATCCATCATTATTAAAATCACACCAGGATGCTGAAAGGCTTTTTCCTGCTGGATCAGCAACACCCGCCGAAACCGCTAGTTCCGTAAAAGTTCCATTTTTATTATTGTGATATAATAAGTTTCGTTGAGAAGGGAATGATAAAGGATTGATACCAGCTGGTTCTTCGTTGTTTACTCTTTCTGTAACTACTTGTTTATTTAAACGGCTGTATTTGACATAACCGCAAACATACAAATCTAAAAATCCATCCCTGTCATAATCTGCCCAACTGGCTCCAGTCCAGAATCCTTCCTTACCACCCAATCCTGTTTTTTTTGTCTGATCAGAAAAAGTTCCATTCCCATTATTATGATAAAAAATATTTTTTCCAAAAGATGTAATAAAAACATCCGGAAAGCCATCATTGTCTACATCTCCAACAGCAACGCCCATTCCACATCCATGAAAGTTTAATCCGGATGCCTCAGTTACTTTTGTAAATGTTCCGTTTCCATTATTATGATAAAGCTCACAATGAGCAGCTGATTTTTTAATTTCATCAGCTGTCATTGTTAAGGGTCCTGATTGATTAACTATTACTAGATCTTCGTTGCCATCCTGATCATAATCAATCCATGCAGCACCCGATCCCATATCCTCCGGCAACTGTTCAGTTCTTTTACCAGAAAAATGTGTAAAATCAATTCCGGCAATTTTCGTCATGTCTTTGAATTCAATCTCTGGATGATTTTTGGGTACTGGCTTGTATAGATCAACCGTTACGCCATTTATTGGTTCACCCGGATCGTACTGTTTTTCATTTCTTTTATTGATACTAAAAAAAACAATTAGAAGAACCAATACTAAAACAGTTGCTATCCAACTGGTAACTTTTATGGATCGCTTTCTTTTTGAAATAGACATAATTCTTAAGGATGTGTTGAATTTTTAATGATTATTTTTTTAGTGTCATTTGACAAAACCGTAACAGGTGCAGTTATATCAATCTTACCATTGTCAGAGAAAAATGTGTTCAATACAAATTGGTTGAATTTTCTATAATTCAATTTTGCAGTAACATACAGTGTATCATTCGTATTCTTTGAACCCTGTTTCTCTGGCTTATAAGTAAAATTATATTTCAGCTGATCACTAAATCCAGGATATAATGCGCGACTGAATTTAATTCCCACAAGGTTCCATAAATTATGTTTGTCTACATCACTTCCAAACTGATCAACCGGTTGTGCTCGATAGATAACTGATCCTGGAGGTATAAAATGATTCTTATCTAATACTCCTGAAGAATAAACCATATTACCATTACCGTCTTTCACCGTAACCTCAATCCAAGCTTGAATCAAATCGAGTGGGCCGGTAGGAAAATGGTGTCCTGATTTATTATTTGTAACTGTTACGTCTAATACAATCTCTTGCCCTACCATAACAGTTTCAGGAGTTCCTAATTGAATGGGAAGAACTGGACCATTATGCCATTTGCTTTTAATTTCAGGAATTTCCATATCTCCTTTCAACCATTTTTCTATTAACGCTACTTGTTTAGCTCCATCTGGAAGTTTTAATAACACTGGCATTAACTGATTACCGCCAAGAAAACGATGACTTCTATGTTTATTATCTGTAAGAGTTCTATTATAATCTTTCAAGTCCCCATTAGCAGGATCGAAAGTTGAATCTAAAGGCATATGACATTCTCTACATTCAATTGTTTTTAAAGCTTCGCCTGGATGATTCCAGTGGCTCTTTCTCCAACTGTCGTATTGATTTTGCAATTGTACCGTACCAACCCCATTTACTTGTTTATCTATAAATTGCTTATGGCATGAACCACAGAATTCAGGTGTCTTTAAAATAGTTTTACTGAAAGTTGAAACGTGGTTTTTGGGATATGCCCGAATAATAAAATCACTTAAAAATTTGGCAGTTTTTCCTTCCTTCAATTCATACATATATGGAACCCGCTTGGTAATCTGATATTGTGCATTCCCTTTTACGTCAACTTTAGTCATTGAGTGACAACTTACACATGATACGCCTTCATCAAGTCCCATCGGATTAGTGAGTTTAGTATCGTCTAGATTTTTAGAACCAGATAACAAAGAAATAGGATCATGACAACCTCCACAATATCTGGTAGAAACAGGTCCTTTCTCAACAGCCATAGCATGTTGTACCACACGAAAAGCCGGATCCATTGCTGCATACCTATGCGCATTGGCTTCCCATTCATGTCCTATATTGGTATGACATCCGCTTGTTGTACAGGATTTAGAATTACCCATCAGTCGAGCATCGATAGCTCCGCCATCGTTAGTAGTAGCCAGACTAGGTTCAAATGGCTTATTCTTTCCATAGGAAAATTGGTAATCTTTTGGAAATTCATTATGAAACTCGATTGGATTTGATGCATAAATAAAAAGAGCACCTATTGCAACTAAGATACCAGTAACGAATAATAATCTAAAGCCAAATGCTTTTTCTTCTTTTACTAGTGTGCTATTTTTATTCTCATTAGTAGCTTTATAATCGCGAATAAGCAACAAGCCAATATGAGGTAGTACAGATAAAAGGAATGCAAAAGTTGCAACGATATGAATCTTGTCGATTAAGTAGTTAATGTTAGTTGAGTATGCAGCTTCATATGTTAAAAAAATGCCAGTAATAGCTGTAACAACCGCTGTGACCATAGCGATATAACCTAATAATTTATGTTGTGTCAGGTTGTTATTTCTATACGTTAACCAATGTCGGATTTGATAGATGATATAAGGAACCAAGACAACCAAACCAAATGCAGTATGTATTACAACAAAGGCTTGGGTAGTTAAACTAAAATTACCCAGATAAATTATCAATCCCGAAATAAGTTCGAAAAATAAAATACCAACAACCCAAATCATAAGTCTACTATGCCATTTTTCTTTTGAATTTTTTTCCATAATAAGAGTTTTATGTTTTCAATTTAAGGCTAAGAACTTTTATAAGAATTTAATACGAGTTTTACATTTTAATACCCATATTGGATATGTTTTGTAATAAGATGCAGCGACCTCTTTAGAATTGATTTATTACAATATTTTAATTTCAAGAATTACCAATTAATAATCGCATTATTCTGCATTAAAATAAATTACACTTATTTACATGCCATTAAGTATGTTTCTAAGAGACAATAAATCATTATAAAAAAAGTAACTATGCTTCCTGAAAATCAGGTGGCTGTTCAGAAGAAAACCGATGTGAAGAATAAATATTTGCATCATCTAAAATCGGCCACCTATTTTGATAATTATCAAGCGAATTTATGGTAGGTAACAAATATGAAAGAATTTCGTATTCACTAGGAAGAATTTTTAATGCTAAATTTTTGGAATTCCCAGTTTTTCTGTTATTCCCATTTTGAACAAAATCACTTGTAGCCTTAAAATAGTTATTCTTAACAGTTTCCAAATGCATTTTTCTATCATTAGAAATGCATTTTAAGTAAAGGGTATCATTCGCCAATTTTCTCTTTACATATTTGTATATAATGCCCCCAATTTCAATCTCACCATCAAATCTTTGGAATTCTGACCAGTCAGATTGATAAGGCACATGAAAAGGAAGTTTTATTTCAATTAGCTCAAAATCATTGTATAGATTATTATCCAGACTCGCTTCTAATTGTATATTAGCTTTATACTGGAAGTATTCAACTACCAACCTGTATCCAAACAAATTGAATAAAAATGAAACCATTAAAAATAAAGCAGTTATTTTCTTCAAAGCAATCGATTAATAACTAGAAATTATAATTAAAGACAATTTTGTCTTTAATTATTTTGCATTAAAATACATCTTAGTTTGAACAATTCAAATTAATTTTTAAAATCAATACCTTTAATTCAATTTTATTCACATTAACAGGCTAAAATGTTAGATAGCAACCATTTCCAAAAGAATAATTTAAAATATATTATCGCTTTAAATTTCGCTTTTGTTTTGCTTTTGCTTATGGTAAGTTGCGATACAAAAACTAAGGATAAAACTAATTCATCAATCGATGACCCAAAAAATCAAGCACTATTTTACATATCGCAAAACAAGTTGGAAGATGCTGCAGTTTCATTTCAACAAGCAATAAAAAAAGATCCAAAAGATACTTCTAGTTATATTGGTTTGACCCGCCTTCTTGTCCTTCAAAAAAATTATGACGAAGCTGAAAGAGTTGCACTACTAGCATTAAAGAATATTTCAGATAATATTGATATAAAATTGTTATTAGCCCAGATATATGAACTGAAAAATGACAGAGAAAAATCTAGTGGCATATTAAAAGAAATAATCGAAAAAGATCCGAAGAATGTAAAGGCTTATTATAAACTAGCTGAACTTGACACTTCAAATGCAAAAGGCAACTTAAGAAAATCATATTTGTTGAAAGCACAAAGTCTGTTGCCTGCAAATATTGTTTTACGATTGCAATTAACAGAAATTTTCGCAAGTGAGAATAATACTGACTCTGCACAGTATTTTCTGCAGAGCATCAAAAAAATTGCAGCAGGATTCTCAGATGCCGCTGAAAAGTTTTACCAAAAATCAACATCCGCACTACAAGCAAATAAACCATTATTGTCAGTTGAGTTTATTCAAAAATTCCATGAGATAATGAAAACCAGTCCCGAATATGCTATGGGATTCGATGAACTGGAGATTCCAAAAATGGTGGCAGGTTTTTTTGAATTCGGCACTAATATCCCTATTGTAGCATATGGTTATATCCCAATATCAAAAGGAAATGACAATAGTTCTGCTACCCCATTAAAATTTATTGATTATGGAGAAATACCTGGATCTATTGTGGAAAATGGGATAAAAGCAGAAATCGCAGTTTTAGCTATTGCCGATTATGATGCTGCCGGAAATATGTATCTGTATTCTAGTTATTTGCCAAAGGGTAGCACAAAATTTCAAACCCATTTGTCTGTGATGCAAATGGGGAACTTCAAAGATTGTGGCATTGCAGGAGGAATTGAACACGAAGGAAAAGACTTTGATGCAATTTTTGCTGATTATGATAATGATGGCTATCAAGATCTTTTCATTGCTAACGCTACAGGAATAATCTTATATAAAAATAAAGGTGATGGTAGCTTTTCGAAAATAACTGAAAATATAGGTCTTCAAAATGCAGATAATATCAATCAACTACTATTTGTAGATTTTGACCAAGATGGCGATCTTGATTTATTTGCTGCAAGAAAAGGGGGAAATAAATTTTTTAGAAATAATGGTGATGGCACATTCACAGAAAATGCAGCAGCAATGGGCCTTACAGGTCCTATTCAGGGTACAAGAAGAATTGATTTTGGCGACTTGGATAATGACGGAGACCTTGATATCATAGGTTTGGGTGAAGATGGTAGCATCGAATTATATAACAACAACAGGCATTCCATTTTCAATAATATCAGTGAAGGAGCGGGACTTAAAAATGAGAAATATACCGGCACTACACTTGCAATTGGAGATTATAATAATGATGGCAGACTTGATATATTAATTGGAGGTGGAACAGGAGAAAAATGTTTTTTACTTAGAAATGAGGGAGCACATTTTGTGTTGGATGAAAAAATGTCTGGAGAAATAAATAGTTCATTGATGGGAGTGCATATTAATGAAGTTTCCTTTATTGATTTCGATAATGATGGATTCCAAGACATTCTCGTGGCAGGTGTAAATTCAGACATAAATAAAAGGGGTGTGAAATTGTTTCACAATGATGGCTTAAAGAAATACAATGATGTTAGTGCGTTATTACCAGAAAAAGAATTACAAGCTTTCCGTATTGCAATAGCTGATTTTAATTTTGATGGGGATAGGGATATATTTATGGTAGGACCAAATGGCATGCGATTAGCAAGGAATGATGGAGGCAATGATAACAATTATGTTCAAGTTCAGCTAACTGGTTTAACTTATGGTAATAGTAAAAATAATCGTTTAGGTATTGGAGCTCAGATTGAATTAAAATCCGGAGATCTTTATCAACTCAAAACTGTGAAAGGTCCTCTAACTGAATTTGGTGTTGGTTCAAGAACCAAAGTTGATGCATTACGAATTATATGGCCTAATGGCTATCCACAAACAATTACTGATCCAACTAAGAAAGAAAGATTATTGGAGGAGGCTAAATTAAAGGGCTCATGTCCACTACTTTTCACTTGGAATGGCAAGAAATATGAATTTCTTAAAGACATGCTATGGAGAAGCGCTATGGGGATGAATGTAGCCATTCATGGCAAGGATACTGTCTATGCTTATTCTAACCCATCAAAAGAATACTTGAAGATTCCTGGTGAAATGCTACAGCCACAAAACGGGCTTTATTCTTTAAAGATTACAGAAGAATTATGGGAAGCTGTGTATTTTGATAAAGCAGAACTAATAGCGGTAGATCATCCAGATTCAATTGATGCATTTGTTGATGAACGTTTTGTTGGACCTCCTTACCCAGGCAAAAAATTATACAAAGTATCACATCAACACCTTCCTGTTTCTGCAGTTGATGGTGAAGGAAATAATTTATTACCCAAAATCAGCAGTTATGATTTTAATTATGTTTCGAATTTTTCATTAGGAAAATTTCAGGGTATGGCTAAAGACCACGATTTGATTTTAGATCTGGGTAAAGAAGCGAA
This sequence comes from uncultured Bacteroidota bacterium, assembly GCA_903821465.1. Lineage (GTDB taxonomy): Bacteria > Bacteroidota > Bacteroidia > Chitinophagales > Chitinophagaceae > Sediminibacterium. The sequence continues at coordinate 4,998 of CAIJLK010000275.1, read as the reverse complement.
TGGGGATAGCTTATTGCTTTTTTTAAGAGGATGGATTTTTCCGGGAGATGCTAGTATTAACACAGAACTTACTCAAACTAATAAATATCAACTTAAATCCCCTTCATTGCAGGTAATTAATAAAGAAGGGAAATGGCAAACCGTGATAAAGGATATCGGATATCCAATGGGCCGTGATAAATTGGTAATAGCGAATCTAACAGATAAATTCCTTACACCAAATGATAGAAGAGTTAAAATAAGTACCAATATGCAAATTTATTGGGACCATATTTTTTTCTCCTCCGGAAAAGTAAATGCCCCTATTAAAATGCAAGATTTGAAAATGGTTAGTGCAGATTTAAAGTATCGAGGATATTCCGCTTCCTTTAATAAAGGTGGCCCTTATGGTCCACAATGGTTCGACTATTATAACATAACAAAGGGTCAAAAATGGAGAGACTTAACCGGCAATTATACAAAATTTGGAGATGTTTTACCATTGTTACAACATGCAGATGACCAATACATTATTGCAGATGGAGGTGATGAAATAACCATCAATTTCGATGCCACACAATTGCCCATATTGCCAAATGGCTGGAAAAGAGATTATCTAATTTACAGCGAGGGATGGGTTAAAGATGGTGACTTGAACACTGCATATGGACAAACAGTTGAACCATTACCCTTTCACGCAATGCCTTCCTACCCTTATGGCAAAAACATAAAATACCCTTCAGATAAAGCACATTTAAAATATCTAAAGGAATACAATACTCGTAAAGTAACCACAGAAGAATTTGTAAATGCTATGAAACCCATCAGTTCTGGAAATTCTAAAAAATAAACTACAAAAAGGTCAATGAGCTTCCTCCAATAGTTTATATTTTTGCTACAGTATGCAGGTACATATTTTTTGATGCGGGGTCCAATAATCCAGCAATATTGTAAGGTTGGATCCTTTCTTTTATGACACTTGTAAACCATTTGATTTCATCTTCAGTTGGCGTTTTATTTTCAGTTATTTCCAGTAAATCTTTATACGATATTTTTACCATTTCTCGTATAGCTTCGTCGTCTGCATTTAAGAAATAGCCAGGCGGTTGTTGTTTTATCCTGCGCTGTTCATGAGCAATTGTCGCAGCAAAATACAACATAGACCAAGTATTGAATAGTTCAAAATATGGCATCGTTTTATAACAACCTGCAATAAGGCAATCTGCTAATTTTAATTCTTCAAAAACAGCATTTTGATAGTCCTTCATTCCTTGTTCTAGCTTAAGTTCATTCCCCCAATTTTGACTAATACAATTAATTACTTTTTCAATTCCTGATAAAGAATGGGCAATACCTGAACTAAATAATGGATCAATAAAACCAATTGTATGAGGAAGTGCTACCCACCCATTCCCATAACACTGCTTTAATTTTCTTTGCAATCTATCTGACCGCAAAATTTTTCCTGGCTGATCTGCAATAGTAGCACCACTGATAATTTTTTTTATTGTTGGATACTTGTTCAACTTCTCTTCCCATATTGCTTCAGTCGATAAATTTTCGTACTCCCCTTTGCTATTTTCTAGAACAAATCCAAAACTTGTAAGGTTATTATTGAAACGAAGCATCCAGATCCAACCTTCATCAAGAATCTGATGAAGTGCAGAATTATCTGGATTGTAGGGATAATCTTTTATTGAAATATTTTGTTTTTGCAGTAGGTCTACCCAGTTCGGCAAATCAGTAAAATGAGAAAAAACTGAAAAAGAATTAGTTAAATAGTCAGCTGATGAAGATTCAATTCCAAAAAGTTTTTCTACCAAATTACCGCTTCCAGTTGCATCAATATAATAAGATGCTTCTTTAACCGAATGACCATTTTTTTGTTTGAGTTGGAATTCCCAATTTATATTTCTTTTTGCTTCAACTATTTCAGTTAAATCAAAATAGTCAATTCCGTATTCCTTTACTTTTGTTACCAAAAAAGCATCAATATCTGCTCTTAGCCAATTAGTATCTGATTGAATATCGTCGGAACTCGCTGCTACTAGCAACTCATTAATGTGATTCTCATTTGTAGCGAATTCTTTTTCTGGAAAGTGTTTGTAAAAGCTAAACCCCCTTTTAATACCACAAACAATTTCAGGATGCGATTTTTGCCAAGATCCATACCTAGAAAAATCGTGCAACCAAGGCAGATTGTATTTTGTTGCTAGGTTACGAAGAATCAAATCAGCAACAGGTGTAGATGATTCTCCTATCGCAAACCTAGGGTGTTGCCCCTTTTCAATTAGGCAAACCTTTAAACCTAAATTATGTAGGATAAGGGCCGTAATAGAGCCGGCAAAACCTGCTCCTGCTATTAGAATGTCGTATTGCTTTTTGGAAGTCTCTACCATATTATTGATGATAACTACAGGTTATCGGCTGATGTCTTTTTTGAGATAAATTCATTTGATTCAAACGAGTTTTTCTTTCTTCGAAACAATGAGTACAACTAGATAAAAAATCTATGTCCCAACTATCTACAAACACTAGACCTTGTTTTAATTCGAGTGCTTTATCAAATACTTCTTCTAAAGCATTTAATGTGGGGGGAACATAATGTCCCTGTTTTTGAAGTATTTCCATTATTCCATTACCAGGCCTTGTTGGGATGATAGAACAACAACCAACGCCACAATCAAAAGCAAACTGAACAGTTTTAATTGTCCATTCAATACTTTCTTTTTCATCCGTCAAAAAAGGAGGGTTCAAAAGTATAAATGCCCGCATGTCAATCCCATTAGCACCCAAAAACTTAGTTGCTATCTTAAAATCTTCTGGGCTAAGTTGCTTATTTAATTTAGGTAATACATCAGGATGAATTGTTTCAAGCCCTATGGCTATTTCTAACTTACCATTTAGTTGATCATTAAAATCCACACAGTTCTGCCCACAAAGCTTAGCATGATTTTCTACGATTACCTTTTTAAAAGATTGAACTCTTTCAATAATACCGGGATAATCGGATAGAGGAATTGATTTTTGATCGAAGAAATTACCACTATTGTATAATTTAATGACACTCGAATTAGGTAACCTGTTTAAAGCATAATTAATCTGCTTCAAAATAGCAGCCTTCGGTGTAGGGGCTTCCAAAGTATTCTTCCAAAGATCGCACATCAAACACTTGAAAGCACATTCTTTACTTGTAAGAAAAATAGTGTTTATCGATTGTACATTCCCTTCCAGATCAGGTTCCTCCTCGTGTAGAAAATGAAATGGAATATCTGGATTTACTAAATTTCTTTTTGGCCGAACTTTGTCAATTTCATTATTGTCGAGCATAAAGCGAATTGAAATAAGTGCGATAAACCGTTTCGTCATCAGCAAACATTTGACCAAATGTGTTTTCACTTACTGCACCACGTTGGAATCTGCGTTTTTCAAAAACTGGCATATCAAACCCTGTTAGTGCTTTAATTCCTCTGCTTACAATTTCACCTTTTAACGCATATAGCTCATCCTCGCTCCAGTTGGTCAATGCAATGAATGGAATGCCTTCAGATATTTCAATGACATTGGGTAATGCATATGGACTAAAGCCTCTAAAGCCTAATAACTGTGAAGGGGCATAAGAACGTACATGTCCTCTACTCTGTCCGCCGGTATAAGTAAGAGAGTGTTTGATTTTATCAACACCCCATCCTTCTTGATAAAGCATCGTATTATTTAAAACACTGCGAATGGTAAGCTCTGTATTTTCCGCAATAGGATAATCCTTCAAATTTTCATCACCACCATCTCCGTCTGCCAGATATTTCCATTCGGGATATTGTTTCCGTATTTGTTTACTTAATGCTAGTGCCATTGTTGCTGACTCAATATCAAGAGGTTTGTAATCTTCCACCACTTTAATCGCATCTTCATAACTGATTTCTGATTGTGGAACATCAAGTACTTCAAGAAAAAGGGATAATCCAAGCTGATCTAAAAACTGATGCGCCTGAGCTACATCTGGGCCATTATTTACAGAAAGAGTAAACGCTTTTAATCGCTGTGGAGAAAGACCAAGTTTAAGCATGAGATGATAAAGTACTAAGAAGACGGACCCACTATCAATACCGCCAGAAAACAAAACTCCAATTGGCTCATTCTCTGGAATAGACAATAACCATTTCTGGCACTCACTAGCAAGGGCCTCCATATAAGTCTTTCCAATTTCATCTAAGTTATCTGTTAAAACATTTCTTTTAGGTGCAAAAAAGCGTGTGTAAATAGGATTGGGATCAGGGCAGCCCACTACTTCTAAACGCACTACAAAATGCGCAGGTACCATTCTTGTATAGGAAGGATGGAATTGAGTGTGTAGGCCTTTTGTTTTTAAAAAATTGTAAATTTCGTCGATTCGCTCTGCTACTATTAGCATTGGTCCAGAGACTTGCTTCGCTAAAAAATAACGCATGGGTCTTCCAATTGAACGGGCCATAAAAACTTGCTGACCAACTTTTTCTACGATGGCAAATTGGCCATCAATTTTTCGAACCCTTTCTGCATCTCCAGAAATGATTGCTGCCGAAACTTCCTCCTGCGTCATATTGAATATAGTGTTATTACTATAGTCTAGTAGATTTACAAAATCAGTGATTGGTAGTTTGGCAGTGTCCATTTTTGTATATTTTAATAGATTATCAATATTATTTAACAAAAGTATAGATTCCATGACTATGCACCTCTTTAAATTTGTTAGAATTGCCGCAAAAAACAGCCGCCTCAATTTGAATTGAGACGGCTGTTTATTAGTGTATAAATTAAATTTTATCACTAGTAACCGACTAAAGTTAATTAAAAAGGGGTAAAAAAGTAGGCTCCAAGAAAGGAGCCTACGGATTGTTGTAGATTTGTTTTACTACGAACGAATAAACAACATGAGCAAAAATACAGAACTTAAATTAGTCGGTCAGCCGATTTTCAGTCAGGTGTTAAAATTGATTGATAAATGGGAGTTTAATAAGTTGGTAAAGGCCCATAATAGTG
>CAIJLK010000274.1 GCA_903821465.1 uncultured Bacteroidota bacterium | reverse complement strand
TTTCACTCTTCACTCTTCACTCTTCACTCTTCACTCTTCACTCTTCACTCTTCACTCTTCACTCTTCACTCTTCACTCTTCACTCTTCACTTTTCACTTTTCACTTTTCACTTTCTTATAGTGTTTGCAAATAGATTGCAATCCGCACTCGTTGCATTTAGGAGAGCGCGCAAGACATGTATAGCGACCGTGTAATATGAGCCAATGATGTGCACGGTGGACGAGTTCTTCTGGAATATTTTTAATGAGTTGTTTCTCTGCTTCTAAAACAGTCTTTGCATTAGTGGTTAACCCCAACCTTGCTGATACACGAAATACATGTGTATCTACCGCCATATTGGGCTGCTTATCAATTACACTGGTTATTACATTCGCTGTTTTTCTGCCTACCCCAGGCAGCTTAACTAACTCATTAACCGTCATTGGCACTTCACCATTAAAATCTGCCATAAGCATGATTGCCATGCCAATTAAATGTTTGGTTTTATTATTGGGATAAGAAATGCTTTTAATAATTGGAAACAGATCGTCGAATGTAGCAGCAGCCATTTTATCGGGCGTAGGATATTTTCGAAATATATTCGGTGTGGTTAAGTTCACGCGCTTATCTGTACACTGCGCAGAAAGTATTACTGCAACTAATAATTGAAAGGGATTATCATATATAAGTTCGGTTTCTGCAATCGGAATTTGCTCTTCGAAATAATCAATAGCTATTTGATATCTCTCTTTTTTTGTCATGAGCAAATATAGGGAAGTGAAAAGTGAAAAGATACAAGTGAAAAATGGACAGGCATCTCCTAAACGATTAAGCCGATGCTCGCATCGGCTTAGAGTTAAATAGTAACTACTAAAAAAATATTTATGAAGCGGGGGCGAAGCACTTACTCTTCACTCTTCACTTTTATCTTTTATCTTCTATCTTTTATCTTCTTCTTCCACTATTCACTCTTATCTTTTAACTTTTTTTCTGCCGCATATTTAAGTATGGCTTGCACAGACTCATCACTGGGCGACTTCAGTTGCAGCTTCTCCAGGTGCTTCATGCTAAATTGTAAAAGTTCTAGCTGGTCTTTGATTGATGGATCTTCCAACATCGCTTTCTCAATCGCCGCAGACATTTCTGGCGACGATTCATTATATAGATAACTCATCAAATCCTCCTCTTTGATTTTTTTCATAATATGACATTGCTCTAAGAGGATACGGTTTCTTTAAAACGGCGATACCCTCTCGAATATTGCCAAGAAAACTGAAATCCTAAAGGAAATATTAAAAAAAATTATCGAACGTAAAAGGGGTAGAATTATTTTGTTACTGATGTAGAATCTTCAATCGTGAAGATATCTTCTCCATCTTTCTTCATCAAGTAACGCTCACGGGCAAATTTTTCAAGCGCCGCCGGGTCGGTCTGCAGATCGGTCAATGTCTTACGCGCTTTATCGATCTCAGTCTGATAATAACGCTTCTTCGCTTCTAATTTTTCTAACTCTGCTTTTCGCTCTCTTTGCTGAAAAAAATCGCGCTGATCAACGAATAACATCCATACCAAAAAAAATGCGCCTGCGATGACGTATTTACTGGTTAGTATTTTTGTTATTTTCTGTATCATAAATAAAAGGTTGACAACCTAGCATTGAAATTAATACAATCTCAAATTACTAGGTTGTCAACTTATAAACAACTGTTTATTTAGTACCAAACTTGATCTTTCCTTTTGGATAGATCGCTGTGCTTCCTAAAGCTTCTTCAATACGGATCAACTGATTGTATTTTGCGATCCTGTCAGTCCGTGATGCAGAACCAGTTTTGATCTGTCCGCAGTTCAACGCTACTGCTAAATCAGCAATCGTAGTATCTTCAGTTTCACCACTTCTATGACTCATAATAGTGTTATAACCATTATGCTGTGCTAAAGAAACCGCATTGATGGTTTCAGTGATAGAACCAATCTGGTTAACTTTCACCAATAATCCATTGGCTATTTTCTTGTCAATCCCTTGCTGTAAACGCAATACATTGGTTACAAACAAATCATCTCCTACCAACTGACACTTGCTTCCAACTGCATCAGTCAAAGCCTTCCAGCCATTCCAATCGTCTTCAGCCATACCATCTTCGATAGAAGCGATAGGATATTTCTTAACCCAGCTTTCCCAGAATTTAACTAACTGGTCGCTGCTCATTTCTTTACCACTGCTCTTATGGAACACATATTTTTTCTTCTTGCTATCCCATAATTCGCTGTTCGCTGCATCCATTGCAATTACGATCTGAGAACCGGTTTTGTAACCAGCCTGAGTAATCGCTTCTAATACAGTTTCAATAGCTTCTTCGTTGCTCTGAATGTTTGGTGCAAACCCACCTTCATCACCTACGTTTGTGCTATATCCTTTTTTCTTCAATACGCTTTTTAATACGTGGAAGATCTCAACACCCCAACGCAAACCATCACTGAAAGATGGAGCGCCTACTGGCATGATCATAAATTCCTGGAAATCGATCTTATTATCTGCGTGTGCACCACCATTCAGGATATTCATCATTGGAATAGGCAATGTTTTTGCATTGGTTCCTCCGATATATCTGTACAATGGTAAACCTGCTTCTTCTGCAGCTGCTTTTGCTACTGCCATACTAACAGCCAAGATAGCGTTAGCACCTAATTTTCCTTTATTGGGAGTGCCATCTAAATCGATCATTACCTGATCAATTGCAGCTTGTTGAGAAACATCATATCCTACTAATTGCTCAGCGATAATATCGTTTACATTTTTAACTGCTTTCAAAACTCCTTTAGCACCGTATTTCTTTTTGTCTCCATCTCTTAATTCTACCGCTTCGTGAATACCGGTACTTGCACCACTTGGAACTGAAGCGCGACCCTGCGCACCATCGTCTGTTAATACGTCAACTTCTACTGTTGGATTACCACGGCTGTCTAAAATCTGACGAGCGTGCACTTCTACAATGTAACTCATGATTGCTTTTTTATATGATTGATATTTTGAATTCGGACTGCAATTTAGGCATTACTCAGCTTTTTTGCCTTGAAATCATTGATTGATCCAATTGTTTTGCGCAATAACAGCTCTGTAAACCCATTTTCAAGATAATTTTCGAGTTTTCCTAACAACTGGTAGCCTCTTGCCTCATATAATTTCAGCGCTTTTTTGTTGAAATCAGAGACACAGATAAAGGCATTCGGACTCACCTGAAATATTCGATCTTCCACATAATTCATTAATTGATTTCCAATTCCCATGCCCCTGCTCGCTTCGGCTACAGCAAGAATTTGAATATACCCCACAAAAGCTCCCGCCATTTTGATCACTACAAAACCCAAACGCTCTTTTCCGATTTTTGCTAAATAAGCTTCCATGCCACCTTCTGTAACGCGCATCAATGCTTGTCCGTCTTCATAATTTCTTTTTAAACTGACCCAAGGCTCTGAATTAGCCATCAAAGCTGCACACCAGTTTTGATCTTCTGTATCGGTAATTCTTGTTATCGTGATTGCTGGTTGATGTGCTTCTTGCATGTTAGATTATTTTGTAAGTTCTCTAAATTTCTCTTCGAGACTATTGGTTGCAGTGAGTTTTTGAAGTGTATCGTCTGCTACGATTTGTCCCTTGTTGATAATGATTACCCGATCACAAATAGCTGCTACTTCCTGGAGTATATGCGAAGAAAATAAAACGGTTTTGTTTTTCCCCTGCGCCTTGATCACGTTTCTGATCTCTATGATCTGATTCGGATCTAGTCCACTTGTTGGCTCATCTAAGATCAATACTTCCGGATCATGTATCAATGCAGCGGCTAACCCTACCCGTTGCTTATATCCCTTTGATAATTGTCCGATTTTTTTCTTCGCTTCAATGGTTAATCCCGTTAATTCAATTACCGTATCAATTGCTTTTTTTCGATCTGCAATTTGATGTACACCTGCGATAAAATCAAGATATTCCCTCACATACATTTCTGTGTATAAAGGATTTGCTTCAGGGAGATAACCAATTTTTTGTTTCACTTCAATTGGCGCCTTCGCTACATCTAAACCACATACCAATGCTTTTCCTGCATCTGCCTCAAGATAACCCGTGATCATTTTCATCGTAGTACTCTTGCCTGCTCCATTCGGACCTAAAAAACCTACTATCTCTCCTTTAGCAATGCTAAATGAAATATCGTTCACTGCTTTTTGTGCGCCATAATTTTTTTGTAATCCAACAACTTCAATGCTCATACCAAGGGTTTAATCAAATGTACTATTTGCAATAACCGATACCCGTTAATGCTTTGGTAAGTTTTTAGGTTCCACTAATTTATGCTCACGCAATTGTACTGGCCTTCTTTTTTTACGTTCCTTCATATTCATCATCTCTACAATAAAAGAAAATGCCATCGCGAAATACACATAGTTCTTCAACTGCATTTCATGTGCACGCTCACTATCCCATCCTTCTACGATTAACACAAACCCAATCATTACCAAGAACGATAATGCCAACATTTTTAAAGTAGGATGTTTATGAATATAAGATGAGATGGCGGGACTAAATAAAAACATCACAATCATAGCTAGTACTACAGCTGCAATCATTACTTCTACATGCTTGGCCGTACCACCAGCTGTAATGATGCTATCGAAACTGAATACCATATCG
>CAIJLK010000273.1 GCA_903821465.1 uncultured Bacteroidota bacterium | reverse complement strand
TAACCAATTTATTAAAGCCTATAAATTTCTATTTAACATGGCAGTAAAAATGAGACTACAGAGACACGGTAGCAAAAAACGTCCTTTCTACTTTATTGTAGTGGCCGATGCTCGTGCTCCAAGAGATGGTAAGTTTATCCAGAAATTGGGTACTTACAACCCGCTTACGGTTCCAGCAACCATTCAAATTGATCGTCAAAAAGCATTAGAGTGGCTGAACAAAGGTGCTCAACCCACCGACACTGTTCGTCGTATTTTGTCTTTCAAAGGCGTATTATTCCTGAAACACCTTTTACGTGGTGTTAAATTAGGTTTATTTGATGATGCTACAGCAATGACCAAGTTCCAGGAATGGCACAACAGTCACGAAGCACAAGTTACACGTCGTAATGATGCACACAAGAACGCTGAAAGGTCTAAAAGAGTGTATACTCCAGTTGCTAAAAAAGTAGAAACTACTGAAGAAGCAGCTGCTCCTGAAAGCCAGACTGAAGCTTAGTAAGATATGTTCTGAAAAGAAGTTATTCTGCAAACAAATTAAGTCCTGGCAATTGCCGGGACTTATTGTTTTAATAAAGCTGCAGATCAACTGCATCTTTTATAATTTTAATCCATGAGCGAATACATACATATCGGTAAACTCGTTGCTAGCTTTGGCTTAAAGGGTGAGCTGATATTAAAACATGAGTTGGGTAAGAAATCGGCCTTTAAAGGAATTGAAGTGATTTTTGTGGAAGAGCAGAAAGGAAATTACCTGCCCTATTTCATTGAGCTGGCTAAAGCCGCAAATAACGATGAAACCTATGTGAAATTTGAAGGGATCAATACCAAAGAATCTACTGCTCGTTTGATCAGTAAAAACGCTTGGGTTACGGATACCGATTTCAGATCATTGGTTGGGAAAACCGCACCAATTGCTATGTTGGGTTATATGCTTGTTAACCAAGGTGCTATATTAGCACCCATTGAAGAAGTAATTAATCAGCCGCATCAAGTATTGCTGCGTATTACTTTAAAAGAAAAAGAAGTGTTGATCCCGTTGCATGAAGCGAGTCTTGATAAAATAGATCATACTCAAAAACAAGTGCATGTTATTTTACCTGATGGATTATTAGAAATTTATACCGACTAAGTCAAAAACGATGGCGCATCATTTTGAAAATACCATGGTTGTTCTACCGGAACATCTCGATGATTTGAATCACGTGAACAATGTGATGTATGTGCAGTTCATGCAAGATATTGCCATGCAACATTGGTATAGTATTTCTTCGCCAGAATTGAATGAAGAAATTATGTGGGTAGTGCGGCGTCATGAAATTGATTATCATTTCCCCGCTGTATTAGATGATACCCTATTATTAAAAACACATACCGGCGAAGCCACTGCAGTAACCTGGGATCGCCATTACGAGATCATCCGTGTGAGCGATAACAAAAGGATCATCACTGCGAAAAGTTGTTGGGTAATGCTCGATAAAAAAACGGGTCGTCCGCGCAGAATTGATGATGCGATCAAAGCAGTGTTTGATTAAACATGCTTCCTCAACGCTATATTGCCCATTTAGATCTGGACTCATTTTTTGTGAGTGTGGAAGTAGTGAATGATCCATCATTGAAAGGAAAAGCAGTGATAGTAGGTGGTTCAAAGGATCGAGGCGTAGTAACTACCTGTAGTTATGAAGCTAGAAAATTTGGCGTTCGAAGTGCTATGCCCATGCGGCAGGCGATGAAACTTTGTCCCCATGCCATTCTTGTTCGCGGCACACGCGGAGAATATAGCAGGTTCAGTAGAATGGTAACTGATATCATTGCAGCAAAAGCCCCGCTGTTCGAAAAAGCATCGATCGATGAATTTTATATCGACTTAACCGGAATGGATAAATTCTTTGATCCCTATCAGTGGACAATTGATCTGCGCAATGAGATC
>CAIJLK010000272.1 GCA_903821465.1 uncultured Bacteroidota bacterium | reverse complement strand
GGTGCAGTTTGTCTTGGTTCGAATCCAGGTCGGGCAACAAGTGACCCGCAGCATTCGCTGCGGGTTTTGCTTTTCTGTGAATGAGCTGAGCTTGCTCAAGCGAATGAGCAGAGAAGCAAAACAAGCCACGCGTCAGCGGGGCGTAGTCACTTGGGTAATGCCCCTTAAAAGGATGATTTGCGACTGAAAGGAGCAATCAATCCATCTTTCACTTATCAATATTGCAGATACTTAATATATTTAGTTTAATTATATCATTGCTTAGATGTTCAACTTATGCCTATCCCTGATAAAGAATTAAAATTTCCATTAGAAAACTATACGAGGCTCTGTTTTTTAAAAAATATAATTACAAATCCCAACATCATTGTGGGAGACTATACCTATTATGACGATTTTGAAGATGTCAAAAATTTTGAAAAAAATGTAAAATATCATTTTGATTTTACGGGTGATAAGTTGATCATTGGTAAATTTTGCATGATTGCATCAGGTGTAAATTTTATAATGAATGGGGCGAACCATTTATCAGAATCGATTAGCGCATATCCATTTGCCATATTTGGAGGCGATTGGAAAAATGCAATGGAAGGAAAGGCATATCCTACTAAGGGTAATACCATCATCGGAAACGATGTTTGGATAGGCCATAATGTTACCATCATGCCAGGAATCCATATAGGTGACGGTTCTATCATTGCAACAAAGGCTACTGTTACCAAAAATGTTGAACCCTATTCAATTGTTGGAGGCAACCCTTCACAACTAATAAGAAAACGCTTCGATACAGCTCAAATTCAAATATTACTTGAAATAAAGTGGTGGGATTGGGATATCGATCAAATTACAAAACATGTTTCATATTTAACTGACAATAAGTTTGAAGAACTATTAAGTATCTATAATAGAATTATAAAAAAATAAACAAAATCATTATCCATATAATTTGTAAAAAAAACTTTTCTAGGTCTTGCATTTATCAAACTGAATTTGTAGGTTTAGTTTAATATAAAAACTAAATTCATAGATATGAAGCGGGTATTTTTAAAGTCAGCCCTAATTGCTTTAACGGTATTCTTCGTGTATGCAGCAGATGCGCAATACTCCCTATTTGTAAGAGTATATGACCTTCAAGGCAATAAAATTTATAAGGGTAATGTTGCTATAGTCACCGACAGTAGTCTTCAACTAGAAAATTCACCAACGGTGATTTCTGCAAAAAATATTGGCCTAATTAAAACCAAACATTCATACGGTCATAATGTGCTGATGAGTTCGGCAATCATTGGTGGCAGTTTTGCAATAATAGGAGCATTTGGATCCTTTGAAAAAAATAGTTTTCCCAGTTTTACTGCAACTCAAGGTGTCGGTGCGGGTTTAGTTATAGGGGTTATTGATGGAATAGTTATTGGATCAATAACGGCATTAATTAAAAACTCAAAGACTTTCTCAATTAATGGGAACGAAAAAAAATGGCATCAATTTTATGAATACTATTACAGTGATGCAATAAACTAGGTGCCTAATAACTGAATGCAGCTTTCTAAACTTTTTTGCCATTCCACTAATTCAATACCATAATCTTTAACGAGTTTAGAACAATCCATGACAGAATATCCTGGTCTTTTTGCGGGAGTTGGATAGGCACTTGTTGGGATTGGTTTTACTATGCAATTTTTACCCCCCGCTTTAGCAATGGCAGTTGCAAAATCGAACCAAGAAATAACTCCGGTATTGCTATAATGATAAATACCATAATGGGCATGTCCTAATTCGATAGACTCTATAATTTTAATAATTGTATTTGCCAGGTCAGACGCATAGGTAGGAGAACCTATTTGATCTCCTACTACATTCAATTCAGGGCGATCGCTCATTAAGCGCAGCATCGTCTTCACGAAATTGTTTCCATGCACGCTATATACCCAGGAACTGCGAATGACAATTGTTTCAGCGCAATTCGATAAGGCCAATTGTTCACCCATCCATTTGCTATAACCATAGTAATTTATCGGACTGGTTTTGGTATCTGTTGTATATGGCGAAACACCATTGCCATCAAATACATAATCTGTTGAAATCGTAATCAGCTTTGCATGATTCTTTGCACAATACTGCGCAATTAAGCCAACAGATTCTGCATTTGTTTTATAAGCCAATTCATTTTCTTGTTCAGCTTTATCAACCGCAGTGTAGGCTGCACAATTAATAAAATAATCGGGCTGGATCTTTTCAAAAAATGGAGCGATGGTCTCTGGTTTTGACAAATCCAATTCATCTCTACCCGTAAATAGAAAATCAAAACTATCCTTTACAGATACTGACAGCTGCAAGATCTCCCAACCTAATTGTCCGTTCTTACCTGTTACAACGATTAATGGCTTTGACATATAATTGGATTAATGACTCACAAACTCTTTAGGTTGTTTGGACCATTCTTCTGTAGGTAATGATTTGAAATACTCGTAAGTTTTTTTCAAGCCCTCTGCCCTATCAACTTTAGGTTCCCAACCCAATAATGTTCTAGCTTTTGTAATATCCGGCTTACGTTGCTTAGGATCATCTACAGGAAGATCTTTATAAATGATTTTAACGGATGAACCAGTTAATTTTAGCACTTCTTCAGCAAAATCTTTCAATGAAATTTCATTCGGGTTACCAATATTTACTGGCATGGTATAATCACTCATTAACAAACGATAAATACCTTCTACTAAATCGTCTACATAACAGAATGAACGTGTTTGACTACCATCGCCAAAAACGGTTAAATCTTCTCCTCTCAAAGCCTGACCAATAAATGCCGGCAATGCTCGTCCATCATTGAGTCGCATTCTAGGACCATAGGTATTGAAGATTCGAATGATTCTTGTTTCAACACCATGGAAAGTATAATAAGCCCTAGTGATAGATTCCATAAATCGTTTTGCTTCGTCGTAAACGCCTCTTGGTCCCACTGGATTTACATTTCCCCAATATTCCTCAGTCTGAGGATGTACCATTGGATCGCCATATACCTCACTGGTTGAAGCGACCAACATACGTGCACCCTTGGCTTTTGCAAGTCCCAAACAATTATGTGTTCCCAACGCACCTACTTTCAATGTTTGAATTGGAATCTTCAGATAATCGATCGGACTAGCAGGTGATGCGAAATGTAGAATATAATCAATTTTACCAGGCACATGAATAAACTTAGAAACATCATGATGATAGAATTCGAAATCTTCCAATTTGAATAAGTGCTCGATATTTCTAAGATCCCCTGTAATTAGGTTATCCATTGCAATTACATGATACCCTTCTTTAATAAAACGATCACAAAGGTGTGATCCTAAAAAGCCAGCGGCCCCTGTAATCAATATTCTTTTCTTTGACATAGTATTTTTTTTATTGTCTACCTACACTTTCATAATGATAACCTAATGCCCTGATCTGATTTACATCAAATAAATTTCGGCCATCAAATATTACTTTGTTCTTCAATTTAGATTCAATGATCTCAAAATCTGGTGTTCTAAACTCGCTCCATTCTGTTGCAATGATTAATGCATCTGCACCAGCAAGGGTACTATATTGATCAGCTGCATAATTTACTTTATGACCTAATAATGCCTTCACATTTGGAATCGCTTCTGGATCATAAGCAGTAACAGTTGCCCCTTCTTTTATTAATGCATCAATAATATCCAAAGCTGGGGCTTCACGGATATCATCGGTATTGGGTTTGAAAGCCAATCCCCATAATGCAAAATGTTTTCCTTTCAAATCATTATTGAAATAAGCCTTGATTTTTGGAAGCAAATGCAGTTTCTGTATTTCGTTAACTGCTTCTACTGCTTTTAAGATCTGGAAATTATAACCCACTTCTTCAGAAGACATGATCAAAGCCTGTACGTCTTTCGGGAAACAGCTTCCACCATATCCAATTCCAGGGAATAAGAAACGGCGACCAATTCTATCATCACTGCCAATTCCGCGTCGAACCATATCCACATCGGCACCCAATTTTTCGCAAAGCACCGCTACTTCATTCATAAAAGAAATCTTCGTTGCCAGAAAAGAATTGGCTGCATACTTTGTCAATTCAGCAGATTTTTCATCCATATAAATAACAGGATTACCCTGACGCACAAATGGGGCATATAATTCTCCCATCACTTTTCTTGCTCGTTCAGATTTGGTTCCTATCACTACTCGATCTGGCTTCATAAAATCGTCCACTGCAACGCCTTCACGCAAGAACTCTGGATTACTAACCACATCGAATTCACCTTGATAGTTAGCGGCAACGGCAGCATGAACTTTTGCAGCTGTACCTACTGGCACAGTACTTTTATCTACAATTACTATGTATTCTTTCAAGATCTTACCAAGGTCATTAGCAACACCTAAAATATATTTCAGATCAGCTGAGCCATCTGCACCAGGAGGAGTTGGTAATGCAAGAAATACAATTTCCGCATCTATAATTCCTTCCTCTAAATTGGTAGTAAACTTTAATCTACCCTCTTTGATATTACGCAAGAATATTTTTTCTAATCCTGGCTCGTAAATAGTGATTTCACTATTTGACAGTTTGGTTACTTTTTTACTATCTATATCAATGCAGGTTACTTTGTTTCCTGTTTCGGCAAAACAGGTACCTGTTACAAGTCCCACATATCCAGTTCCAACTACAGCTATTTTCATATTTAGTTGTTTATAAAATTTAGAATGCTATTTGTGATTAATGATAGTTGCTCAGTATCTAATTCGGTATGCATGGGCAAGGAAATAACTCTCTCCGTTAACCAGTCAGTTGTTTTCAACTCTATTTCAGGTAAATTAAAAGCACTAAACATTTTCTGTTTATGCCCTGGAACAGGATAATAAATCATGGAAGGTATTTTTTTCTCTGCTAAATATGCATTCAATGCATCTCTATCAACACCTTTTAATTGCAAGGTATATTGATGGTATACATGTGAACTATATTCTGCAACAAATGGAGTTGTTATTTTTTCATTATCAGCAAAAGCGGCATCATAAAATGCTGCTGCAGATTGGCGAGCCTTGATATAATTATCCAACTCTCTTAATTTGATATTTAAAATGGCAGCTTGAATAGAATCCAATCTAGAATTACAACCAACCATTTCATGATAGTAGCGTGTTTGCTGGCCATGATTCGCAATCATCTTCATTTTATGGGCCAGATCAGCATCATTGGTAAAAATAGCACCCCCATCTCCATAAGCTCCTAGATTTTTACTAGGATAAAATGAAGTTGCTCCAATTGTTCCTATAGATCCGGTTTTCTGAACACTCCCATCTGCAAAACGATAATTACAACCAATAGCTTGCGCATTATCCTCAATTACATATAATCCAAATTCTTTAGCGATAGCCATGATATCCTCCATTGGAGCAGCATGACCATACAAATGCACCGGCACAATGGCTTTTGTTTTTGGCGTGATTGCTTTACGAATCGATTCTGGGTCTATACAAAAAGTGTAAGGATCTACTTCTACAAAAACGGGTTTTAATTTCAATAAAGCCACTACTTCTGTGGTAGCGATATAAGTAAAAGAAGGCGTAATTACTTCGTCGCCCGGCTGCAGATCTAATGCCATCATAGCAATCTGTAATGCATCGGTACCATTTGCACAAGGAATAGTAAAACCCGACCCCTGATATGCATTCAAACTAGCTGTAAATTCCTGTACTGCTTTGCCATTAATATAAGATGCAGTGTCTAAAACCTCGTGAATTGCAGCATCCACTTCTGCCTTTATTTTAAGGTACTGTTGCTTTGTGTCTACCATCTGAATTGGCCGCATAATGATTGGTCTTGATTAAAGCTGCGAATTTACATCAAAATATAACTAATTAGGATTACTAATTATGTGAAATAAGCTAAATTATATTACGTTATTTTGTAAATAGAAATCTTCCATTGAAAATACTATACCAACTATTCGTTTTTTTATATCCCAAACTAGCATGGCTATTGGGATGGAAGAACGATAAAGCAAAAAAATGGGTCAGAGGCAGAAGGGGAATTTTTAAAAACCTCTTCGCCTTTTTTTACCAGCAAAAAGGGCCTGTTATTTGGATCCATTGTGCCTCATTAGGTGAATTTGAACAAGGGCGTCCCATATTGGAAGCTATTAAAAATAAATATCCGAATTATAAGATTCTGCTGACTTTTTTTTCGCCATCTGGATATGAGGTTAGGAAAAATTATACTGTTGCTGATTACATTTCTTATCTCCCCATGGATTCGGCCAGAAATGCCAACCGTTTTTTCAATATTGTTCAGCCAAGTCTCATCATTTTTATCAAATACGAATTTTGGCACTATTATATCAAAGAATCTGCTGAGAGAAAAATTCCCTTGCTTTTAGCATCAGGTATTTTTAGAGAGGACCAAATCTTCTTCAAATGGTATGGTGAATTTTATAGAAATATGCTCAAAAATTTCACTTACTTATTTGTGCAAGATGATTCCTCAGCAATACTCCTTAAACAAATAGGATTGGAAGAAAAAACTTTAATCAGTGGCGATACCAGATTTGATCGGGTTATTGAGATTGCAGAACAGTTTGCACCCCTTCCAGTAATCACCTCTTTTTGCAAAGACGCAACAATCATTGTTGCTGGTAGTACGTGGACAGAAGATGATGAAGAATTAAATCATTTTATTAATAAGCACCCTTCTATCAAATGTATTATTGCACCGCACGAAATTGAAAAGGAAAGGCTGCAAGAGTGCCTTACACTTTATAAGAATTCAATGCTTTTTTCAGAATATGAGCAAGCGATCATGAAGGATGTAAATCTTATAAAAGATCCGCAGGCATTGATCATTGACAATTATGGCATGCTTACAAAACTCTATCATTATGCTACTATTTGCCTTGTAGGTGGCGGTTTTGGTGGAGATGGAGTGCACAACGTTTTGGAAGCCGCCGTTTATGGCAAACCTGTGATCATAGGACCTGTTTACGACAAGTATATTGAAGCGGTTCAATTAGTAGAAAACGGTGGTTGCATAGAAGTTGAGAATGCATTAGAACTAGAAGAAACTATGCAAGAACTACTAGATCCCAATGATCCATTATTTCATGAATCAGCTAATGCGGCAAAAAATTATGTGTATGAGAACGCAGGTGCAACAAAGAAAATTCTAGCTCATATTCAAGCAAATCTTCTTCTTACCAATTGATGAAAATGATCAACAGTTTCGGATCGATCATTCCAGCCTAATTTTACTTTTAACTCCCTTTGTATCCAGTATTGGGCTTCTGGAAAGATGGCAAAACTATTAATCGTTTTAAGACTACGTTCATACATGGTTTCATCGCCTCTGAATAATTCATTGATGAATAAGTAACGATCATTGATCCCGATGGCTTTTTTTAAGTCCCTAATTGGTGTTTCTTGAAATCCGGCAGAAACATCAACCTCGTTTTGCTTCAATCGATCATGAATGCTAGGTGCATCCTCCAAAATAAAATCATTTAATTCCAGTATTTCTTTAACGGGTGAATCCTGGTTAACGCTGCTCATTTCATTGATTTCTATTTCATTACTTTCCTCAAATTCTGACTCAACTATTGGCAATTTGGTATGCATATCAAAAAGCCAGCCACTTAATTCTTCCTTTTTCTTTGTAAGATTTGGTTTTTTATGCTGTTGTAATTCTGCCAAAAGCATTTGGGCGGTAACCAATAATTTATCAGAATCAGCCTTCTGAGCAAATTGATCTTTCAGTTTATCGATTAGTATACCCACTCTTTCCATCGGATGTAATACATTTGAGGTGTTAAAATGTAAACGAGTTATTCCTGAAACGATTTTTTTTATAATTTATTTTGTAAATGTTTATAGAACCAAATATATCTGGCGAACGAAGAGGATGGGTGGAAGTTATTTGTGGTAGCATGTTTAGTGGTAAAACAGAAGAATTGATCCGCAGATTAAAGAGAGCTAAGATCGCCAATTTAAAAGTGGAGATTTTTAAACCCGCGATTGATACCCGTTACGACGAAACACAGGTGGTGAGCCACGATGCCAATTCCATTCAATCAACCCCGATTGAAAACTCACAAACCATTTTACTGCTTTCTGAAGGTGTAGATGTGGTCGGGATTGATGAAGCTCAGTTTTTCGACGATCAGATTATTTTTGTATGTGAGCAATTAGCAGCAAGGGGCACTAGGGTTATTGTGGCAGGCTTAGATATGGATTACAAGGGGCGCCCATTCGGACAAATGCCTAATTTATTAGCCATTGCCGATTATATCACCAAACTGCATGCGATCTGTGTACAGTGTGGCAATATAGCAAGTATCTCGCATCGTAAATCTACTGTTGGTCCACAAGTTCTATTAGGTGAAAAAGATGTTTATGAACCCCGATGCAGAAAATGTGTACATGAAAAACCATAACCCTATTATAGCGCTGGTCAAAAAGGAATTGCTGCTTGAAACACGCCAGCAATATACACTGTACGGGATTTTTCTGTACGTTGCTTCCACCATATTCGTGGTGTATCTGTCGATGGGACAGCCGGAAGACAAAGTGTGGAATGGACTTTTTTGGGTGATTCAATTATTTGTTTGCGTGAATGCTGTAGCCAAAAGTTTTCTGGCTGAAAGCCGTGGCAGAATGCTTTATTTTTATTCGATTGCAGGAGCTAAAGATTTTGTTTTGTCGAAACTCATTTTCAATAGTATTTTAATGCTAGTGATGAGCTGCATCAGCCTCGCCATTTTTACATTATTATTAGGTAATCCCATTGAATTCGGATTAAGATTCCTGGGGATCGCCTGCCTTGGAGGGATTAGCTTAAGCTTAGTATTTACTTTTCTAGCTGCGATTGCAGCAAAAGCCCAACAGCAATCAGCACTCATGGCAATCATGGGTTTCCCCATAATAATTCCGCAATTGCTGCTCTTAATGAAAATATCAACCGCTGCTTTTTCGGCAGTAATTCAAGCGGGACTAACACAAATGGTATTCTTATTGGTGGGACTAGACGTATTAGTCATTGCCCTTGCTATTATATTGTTTCCATTCCTTTGGAAAGATTAAACTTAGTTTTCGAAACGTAAGTGTCGAACAGTTTGACCGTTGTTAATTAATTGCATCAACGAATCAATGCCAATTTTCAAGTGTTTTTCAACGTATTCTTCGGTCACTTTTTTATCACTTGCTTCAGTCTTCACGCCATCTGGAACCATCGGTTGATCACTTACTAATAAAAGGGCCCCTGTTGGGATTTTATTATAAAAACCTACCGTAAAAATGGTTGCAGTTTCCATATCAATGGCATAAGCACGCACTTTAGTAAGATACTCTTTAAAGGCTTCATCGTGCTCCCATACCCGGCGGTTAGTAGTATAAACTGTTCCTGTCCAATAATCAACCTGGTAATCACGGATAGTTGTAGAGATTGCTTTCTGAAGCGCAAACGCAGGCATTGCAGGAACTTCTGGAGGAAAATAGTCGTTCGAAGTACCCTCTCCTCTTATAGCAGCGATCGGCAGAATTAAATCGCCTAGTTTATTCCTTTTTTTCAACCCACCGCATTTTCCTAAAAAAAGTACCGCTTCGGGTTCTATTGCAGTAAGTAGGTCCATCACCGTTGCTGCACCCGGGCTACCCATGCCAAAATTAATGATCGTAATTCCATTAGCAGTAGCACATTCCATTGGACGATCCTTCCCTATCACTGGTACATTATGCCACTCTGCAAACATGTTTACATAGTTTGCAAAATTTGTTAGTAATATATACTTGCCAAAATTTTCAAGGTGTTCCCCTGTATACCTTGGTAGCCAGTTCTGTACGATCTCTTCTTTCGTTTTCATAATTCTGTTTTTTTTACATTTTCCAAAGATTATCTTTGAAAAAGTTAATTGGCTAAAATACAAAAAATCAAAGCAGTAAACAAACCCATGATTAAAATTGATTATCCCGAGCCTAGGTTTCGAACTAAATCAGAAAATGGGAAAGATTGGATATTCGATGAATTCAGAAAACGTTGGATCCAAATTAGTCCGGAAGAATGGGTACGTCAGAATTTTCTACAATGGCTGGTTCAAACAAAAAAAATCCCCGCTTCCCTTATCGCAGTTGAAAAAGAAATCAAACTGGGTGAACTAAGAAAAAGGTGCGACATAGTTGTATACAAGTCTTCGATACCGTGGATGATTGTAGAATGTAAGGAAATGGAAGTAACCTTAGACGAAGCAGTTATTAAGCAAATACTCAATTATAATATTTCTTTAAGGGTGCAATACCTGATCATCACCAATGGAACAGATACTTTTGCTTTTGAATTGAAGGGAGGCAATATTCAGGTGCTGCAAGAAATACCCGATTTTGAATAACGAATCCCGCTCAGTCAAACATCCCTATAATTTGCCAATTATGCGTTTTAGTATATTTTTCTTACTCATTTTTGCTAGCTTCCTAACCCCCAAACTTATTTCAGCGCAGATCATTAGCATTGACAAATCAGATACTGCTGATTATATAAAAAAAACACAATTCAATTTTAATTTTAGCACAGGCTTAGAGGTTGATAAACAACAAACCACCCTTTACGATGCAACCAATATTGCTGAAATGATGTTGCAAAAAAATAAGGATTTATTATTATTTGCTGCAAGCTATCGTTTTACTTATAATGGGCCAGATGACATTTTAAATGCCGGCTATTTTCATCTTCGATATAGGAGTCATTATAAAGATAAATTTCAACCAGAACCATTTATCCAATATCAGTGGGACAATAAGCGAGGTATAGAATATCGTGCTATTGCAGGTGCCAATATTAGATACAATATGTGGAAGGGAGACAAACTGGAATTCAATGCTGGGATAGGTTTGATGTATGAGTCAGAAAGATGGAACTATGAAGGAGTTGATACGAATAAAATCATTCCCAATAAAACACCCATTACAAACAACTATATCAAATTAAATTCTTACGTACGAATGGATTGGAAACCCAATAGTAATAATGATTTTGCAATTAATGTATTTCTCCAAACTCGGCCAGATAGTTTTCATCCAAGAATTGCTCCACATATACAGTGGAATATTAACGCAGGAAAACATATAGGATTCAGCATCAGCTACTCAGGCATGTATGATGAATCGCCTGTAGTACCCATACATAATTTTTATTTTAGCTTATCCAATAGTATACTAGTTAAGTTCTAAAAAAAAAGGCCGTCCCCCATTACTTGGGACGGCCTTTGAAATTTTTATGAACTACCCAATTAAGGGAAGATTCCTAATTCAGTATAGCTGATAGCAACTTTGTTGATAGCACTAACATAAGCTGCCGTTCTCATATCAGGAATTTCTGGATGTTCTGCCATAATATCCATAATTTCTCTGGTAGCATTAATCATGGTTTCTTCTAGCCCACTATGCACCAGATCAATTTCTTCTGCTCCATGCATAATGAATTGTTTTTCTTTCGGGCCAACAGATTTACCAGTTAATCCTTCAATTTGATCTAAAATATGCGCATTCATATTTTCTGTGAAACGCTTCTCCAAACGACCATAACGAACGTGGCTTAAATTCTTTAACCACTCGAAATAAGAAACAGTAACACCACCTGCATTTAAATACATATCAGGCACTACTAGAATTCCTTTCTCAGCAAAGATTTCATCAGCCTCAGGTGTTAACGGACCATTCGCTGCTTCCGCAATGATTTTTGCTTTTACATTTGGTGCATTCTCTGCATCAATCACATTCTCCAATGCCGCAGGAATTAAGATATCACAAGCTAATTCCAATGCATCTCCATTTTTGGCAAGATTAGTTGCACCAGGGAAATTTAAGATGCTTCCAGTTGCTTTTCTGTGTTGGAATAATTCTTCTTCATTTAAACCATCTGCTTTATAAATAGCTCCTTCATATTCAGCAATTGAAACAATAATTGCTCCATGCTCGCGGAAGAATTTAGCGCAGAAATATCCCACGTTACCTAATCCCTGAACAATTACAGTTTTTCCTTCAATACCTGTTTTCAAACCAAGCTTTGCCATCACAGGTTCCATATTACATACTTCTCTGATACCAAAGAAAACACCCAGACCCGTTGCTTCTCTTCTACCACGTACACCACCTTGCGTAATTGGTTTACCCGTTACGCAACCAGCACTATCAATATCACCTGGTTTCAATGATTGGTAAGTATCTACGATCCATGACATCTCTCTTTCACCGGTTCCGTAATCAGGTGCCGGCACATCGATACCAGGGCCGATAAAGTTTTTCTTTACCAACTCAGCTGTATAACGACGAGTGATTTTTTCAAGTTCATAAGCACTATGATTTCTAGGGCTGATTTTAATTCCACCCTTTGCTCCACCAAATGGAACATTCACAATCGCACATTTGTAAGTCATCAAAGAGGCAAGTGCCATCACTTCATCCTGATTAACTGCCATACTAAAGCGGATTCCTCCTTTACAAGGGGTTTTGTGTTGCGAATGTTGAATTCTGTAAGCTTCAATTACTTCAATGCGACCATCATCCATTTTAACAGGGAATCGCATACTGTAAATACTGTTACAAGCTTTAATTTGTTCCAGCAAACCTGGTTCCCACTTGGTGAACTTGGATGCTTTATCAAAGCTTCTCTCAACACTTTGAAAGAAACTGTAAGGTTTTTGACTTGACATGAGCAATTTTTTATTTCGTTATTTTTTTGACCTCTATAAAAACAACAAGTGCTTCTTATCGGAAGCACTTGTGATTATTTCTTTTCTAGCTTACTAATTTTTCTATCTAAACTATACACATAAACTAGTAATCCAGCCACAATAAAAACTACGATGGTCATTACTAGAAATATTCTTCCATTACTACGCATTAGATCATTGGAATTAGTATCCGTTGTTACTGATTGCGCTTTTGCAATTATTTGAATGCATGCAAATACAAAAAACAGGATGATCTTTTTTAAATTATTCATTGTTTAATTGCTTTTCTTTTAAAATTTGATACCGTACACTTAATGTGGAGATCCAAACCCCCAAGAGTGTCCAACCAATTACTGCCGGATAAAATACCGTACGCATATGCATATCCATGTCTTTCCCATTCATCCCTGGATTACCTTCACTACCCCTTCCACCTGGATGTAACGACTCAGTTAATCTAGGCAAAATCCAAAGGGTTGGGAATAACATAAAAAAGGCGAAAATATTATAGACCGCTCCAATGCGCATTTTCTTTTCATCGTCGTTCATACTTCCTCTCAAAACAAAATAAGCTAAGTAGATTAAGATGGCAATCGCTGCTCCATTCTGCTTTGGATCGCCACTCCAAGGACTGCCCCATTGGTAATTGGCCCAGATAGCACCAGTAAAGATTCCTAAAAGAGAAAAAACAGTACCCGTAGCAGCAAATGCATTCGAGTAAAAATCGTATACCGGATTAGGTGTACGTAAATACTTTACCGCATAAATAACAGAAACTAATAATAAAACCATCATTCCAAACCACATAGGTACATGGAAGAAGAAATTGCGGACCGATTCCTGCATCCGATCGTCCATTCTTGGAATTTTCACATAAAAACCATAAGTACAGGTATAAACTAATAGAACGATCGATAAAGCTTTCCACCAAAAATGTCGAATCATATTTATTTTTTTTCGGTCCCTACTCTCAAACTAACAAATGTAAGTGCAAATTTAGGTGAAAGGGGGCTAATAAAACTAATATGAATGTAAATTTTACAGGTTGTTTTTTGTTAAAAAAAGGATTAAAACTAAATATCCCTTACCTTTGCCAACTTCCAAAATTCATGCCGTAACATGAAGTTAGTGACTCCGCCTTTGGCGAGAAAACGACTGAATGTGGCTATCAATCAAAAAAGAATAGACACATGAAATTATCACAATTCAAGTTTGACCTTCCGTTAAACCTCATTGCCCAGAACCCAACCAAGAAAAGAGAAGACAGCCGTATGATGGTTGTTGACCGTAAAACTGGGCATATGGAAAACAGACATTTCCGCGACATCTTAGAGTATTATGATGACAAAGATGTGTTTGTAGTTAATAACACCAAAGTATTTCCGGCAAGAATGTACGGACGTAAAGAAAAAACAGGCGCTAAGATCGAAGTGTTTTTATTACGTGAATTAAATAAACCAAACCGTTTATGGGATGTTATTGTTGATCCAGCAAGAAAAATTCGCGTTGGGAACAAACTATATTTCGGAGAAAATGAAGAACTAGTAGCAGAAGTAATCGATAATACCACAAGCCGTGGAAGAACCATTCGATTTCTTTGGGATGAAGATGATGAGAGCTTTAAGAAAATGTTAGAATTCTTAGGAGAAACGCCATTGCCTAAATACATCAAGCGTAAACCTGATGAAGAAGATAAAGAACGTTACCAAACTGTTTATGCAAAGCACGAAGGTGCGGTTGCAGCTCCAACTGCTGGTTTACACTTTTCAAAAGAATTGATCAAGCGTTGTGAAATTCAAGGGATCCGTTTTGCAGAAGTTACTTTGCATACTGGACTTGGAACTTTCCGTCCGATCGAAGTTGAAGACTTAAGCAAACACAAGATGGATGCTGAATATTATCAAATCACCGAAGAAGCTTGTAAGATTGTAAACAAGGCTAAAGAAACCGGCAAGAGAATCTGTTCTGTTGGCACCACCACGATGCGTG
Organism: uncultured Bacteroidota bacterium; assembly: GCA_903821465.1. Classification (GTDB taxonomy): domain Bacteria; phylum Bacteroidota; class Bacteroidia; order Chitinophagales; family Chitinophagaceae; genus Sediminibacterium. The sequence goes on along the minus strand of CAIJLK010000272.1, from coordinate 547 downwards.
CCATGGAGAGTAGTTTCACTGCACAGAAAATGTTGAAGCCAAGTGAAGGATGGACCAACCATTTTATTCACCCACCCTATAACTTTAATGTGGCAGATAGTTTGGTTACCAATTTTCACCTTCCAAAAACAAGTTTGTTGATCATGACCTGCGCATTTGCAGGATATGATTTAGCAATTGAAGCCTATAAAAAAGCTATCAAAGATAAATATCGTTTCTTCAGCTACGGGGACGCATTGTTAATTATCTAACAAATACTTTCTATAAAAAAAATCCCCCGAATTTTCGGGGGATTTTTTTTATGCATTATCTCCTCAGATAATTAACAAGTGAAGAGATAAGAGTTAATCATTTAGACAGACTTCTTCAAAAAGAAAATCCGCGGCCAGCCGCGGATTAAAAAAATATTATCACAAGACGATTGATTGTTCACTGTCAATGCCTGAAATATGTTGACCATTAAAAAGTAAAAAATGGCAACAAGAACAGCATTCGAATTAAACCTTCAAGAGCGTAAAGCACGCCACTTCAGTAAGAATTTTAAGAT
>CAIJLK010000271.1 GCA_903821465.1 uncultured Bacteroidota bacterium | reverse complement strand
TATTCTGCATATGTTCCAAACCACTTTATTTGTACCGATTTAAATTCAAATACAATTCTTACTACAAGCCTGAACTTATTACCCATGATATTAAATACCACTCGATCATCACCAACAAGACTCGCATTCGGATAGTCCGATTTAAGTTCATTGAAATTCTTGTATCCTGTTAAAACAAGTTCATGATACCATTCAAAAAGTGCTGTTGCCGCAATTGGATTTTTCTTACAGTATTCCAACAGAGTTCTTCTTGTGATGATATTAAACACAGAACAAATATACTAATTGTTTTCTATTAGTAAACTTTAAGTAAAAAGATTTTAGCTCCATTATTCCTAAATAATTGTGCAGCAATCTGTGCAGCAACACAGTTTTCTGCTACACATTTACTGTACAAAGTTCGAATCAAGCAATTGATAACCAATACAAATCAATGGATTAAAAAGAATAGGCGTTTCCTAAACTCTAGATCCAAGTTCTCCCGAGTACTCAGGATTGGCGGGACCACAATATTATTTTATAAAACAATTATTGTTTTATAAAATAATGCGTGCTTCGTCCTCCGCCAGTTAATATAAGTAAACCCATTTCTGTAAGTTGTTGCAAATCTCTAGTCGCGGTTGCTTTGGAAGTTTTATTGATCGAAATATATTTTTTTGCAGACATGCCACCTTTAAACCCATCCGGAGATTCAAGCATCTTTAAAATCACCTTCATTTGACGCTCATTCAATTGTTCTTTATAATGATCGATCAACATGGTTTTTTGCAACGTAAAGCCGATCAATTTTTTTGCTTCCAGTTGTGCAGCATAAATCAGCTTTACAAAATATTCTAACCAATCCGTGATCTCATTATTTTTCTGTGCTTTCTCGATGGTTGAATAATATGATTTTTTATTTTTTTCAATTTCCTGAGACAGGCTTAATAATACTGGTCTTCCAATGGTTTGTGATAATGCTTTTTCGGCTATAGCTCTTCCCATCCTGCCATTGCCATCTTCAAATGGATGTATCGATTCAAAATATAAATGTGCAATGCCAGAGCGAATTGGTGCTTTTCTGATTTCATTTTCCATACCAGGTGCTGTAGCATTGAACCAATTTATAAATCTGTCCATTTCCTTAGGAACTTGATTTGAAGGGGGTGCTTCAAAATGAACCTTTTCCTTACCAATAGAACCAGACACTATCTGCATTGGGGATCTATGTTTACGCCAAGACCCTACTTTAATTTTAGTTGAATTGCCCAATAACATGCGATGCCAAGAAAAAAGCATTTCCTCAGTTAATGGTTCAAAAAAGCTTTCACGAACAGCAACCATTAATTCACCTGCACCAGCAGCATTTTTGTCTTTTATATTTTCTATCTGTTCATTTAATCCAAGATTATTTTTAATAGAAGACATTACATCTTGCCGACTTAAATATTCCCCCTCAATGGATGAGGTATTTAGCGCTTCCGAAACCATAATTTGGATAATGGTTTCTGTTTTTATTTTGTCGGTTAACCCAGCTATCAATCCACTAATATGACCAGTCTCTTCAGCAATTGCAAAAAGCAATTCCTCCACTGCACTACTATCATAGTGAAATGCACACCAGTCTTTTTGCTGCCAATTATAGATCATGAGCCGATTAAATTGCTTATTCGGCTCAAATATATAACTATTTTGATTCGATTATGTAAATTATTCGCCTCAGAGTCCCTATATGAAAAGAAGGGATTACCATTTGAGTATTGCAAATAAATCAGACCCGGAGTAATTCGAACTCATTCCCATTTGTGCCACAAACGAAGTTTGGTGCAAGGGCTTTGAGTAAGTTCAATGCGGCATGAAGACAACCGAGTGAAACGAGGTTGGCAATCTTGGCGCAAAGACCATCTTCATAGAACCCTTGATTGTCAAGGGTTTTTTGTTTTAATGAGTTGAAGTGATATTATTATTTGTGTAGCAGGGTGTGCAGCAGAATAGGGATTTTTGATACTAATATCAAATGTTATCATTGATTTATTGCGAATGTAGCTACAATGTAATAACTTCGTTGTATGCGTTTAAAAGTAATAGATATTGGTAACAGCAAGGGGATCCGTTTTCCTCAAGCATTAATTCAACAATACAATCTTACAACCGAGATTAATGTGGAATTAAAGAAGGATGGTATCATGATTACACCAACACAAAAACCTCGTGCCGGATGGGAAGAACAGTTCAAACAAGCAACAAGTAAAATTTCATCCGAAGAAAAAAGTTGGATGGATACTGGTAATAGTTTTGATGAGGAGGAATGGACATGGAAGTAAAACGGACAGAAATTTGGTTAGTTGAACTTAATCCTACCGTTGGAAGCGTGGTAAAAAAAACTCGCCCATGCATGATCGTATCTCCTGATGAAGCAAATAAATACCTCAATACAGTTACCATTGTACCATTAACATCCACATTAAAGTCCTACCCTTCAAGAGTTAATTGTTCATTTGATGGTAAGGAAGGTCAAGTGGCAGTTGACCAAGTTAGAGCCGTTGATAAATTAAGATTGAAAAAGAAATTGGGTATGTTAGATAAACGAACCGTTGAGGAGGTCTTCCAAACTTTACAGGATTACTTTTCATTTTAATAAAATTTCAAATCTATTCATATGAAAAGGAATAAAGTAGAATTAGATGTTGACTTTATAGCTGGTCAACAACCACTAACGACAAAGGAGCAGAAAGAATTGAGTGATCATATATTGGCATACAAACAAAAGAAGAATAAGGTTGAAATTAAATAATAATTCACCCATCTGAATACACTTCGCTTTTTTATAAACCAAGGAAGAAGTGGATGACATGTATAACTTCAAGGATAAATAAACAAAACTGACTTCTGTGTAATTAGTTTTATCTTATTAAAGCCATGCTCGATAGCATGGCTTTAATAAGATCTAGGAAGAGAATACATTACAACTTCATAGGTTGCTTCTTCCAGTATGTAAGCGACCTCCATACCCACTCAAATGGCCCGAAACGAAAATATCGAAGCCAAATACTAGAAAAGATTAGTTGAAAAATCCACACAGCAGCTACCACATAATATATCTGATGGAAATATAATTTTCCATAGTAGCCAAATCCATAGCCGTAGAAAAAGAATGTACAAATGATACTTTGCATGAGATAATTGGTGAAAGCCATTTGTCCAACTGCAGATAATGCTCTCATTAACCAAGGAGCTATCTTTAAACGATAAACAATCATGAGCATACTTGCGTGTCCAATGGTAATGAACAGTCTACGAAATTCAGCAAAGATCCAAGGACTGTAACGCCAGCGATCAATAAAAGCAACTCTATTAGTGAAACTTGCAAAATCTTGGTTAAACAAGAAATAGCCAAATGGTATGCCAATGCCATAACCTACCAACATCCACATCGTATAGGTAGATGTACTGAGTTTATTATTGAAAAACCCCCACCCAAATAGAGCCATCCCTATAAACATCATCGATAGCATATCAAATATGCCAAAATAAGCTTCCCAAGCTTCTCCGTTTGCATTATTGGGTATCCAATACTTGAAAATGGTCACATAATTGGAATGCATTTTCCGCATATTCTCGTTGGTTTGTGCCGTATCTGGTTTGTTTACTTTAGCAATCTGTTTCCAGGCTGTAATTGATTGTTGTTGCTCATCAGTTAGTTTATTCTTTTCCTTTTTTGCAGCCATTGCTTCCAGATAGTTGACCCTTTTCTCGCGCGTTTCTGACCAGCGCCAAGCGTTCTGTACCATTGCACATGCGATCAGAGAAAGACCAATAATTAATAGCCATTTGGGTGCTGTTTTGCGAAAAGCAAAAAGGATCATACCAAAAAGTCCGTAGTAAAATAATATATCGCCAAACCATAAAATCACAAATGCGTTGATTACTCCAAAGAAAACCAACCAGAGTAAGCGACGATAATAAAACACGGCAACAGATGGCTGACCAGGAGTTTCTTTTTTATTCGTCATGAATAAAATCATACCAGCGCCAAATAACATGGAAAATAATCCGCGCATGGTTCCTTCAAAAAATACACTAACCCCCTCCATTGTGAGATAATCATATCCTGATCTATGACCAGTATAAATATTATACCAAAAATCCCAGTTCATGCCAAAGCCTGGAATATTCATCATTAAAATTCCCAGCAATGCAAAACCTCGAATTGCGTCAATACTTTTTACCCTATCGGCAGCGGCAACAGGAGCAACTCCGAGATTGGTATCTAAATTATGTTCGGAAGAATTATGTTGATCCATACGAATGTTTTTAGTTTGTGAAATCAGTTTGTAGTTATTGTTGCGGCTTATAAATGGTTAGGGAACTTTTTCTGGTAGATGATGCTTTTCATCGCCCATTCCAGTGGTCCTAATTTGTAATAGCGTAACCAAAATACTGAGCCAACAATTTGCACCAAGGTAATTTCTGCAACAGCTGCATACAGTTCCCATTGATCAAACATGCCATAATAACCCAACCCATATCCATAGAACCAAAAAGACCCAATCAACACTTGAAGGAAATAATTGGTTAGGGCTAGCCTACCCACAGCTGAAAATATTTTCATTAGCCCTTGTAGCGATTGTAGCTTGAGAAGCCACATTAACAATGATGCATAACCAGTTGCTAAAAACAATTTTTCCAATGGCAGAAACTGGTTATAGGGTATTGCAAAGCGATCAAAATATTTTACATAATCTGTTATTCGCAAAGTGGTAGTGTGAATTCTGAAGAAAGCAAATGCAACACCCAACGAAATTAAAACTACAGAGAGTATTAAGTAAGTAGCAGAAGAAAGTCTGCGATGAAAAAATCCAATGGCTAATAATGCCATACCTAAAAACATAGCTGCAGAAAACTCCCAAACACCAATTGCATAAACGCCAGAAGATTCTTTATTTTGAACGCGTTCCTTAAGATAGAACCACATTTTACTATATCCTTGTCGCATTGATTTTTTATCCGCTGCTACATTAGCAGAATCGTATTTTAAAGATTTTAGCAACCCCTCCCACTTGCCCTTTTCTTCTACTTGCTTAGAATTTAAAGTGTCATTCTTTTTAGCCAAAGAATCGGCCAGTATCTTTTTTGTAAGTATCTCTTTCTGGCTCGCAGAATCTTTTGATTTTACAAAGCCTAACTTAATTGATCTTGCCGCACTATCATCTGAAAACTTTTTCTCGATTGATTTTACAACTAGATAAGCTTTATAATCAGCTTTATCATCGGCATAATTCCAAAAGTTTTTACCACAATAAATCATACTACAAACTATTGCAGCAATGAATAAACTTTTAGCAGGAAGATTCCAGAAAGCAAACAATAGTATTCCTACAATGCCAAAAGTAAATAGCAGATCATTAGGCCAGAGTAATATTAAGCCTACAAAAAGGCCCAATATAATCAGGCAGATTTGTTTTCGAATATGGGCATCTACTCCGTCAATAGAGCTGTTAGGCTCTTTCTTTTGAACAAGCAATACAATACCTGCACCAAAACTGATGGCAAGCATTGTAGCCATCTTCCCTTCAAACAAAATGGAAATAGTGGAAAGTAATTTATAATTGCTGTCTTTCACATTGGTATAATACAATGCTTGTAATTGTTGGGTAAATCCTCCAAAATTCCAGATAGAGGTTAGCAGTAATCCTAGTATTGCAAATCCGGTAATCACAGACAATGAAAAATTCCTACCTGCATCAGTTTCCTGAACTGCTGCTGGTGTGGGGCCAGGAGTTGGGTTCATAAAGGGGTTTTGGTTAAGGGTTGTATTGATTTTAAATATAATATAATTATTGCAATTTATTTTACTCTTCCCCTGTTATTTTTTGAAATCTGATTACTAGTCATTAATTGACTTAAGCAACTTCCCATCTGATTAACTCAATAAATGGTTGAATAAGAATTCTTTAGGTTTATTGTTGCTATTTAAATTTTGGGGGATAAAAAAATGTCCCTCAGAAAACGCTGAGGGACAAAGAGTATTATTTATTGTGAACTAAGATCAGTTCTCAGTTTCATAGTGTATTGTTCATGTTTTACTACAGCTTCATCCATTATTTTATTTCTTTTGTCCCAATCAAGTGTTCCGTAAGTAACAATACAACGATCTTTTTATATTATCAATAGGTTCTATTTTTATCTTCCGCTTATTTTTTATAAACGGATTTACCATCTTTAATGGTTTCAAGTACTTTAATGTCCTTAATATCATTTGCCTGAACCTTTAATGGATTTTTATCTAAAATCACTAAATCAGCCATTTTACCAGTCTTTAAACTTCCTTTATTATTTTCCTCGAAATATTCATACGCACCATTAATGGTAAGTGCCTTTAATCCTTCATATGCAGTGATCCTTTCTCCTTCGCCTACTATCACACCATTACGTGAAATCCTATTCACAGAACTCCAAAGTAGAAACAGCTGATCCATTGGTGTAACACTACCGTCAGTATGATTCGTGCAAATGATACCCATATTAATTGCTGACTTCATCGGACTTAAAAAGCCGGCTCTTTCTTTACCCAAATTGGCAATATGAATATC
>CAIJLK010000270.1 GCA_903821465.1 uncultured Bacteroidota bacterium | reverse complement strand
TTTATCTTTTATCTTTTATCTTTTCTCTTTTCTCTTTTATCTTTTATCTTTTATCTTATTATTCACCCACACAACGGACATTCCCCCCATCAACCGATAATGCAATTCGAGAGGAATAACTATCTCCCACTTTTCAAATCTTGCCTGAATGATACCTTCTTTTGAAAAATCGAATGGATCAAAACGCAATGACTCACTAAAATCTACATCCCCACTACCCCACCATTTAAACATGGCTTCTTTGGCGCTCCATAAAAGCGTGAGCAATTCTGTTTGTTTTTCGACAGGAAAATTATTTACAAATGCAAGCTCAGTTGCGTGCAAATATTTGTGTTTGATCTTGTGTACTCTTTCGGTGATCACTTCAATATCAATTCCAACACGTTCATTTGTGCTCACAATTGCAGCAGCATAATTACCACAATGCGAAATGGAAAAATGGTATTGTTCTTCTGGTAAAAATGGTTTGCGCGTATCCGCTATCGCAATTTCGCTGGAAGGAAAATCAGGAAAGAGATAAGGCAGCAAATAGCGTCCTGCAAAGTGTTGTAGCCGTTTATGCGGATGCGTGATATTGCTCTGAATGGATATGGAACTTGCAAAAAAATCTTCCGTCTCTGCTAATTCCCAGATCGCCAATTTAGTTTGTTCGTTGATATCTTGTTGATAAAACAATGCCACAGCTACAATTTAGATTTTAGCTTGCAGCACTAGTTTTATAGCCTGCAATTCAAACAAAAATAACATGATTCTCTCTGACAAGCGCATTTTAGAAGAAATAGAAAAAGGCACCATCAAAATAGTTCCGTACGACAGACAGGATCTCGGAAGCAATAGTTACGATGTGCATTTGGGAAAAAACTTAGCAACTTACGATAGCGAAGTGTTGGATGCGAAGGCCCATAATACCATTTCACATTTTGATATTCCTGAAGAAGGATTTGTGTTGCTACCAAACGTCTTATACTTAGGTGTTACAGAAGAATACACAGAAACACATGCACATGTTCCTTTTTTGGAGGGCAAGTCTTCTACGGGTCGCCTGGGTATCGATATCCATGCCACTGCTGGAAAAGGCGATGTGGGGTTCTGTGGTAATTGGACCTTAGAAATTTCTGTAAAACAACCTGTACGTGTTTATTATGGGATGCCGATTGGTCAGCTGATCTACTTCCCTGTTGATGGAGAAATTGAAGTGAAATACAATCAGAAAGCTAATGCTAAATATAGTGGTCAGCCCAACCGCCCTGTTGAAAGCATGATGTGGAAGAATAAATTCTAACTAGATCTTTCCGAACTTTTTCTTGTAAGCAATTAGCCAGCTGATGACGTCGTCGTAGCTGTCAATCCCGGCTGTTTGCTTGTTGAGCTTGAGGTATTGGTCGTACAGGCTATTGAAAGCAGGACTGATATTGTTCTTGCGCTTCTGAAAAAACTGCCTGATCTCCTTACGGTCTTTTCGAACCAAACTATCTAAATAGGCTTTATTGAATTTGAGCATATTCTCAAATGCGGGAAAGTCTTTCTCTTTGCTATACAACAAGATTTCAGCTCCCTGCGCATAGCTAAAGAGTTCGAGGTACACAGAATATCTAAAGTAAACGTCCTTCGAGCTGGTAGCGGTTAAATATCCTACAAAATTAGCTTCCGATTCGCTGGCATATCCCATTTGGTGCGCCATTTCATGACAGGTAATATAAGGTACCATCACCCTAGGAATATCGTCCCTAACCTGTGCTTCTCCTGTAAATGGATTGAAATAACCAGTAAATCCAATAAAATCACCTAGGGGACTAAACAGACTTTGCTTAACCGCCCGGTTACGATAATTCAGAAAATGATACTGCATCGACTGAGTCTGATAGCATCGCATCGCTTCGCGATTAATCTGATCAAAGCCCTTTTCGGGGATAATGGTATCTTTTATTTGCCGCCTACAAGCGTTCAGGCTATCCATTAAATCTCTAGTGATCTGCACCACATCCTGCTTTTGATAGGCTACTGTATCTAAGTTTAACTGATAAGCAATTCCCATCCGATTGTAATTGAGTCCCCAAATCAGCTTAAAAATAATATAGATCCAAAGCAATTTTCTGGCTATAAATAATAGGCCCGCACCGAGAAGCTGCCAGTCTAACCCTGCACGAAAAGCAGTGATCAGCCATCTAATTAATCCAACAAAAAGTGAAAAGGCAACCAACACATAAAGGATATCCCCGATACTAAAGGGCAGGTTTCGGGTAATCATACGAAGGGTATTTCCAATGGCTGGGTACCAGGAATTACTATAATACGCTTCGATCTGAAGGCTAAAAAAGGAGAAAACGAAGATCAAAATGGCTATAAATAGCAATAAAGCAAAAGAAATCAGTGCATTTACAGTTATCTTCGTGTTCGGCTTCATAGGTACAAATTTGCGTTTTATATCTGTTATTCAGTACTGTTGATAAGTGAAATCTGTTTTACGACGATTTTCCTTTGGCAATTACGGGTAATTGGACTACCTTTGCGAGCCCTTAAAAAAAGGATATGAGTCATCGGAGGGAATTTGAAATAGCATTTGTTGGTTTGAAGCCGGGGATTCATGTATTCGAATATCGAATAGACGACAAGTTCTTTGTACCCTATGGTGAGCAAGATTTTATTAATCTCGACGCCAATGTCAAGCTGAGTTTGGAAAAAAATTCCGGATTCATGCAGTTGAAATTTGACATTGATGGCGCGGCTAATGTGAATTGCGATCGCTGTGGAAATCCGCTACCCATGCAGCTTTGGGACGAATTCAATATCATCGTAAAGTTGGTAGAGGATCCTGAAAAAATGAATGAGTCTGAGGAAGATCCGGATATATATTATATCAGCAGAGGGGAAAGTCACTTGCACTTGGCTGATTGGATTTTCGAATTCATCAACCTAAGTTTTCCTTTACAGAAAATGTGTAAGGAATCAGAGATCGGGGGACCAAAATGTAATCTTGAAGTGTTAGAGAAGTTGAGGAAGATGGAAGAGGAAGCAACAAAAGACACCACAACGAATACGGTGTGGAAGGGGTTAGATCAATTTAAAAACTTAGAATAATTTTTTTGATATTATAAATTTCGAATTATGCCAAATCCTAAACGCAGACATTCTCAGCAACGTAGTGCTAAGAGAAGAACACACTATAAAGCTCAGGAAGTAACCTTAAGCAAGGATACAACAACTGGAGAATTGCATGTACGCCATCGTGCGCACGTGAGCGAAGGCAAATTGTTCTACAAAGGAAAGTTAGTAGCTGAAAAAGCTCCTCTTAAAGCGTAACCTTTTAGTTCAAATTTATCCTTAGCTTACCGCACATGAATATTGGCTTAGACATGATGGGTGGAGATTTTGCACCGCTTGAGGCGGTGAAAGGCTTGAAGCATTTCTTGTCTGTCAATACTAGTGCAGCTAATATATTTTGTATAGGTGATGAAGCCTTGGTTCAACCATTATTGGATGAGCACCAGGTTTCATCACCTTTATTGCATTTAATACATGCCCCAGAAGTAATAGGTTATCACGAACACCCAACTAAAGCATTAAAAGAAAAACAAAAATCTTCTATTAGCATCGGATACCATCTGTTAGCTACAGGAAAGATCGATGCTTTGATTAGCGCAGGTAATACCGGTGCTATGTTAGTTGGAGCTATGTTCAGCATCAAACCAATTGCAGGTGTAATTCGTCCATGTGTTTCTGGTGTTGTGCCTAAATCAAATGGCGAAACCGGCGTTATTTTAGATGTGGGTTTGAATTCTGATTGTAAGCCAGAACAATTAAAC
>CAIJLK010000269.1 GCA_903821465.1 uncultured Bacteroidota bacterium | reverse complement strand
AGACCTCCCCGCTACGGTTTTAGCCAAAGTGGAATACTTCAACCCCGGCAACAGCATTAAAGACCGTATGGCTTTGAAAATGCTGGAAGTGGCAGAAAAAGAAGGCAAGATCAAACCAGGCGGTACCATCATTGAAGGTACCAGTGGCAATACAGGCATGGGTTTGGCCCTAGCCGCAGTGGTGAAAGGATACAAATGTATTTTCACCACTACCGATAAGCAATCGAAAGAAAAAGCCGATATCCTCAAAGCAGTTGGTGCAGAAGTGATTGTTTGTCCGACCAACGTGGAACCCTCCGACCCTCGCTCCTATTATTCTGTGTCGAAAAGACTGGCTTCTGAAGTGCCTAACTCTTGGTACGTAAATCAATATGATAATCTTGCTAACCGCCAGGCTCATTATGAGCAAACGGGGCCCGAAATCTGGGAACAGACCGAAGGTAAGATCACACATTTAGTTGTTGCTACCGGTACAGGCGGTACTATTGTAGGTACAGCAAAATACCTTAAAGAAAAAAATCCGGATATTCAAATCTGGGCCATCGATAGTTATGGCTCGCTGCTCAAAAAGTTTTTCGAAACTGGCGAGGAAGATCAGAAAGAAGTTTACCCTTATATCTCGGAAGGATTTGGCGAAGATTTCGTTCCAGCAAACTATGATATGAGCGTCATTGATCTATTCGAAAAAGTTACTGATAAAGATGGTGCAGTAATGGCCAGAAGAATTGCAAAAGAAGAGGGACTATTCTGTGGATACAGCGCTGGCAGCTGCTTACAAGGCGTGATGCAATTGAAAAATCATTTGAAAAAAGAAGATGTAGTGGTTTGTATTTTTCACGACCATGGTAGTAGATATGTTGCAAAAATTTATAACGATGAGTGGATGATGGAAAGAGGATTCCTAGATGTAAAAACATTCAAGGATATTGTGAGTGGCAGAACTACGAAAAGACTCGTAACTATCGAGCCAACAGATACCGTTTCCAGGGCTGTAGAATTGATGAAGAAATACGATATCGAACATATTCCAGTAGCTTCAAAGGGTGCCTTAATTGGTGCAGTGAGCGAAACAGGTTTATTCATGAAAGTCTTTAGCAATCCCGAAATTAAAAACGAATCGGTGGCATCTGTTTTGGAAGCAGCCTATCCCATCGTTGCTTTTGATACCCCAGTTGAACGCCTAGGTAATTTAATTACCAAAGAAAATGGGGCCGTTTTAGCGAAGGACGAAAAAGGAGATTTCCATATCGTTACAAAATACGATGTAATCCAAAGCCTTGCTAAGTAACCTTCTCACAACAAAGGATTGTTGTTGATACCCTTTTATCTGCTCAAAGCTAACAAACGTTTGGGCTATTAATCGTATATTTACAATCCAAAATAGCAATAAATAATTTTAAATAAAACCACTTACTAAACATGAGTAAATACAGAGCCGGGGTCTTATTTGGTGCCGAACTAGAAGCCCTTTATAACGATGCTAAAAACAATAATTTTGCAATACCTGCAGTCAATACCATCGGTACTGATACAATCAATGCAGTTTTAGAAACCGCAGCTAAAGTAAACTCCCCAGTAATTATACAATTCTCTAACGGTGGTGCACAATTCATCGCTGGTAAAGGAATGCCGAACGATCAGTTACAGGCCAATATTCAAGGTGCTATTTCTGGCGCTTTGCACGTTCATACACTTGCTAAATATTATGGCGTATCGGTTGTATTACATACTGACCATGCTGCTAAAAAATGGTTGCCATGGATCAGCGCTTTGATTGATGCGGGTGAACAATTCCATAAAGAAAAAGGTCAGCCTTTATTCAGTTCTCACATGTTGGATCTTTCTGAAGAACCGATTGAAGAAAATATTCAAACTTCTGTAGAATTCTACAAAAGAATGGCTCCATTGGGTATGAGCATTGAAATTGAATT
>CAIJLK010000268.1 GCA_903821465.1 uncultured Bacteroidota bacterium | reverse complement strand
TCCATATTAATAATAAATTAATAAGTTTTGGTAGTGATTGCAGTTTTTGATTTGTAATTTTTTATTCTAAAATCACAAACTATGAGCACAAGAGATGTAGCCAACCAATTGGTTGAACTTTGCCGTTTTGGCAAAATCGACGAAACCCAAGCGATTTTATTTGCTGACAATGCAAAAAGTATTGAAGCCCAAGAAATGATGGGTACAAAAATTGTGGATGGATTGGAAGCTATCAAAGCCAAATCTGTAGCCTTCCAGGATGATGTTGAAGCTTTTCACGGATCTGAAATTTCAGATCCAATAGTAGCTGGAAACCATTTTGCTGTTACATGGAAACTAGATGCAACTTTTAAAAGTAGAGGCCGAATGACTATTGAAGAAGTCTGCGTTTACGAAGTAAAAGATGGGAAAATTGTTTTAGAACAGTTTTTCTATTAAACTGATTTATGTAACAATGAACAAAACCCAATAGTATCCCATAACTATTGGGTTTTATTTTAATAGGAATTAATATATTTTGTATAGTGAAAGATAATTTTTCAGATCAGTCTAATTTATATCAACAGTTTAGGCCAACCTACCCTACTGAATTGTTGGATTGGATCTATCAGCATGTTTCAAACTTTCAAACAGTCTGGGATTGTGGTACTGGTAACGGTCAGATCGCTACTGAACTCGCAACAAAATTCAATCATGTTTTTGCCACAGATATTAGTATACAACAATTATCGAATGCTTCAATAATTCCAAATATTACTTATTCAAAACAAGCTGCAGAACATACTAATTTTGCAAATGATGTTTTTGATCTGATCACAGTTGGGCAGGCAATTCATTGGTTTGAATTTGAAGAGTTTTATGCAGAAGTAAACAGAACTGCAAAACCTGATGCATTACTTGCCGTTATTGGATATGAAAAATTTAATTCCGAACCAAGAATCGATGCCATCATTGAAACACTCTACACTGATATTATTGGAACTTACTGGGACAAAGAAAGAAACTATATTGAAGAAAAATATTTAACAATACCCTTTCCATTTGAAGAAATACAATGCCCTCATTTTTCAAAAAAAATTTCCTGGAGCTTTCCACAACTTATTGGTTATTTAGAAACCTGGAGTGCTGTAAAACTCTACCAAAATGATAATCATCAAAACCCAGTTGATCTGATCAAGCAAGATTTGCAAAAGGCATGGAAAGAAGATGAAATAAAAGTGATCCAATTTCCCATTATCACAAGAATGGGAAGAATTCATTAACTTAACTAATCATTATTTCATTATGACAACACAACAACCCAAAGCTCGCAAGCTCATTATTTTCAGTTCAATCATAGTTGCCATCATTGCCATTTTAAGTATCATAAATTATTCCATCAGTCAAACGCTGAGTTGGTCGCTCTACCCCATTGGAGCACTCTTGATGATCTGGGCAACTTTCGCGCCCACTGATTTGCCGCGATACAGATTATTGGGTTCTTTTATTGGCTTTAGTTTTTCTATATTCCCATTCTTGTATTTGATCGCAACGCTTAGCGGAGATAATAGATGGTTTTGGCCATTGGCAGTTCCACTTGCACTCAGCCTGATAGTAACAGCTGGTATTTTCTTATTCGTGTTTTTACAGCTTAAAAACAAATGGTATACTGGTGCCGCTGCTTTTTTTTTATTTGGAGTGGTACTCAATTTTGCTGTTGGTGAAATCATTAAACATTACTTACAAGATCAAAATATAGAGGGTGAAATTTACAACCGCACAACAGTATTTAGCTTCTTACTAGCCTCCTTTTTATTTGCGTTGATAGGTTATAATAGACGGCCAAAAATAGATGTTTAAAAGAAAAAAATATTGACAAGACCTAGAAGATGTTACCATTGGAAAAAACATATTAATATACTATAACATTCCTTTAAGGTTACTTTATTCGGGTTGCTGCTATTAAGGCTAAATAGCTTTATGCAAACCCATTTAAGAAACTTCATCGCATGTTTAGTTGCTTTTGTTTTGTTTGGTTGCAGCACTGGAGGAAATAAAAGCGAAAATAGGGCAGTCACCGCCGACACAAGTAGTAATAGTTATATTTCTTCATCAGCTGCTGTAGAAACTAAAACCGAGGGACGTAAATTTATTCGAACAGCTGATCTAAAATTCAGGGTGAAAAATGTGATTCAGTCAACCTATGAGATTGAAAACATCACTGCCCGGATGCATGGATTTGTAACGCACACGCATCTTTCAAGCGATGTTGAAAATGTTGATCGCTCAGAAATAAGTTCTGATAGCTCCTTGGTTTCTACTACCTATCGGGTGATCAACACTATCAGTATTAGAGTACCCAATACATTACTAGATAGTACACTAAAAGAGATCGCTAAACAGGTTGTATTTCTTGACTATCGAACCATTGATGCAGAAGATGTGCAATTGCAAATACTAGCCAATCAACTTACCGAAAAACGTAATGAGCATTTTCAAAAAAGAGTAATGGCATCAGGAAATGATAGCAGTAAAAAACATGTTAGTTTATCTGCCGAAGAAAGTTTGCTGATAACGCAGGAACAAAAAGATAATGCGCAACTCGATAACCTTAAGTTAAACGATCAGATCAATTATAGCAGTATCAGTTTATCACTCTATCAAAATCAAACTATTCAAAGAGAAATGGTTTCGAATAATAATACAAGTGCTTTTGAACCTGGCTTTTTCTATAAACTCTGGGACGCTATTAAAATGGGATGGAATGCAATGACTTCCCTTCTTCTATCAGTTACTAAAATTTGGGCATTTATTCTGGTAGCACTGGTAGCTTATTTCGGATGGAAGGCTTTTTGGTCAAATAAAAAATAAAATAAAAACCCCATCTCAATAATTCGAGATGGGGTTAGTTTTCCTAGGAATAATTTCTGCTTATCAGGTCCTACTGCTAAAGTCCCAATAAATCAAATAACACTTTGTCCATTTGCGGCAACACTTCGCACTTGTTATCGAAGTGCATGGTTGCGGTTTTGCTTGCATCAAACTTTGGCCATGTGGGTAAGCCTTTATGGTTTGGATTTCCGGAGCGTGCAAAATTGATCCATGCATCGCTCACTTTCTTAGATAATTCTATTGCTTCTTTGGTACCCCCTGTCATCTCCTCGCATTTTTCGATATTGAAAAACGCAAAAGGAATTTCCATACAATGCACTGCTTTGAATTTGCCATCTAGTACGGGCGATTGCCAGGTAAATAAATACATGTAAACTGGCGCTGCATTCAATGCCGCTTTATCTTTCGCCTGACGAACTGCACCCGGACGGAACATTACATCCACATCCATTAAATCGGATGGCTTGGTATCGTTAGGGTAAGTTTTCTGAACTGCTGCGATATAAGCATCTGTTTTCTCTTTCTGCTGACTCTTTATAAATCCTACCACTTGGTCCTTAGTTGCCTTCGACATATTCATGAAAAACAGAAAATTAGAGAAAGATTCAACAATGGCAATAGATTGTA
>CAIJLK010000267.1 GCA_903821465.1 uncultured Bacteroidota bacterium | reverse complement strand
ATTGATAAAAGTACGGTATTTGGTTGCCAACAAATTTGCAGCTTTTAAAAATATTGCAGCTCTGCTTTCCCAACTCATGTTGCTCCAACTTTCTTTAGCTTCAAGGGCAGCATCGATTGCCATTTGAACATGTGAGGCATCACCTTTATGGAAATAGCCCAGTATATGTTTTCTTTCATGTGGAGGAGTAATAGCCACTTTAATATCTGTACGAATTTCCTGATCACCAATGTACATTGGCACATCAATACTCTGAGATTTTAGTAATGCAAGCGTTTTTTTTATCTCTGCTTTTTCTTTGCTACCGGGAGCATAATTTAAAACAGGTTCGTTAGCTGGCAACGGATAAGAAAAATATCCTGTATTCATATTTTGTAAAATTAATTAAGGCAAATTAATGGTTAATTGGACAAATAATAAAATTGGATAATATTTGAGCCTTCATTTTAGATATTATAAATCAAGAATAAGCTATTATTCCAATAACTGCTCAATTGCATTGTTTACTTTATCAAAACCAAAACCAGCAACCACATGTTGCATAGAATCGTTTATCTGATTGTTGCAAAGATTACCGATACTGCCTTCATGGGTATGATGCAGTCCTTGTTTTAAGTTGTAGGAAAACGTACCATCCTCTACCTGTTGTCCCACTGTTTTATAAGCATCTCTGAAAGGTATTCCCTTCAATACCAGCTCATTTACTGCTTCGACGGTAAAAAGGTATTTGTATTTTTCGTTTTGAAGAATATCCTCTTTTATAGTAATGTTGGACAGCATTAAAGAAGCCATCTGCAGACAGTCCTTCAAGGTACTGAATGCAGGAAATAGATGCTCTTTTAAAAGTTGTAAATCGCGGTGATAACCCGAAGGCAAATTGGTGGTCATCATCGTTATTTCGTTAGGCAATGCTTTAATACGATTGCAGTGCGAACGTATCAGCTCGAAAACATCGGGATTCTTTTTGTGGGGCATAATACTGCTGCCAGTAGTAAGCGATGCAGGAAAGGAAATGAAATCGAAATTCTGATTCAGATAAAGACACATATCCATGCTTAAACGGGCTAAAGTATCGGCCACATTGGCCATGGCTTGTGCGGTAATACGTTCGGCTTTTCCACGGCCCATCTGCGCATATACCACATTATAATTCATACTTGCAAAGCCCAAAAATTCGGTAGTCATCGTTCTATTAATAGGAAAGGAAGAACCATAGCCAGCGGCACTGCCCAATGGGTTTTTATTGACTACAGTATAAGCAGACTGCAACACCGTAACATCATCTACAAGGCTCTCTGCATAAGCACCAAACCACAATCCAAAAGAGGAAGGCATGGCTATTTGCAAATGAGTGTATCCTGGCAAAAGATGGTGCTGATATTTATTGCTTTGTTGCAAGAGCAACTTAAAGAATATATTGATTTCAACCACCAGTTCTTCGATAGCATGACGCAGATATAATTTTATATCAACTAACACCTGATCGTTTCTGCTACGGGCGGAATGAATCTTTTTTCCGGTGTCGCCCAGCTTCTGGGTGAGTAGTAATTCTATCTGTGAATGAATGTCCTCTACATCTGGAGAAATGGTAAAATCGGAATGTTGAATAGATCCGTAAATATTCTTTAGTTCTGATACAATGTCAATCGCTTCCTGATTGGTTAACAGCCCAATAGAAGCAAGCATCTTTGCGTGGGCAATATTGCCCAACACATCAAAGGGAGCCAGTTGGATATCCATCTCACGGTCGTTACCAACAGT
>CAIJLK010000266.1 GCA_903821465.1 uncultured Bacteroidota bacterium | reverse complement strand
ATTATGGAATTCGAAAAAGAATTTAACATCTCTATCCCTGATGAGCAGGCTGAAACCATCACTACTGTTGGTCAGGCTGTAGCTTACCTAGAAGAGCACGCTAAGTAAGATCTCCCTTCAATAGGAATAATTTAATCCGGCCCGGGTAACTCCGGGCCGGATTATCACTTCAAACAGGCTAGGAAATGGAATTAAAAAGAGTAGTTGTTACCGGTATTGGAACCCTCAATCCTTTGGGTAATAATCTGAACGATTATTGGTCAAATTTGCTTGCAGGTGTTTCAGGAGCAGACAATGTTACTTTATTTGATGCCTCTAAGTTTAAAACAAGATTTGCTTGTGAAGTGAAAGGTTTTGATCCTACCAACTTTATGGAAAGGAAAGAAGCTAGAAAGTTAGACCGATTTGCACAACTAGCCATTGTGGCTAGTGATCAGGCTGTATCTGATGCTGGCATCAGCAAAGAAAATGTGGACGTAGATCGTGTTGGTGTAATTTTCGCAAGTGGTATTGGTGGATTAACAACTTTCCAGGAAGAAGTAATCAACTTTGCTAAAGGCGATGGCACCCCAAGATTCAATCCCTTCTTCATTCCAAAAATGATCTTGGATATTGCTGCTGGCCAGATCTCCATGAGACATGGATTTCGTGGTCCCAATTTTGCCGTAGTAAGCGCTTGTGCTTCTAGTACAAATGGGATCATCACTGCATGCGACAATATTCGTTTAGGAAAAGCTGACATCATTATTAGCGGAGGTTCAGAAGCCGTTATCGGCGAAGCTGGAATGGGTGGATTCAACGCCATGAAAGCCATGAGCGAACGCAACGATGATCCAAAAACTGCAAGCCGCCCTTACGATAAAGACCGTGATGGTTTTGTAATGGGTGAAGCAGCTGGTGTTCTTGTTCTAGAAGAATACGAACATGCTATTAAACGTGGTGCAAAAATTTATTGTGAGATCGCAGGCGGAGGCGCAACTGCCGATGCATACCATCTTACTGCTCCACATCCTGAAGGATTAGGTGCTCGCAACGTAATGAATGCTGCATTGAGAGATGCAGGCATGAGAGCAGATGAAATTGATTATATCAATGTTCATGGTACGTCCACTCCACTTGGAGATGGAGCAGAAGCTAAAGCTATTACAGAAGTATTTGGCGAACACGCTTATAACCTCAATATCAGCGCAACAAAATCAATGACGGGTCACTGCTTAGGTGCCGCAGGAGTTATTGAAGCCATTGCTTGTATTCAAGCAGTAATTTACGATATCATTCCGCCTACTATTAATCACTTTACAGATGATCCAACATTGGATCCGAATCTGAATTTTACTTTTAATCAGCCACAAAAACGATTAGTTCGTGCGGCATTGAGTAATACTTTCGGCTTTGGTGGTCACAATGCCTGCGTGATTGTAAAAAAATATGTAGCTTAGGTTTGTGCAATTCCTGAAACATTTACTCAAAAAGAAAGGGGAAACATCTTTCGAAAATCAAATCAAGAATGTGTTGGGTATAAAACCCAGTAACAGCTTGCTGTATCGCACTGCGTTAAGTCACCGCTCAGTGAAAGAAACGGCCGATGAGAACAATGAACGCCTAGAATATTTGGGAGATGCAGTACTCAGTGCAATCGTTGCTGATTATCTTTTTAAGCGCTATCCTTACAAGGGCGAAGGCTTTCTGACAGAGATGCGCAGCAAGATGGTAAACAGGCAACAGCTCAACGATATTGCCCTCAAAATGGGATTAAAAAAACTCACTTTCTACAATAAGTTTGATAACTCATTAAAAGGCAGCCAGATCTTTGGCAATACGCTTGAGGCATTAGTGGGTGCAGTTTATCTTGATAAGGGTTACGTAAAAACCAGTAATTGGGTTTTAAAGCAAATTGTGATACCACATATGTTTGTGGATGATTTGGAACTGATTGATATTAATTTGAAAAACAAATTAATTGGATGGGCTAATAAAAACGGAAAGATACTCGCATTTGATCTGGTTCAAGAAAAAATGGAAGGAAGCCGTCGCCTATTTACCATCAATGCTGTGCTTGACGGTGAAATGCTCTCTCAGGGCAAAGGCTATAATAAAAAAGATGCAAGTCAGGTTGCTGCTCAATTGGCAGTAGAAAAATTGGGACTCTAATGAACAACGAACAGTTCAAATTTCAATTAAAAAAGAAACTCATACTTTTCGCAAGCCTATTCCTAGTAGGCATCATTGCGATCTTTTATTTTTCTTGTCATTAATCAATATCCTGACATAATTCAATCAGTACTCCATTGGTAGATTTGGGATGCAAAAAACAAACCCATTTATTGTCAGCTCCTTTTTTGGGTTCTGCTTGCAATAAAATAAATCCTTGATCTTGTAGGCGTTTCATTTCTGCTCGGATATCAGTAACTGCAAACGCCAAATGATGAATACCCTCCCCTTTTTTCTCGATAAATTTTTCGATCACACCACCCGGTTCTATATTAGCTAATAGCTCAATCTTGGTTTCTCCTTGCTGAAAAAAAGCAGTAGTAACCTGCTCGCTCTCAACTGTTTCGGTTTTGTAGCAAGGGCTATTCAATAGGGATTCAAAAAGGGTGATTGACTGATGAATATCCTTCACTGCAATACCAATATGTTCGAGTTTTGTCATATGTTTCTATTGAGTCTGTTTGCTTTACGAAAAGAGGAAAATCACGTTTACAAGCCTTCTACACTCAAATTTATAGAACCTATTGCTATACTTTTGCATTATAAGTTAGAATAAATAAAATTGATTATGTTGAAATTCCCTATATACCTAGACAACAATGCAACCACTCCAATGGACCCACGTGTTTTGGAAGCGATGTTGCCTTATTTTACCGAACACTTCGGAAACGCAGCAAGCCGTAACCACCCTTTTGGATGGGAGGCAGAAGAAGCAGTTGATTATGCACGTGAGCAAGTGGCTAAATTAATTGGTGCTGATCCAAAAGAAATCATTTTCACTTCCGGTGCAACAGAAGGAGATAACCTTGGCATCAAGGGCGTATTTGAAATGTATGCGAGTAAGGGTAATCATATTATTACTTGCACTACCGAACATAAAGCCGTGTTGGATACCTGTAAACATATTGAGCGTTCTGGAGGTGAAGTAACTTATTTACAGGTTGGCGCTGATGGACTGATCAACCTTGAAGAATTAGAAGCTGCTATCAAACCCACCACTATCTTGATTGCTATCATGTATGCGAACAACGAGATCGGTGTGGTTCAACCAGTAAAAGAGATCAGTGCCATCGCTAAAAAGAATGGTGTTCTGTTTTTCTCTGATTCCGTTCAGGCAGTTGGTAAAATTCCTGTTGATGTAAACAAAGACGGAATTGATATCATGGCATTTACGGCACATAAAATGTACGGACCAAAAGGGATCGGGGCCTTGTATGTGCGTCGTAAAAATCCACGTGTTAAAGTAACAGCACAGATGGATGGCGGTGGTCATGAAAGAGGTATGCGTAGCGGTACTTTAAATGTTCCAGGGATTGTTGGATTTGGAAAAGCTTGCGAATTAGCTCGTTTAGAAATGGCTGATGATGCAGAACGCTTGAGCAAACTCCGCGATAAACTAGAAACCGCATTGATGCAATTAGAAGAAACCTATGTAAACGGTAGCCGCGAACATCGCTTACCACATGTTGCTAATATTTCTTTCAAATATGTTGAAGGAGAAGGTTTGTTGATGGGCTTTAATAAAAACATTGCCCTGTCATCCGGATCTGCTTGTACTTCTGCTTCCTTAGAACCTAGCTATGTGTTAAAAGCATTGGGATTAGGCGATGATCTAGCACATAGTTCTTTACGTTTTGGTCTCGGTCGCTTTACAACAGAGGAACAAATCGATTATACGATCAAAGCGATCAGCGAAACGGTTTTGAAACTAAGAGAAATGAGCCCTCTTTGGGAAATGTTTAAAGAAGGTGTTGATATTGATAAAATTGAATGGGCACACCATTAATTTGAAATTGTAAATTTTCTTTACCCCACTAAATATAATATTATGGCATACTCAGAAAAAGTTATTGATCATTATAGCAATCCTAAGAACGTTGGTACTTTGGATAAAGCAAAAAAGAATGTAGGTACTGGCCTAGTTGGTGCTCCAGAATGCGGCGATGTAATGCGTTTGCAGATTGAAGTAGATGATGCAACTGGTGTAATCACCGACGCAAAATTCAAAACCTTTGGTTGTGGATCTGCAATTGCATCTTCCTCCTTGGCAACAGAATGGCTAAAGGGTAAAACCGTTGATCAGGCAGTTGCGATTGACAATATGGATCTGGTAGAAGAATTAAATCTTCCTCCGGTTAAAATTCATTGTTCGGTTTTAGCAGAAGACGCCATCAAAGCCGCTATCAACGATTATCGTTCTAAAAATGGTTTAGAGCAGTTGGTTTTTGAAGAAAAAATTCACTAATATTTTAATACTGATAATTATTCTATTTTAGAATCTTAATTATCAGCCTATATTTTATGGCAGCAGTAGCAACAGAGAATAGTATTTACGTTAGCGAGAAGGCAAAGAAGAAAGTTCAGCAACTCATGGAAGAAGCTGGAGTTACTGGCGATGATTCTTATTTTTTAAGAGTCGGCGTTGTAGGTGGCGGTTGTTCTGGCCTGAGCTATAAATTGGATTTTGATAACGAAGTCAAACCAATGGATCAGGTATTTGAAGACAATGGAATTAAAGTGGTGACGGACTTAAAAAGCTTTTTATACCTCGTTAATACCGAATTAGATTTTTCAGACGGATTGAATGGCAAGGGATTTTATTTCAATAACCCCAATGCCAGTAGAAGTTGTGGATGTGGTGAAAGCTTCGCCGTATAGCAATCAATAATCAAAAAACTAAAAGAGCCGAAGCATTTATTTTCTTCGGCTCTTTTAATTATATTATTTATCACCGTCCTTATGTTTTTGAGGCGGGGGCGGCGGGGGGGATATCTCCTGTTTTTTTCTTTTTAATTGTCGGCGGCGGAGGTGGTGCTGGCAATTTTTTATCAGCATCTTTCACAATCACCGGCGGCGTAAATTTTACAGGTTCAGGTGCTTTAGGTGGCTTGGGTTTGCTTTTTCTAGCACTGCTAGTAACAATTACTGGAATGGCATCAGCTCCATTTTCAACCGTTGGCTTAGCCGACACATGGCTTTGTTTTTTGTCCTGCGCATTTGCAAAAATGCCAATACCGAACAGGAAGAAGACGATCAGACTAATTCGTAGGTTCATATTTTATGTTTTAACTAGGATGCTAAATGTGATAAATTCCATAAAGTGTTATAGAATTAGATGATAAGATTTAGTTTTGAAGCATGTGGATGATCTGTAAAAAAGAATGGCAGCAGTTTTTTAGTAGCCTTACCGGCTATCTTGCCCTGGTTGTCTTTTTATTGTTAAACGGACTTTTCTTATTCGTATTCCCCGATTCGAACCTGCTTGATTTTGGTTATGCAAGCCTTAGTGGGTTTTTTAGTTTGGCTCCTTGGTTATTGCTATTTCTGATTCCAACAATTACTATGCGCAGCTTTGCAGATGAATATAAATCGGGCAACTTCGAAATATTAAAAACCTTACCATTAACGTCTAATGCGATTGTAATAGGGAAATACCTTGGCGCTTTATCCATTGTTTTTACTGCCCTTGTTCCCTCGGTGATTTATGCTTTTTCTATGCAAAGCCTTAGCGTAACAGGTGGGATTGATATTGGTGCCACCATTGGTAGTTATATTGGATTATGTTTTCTGGCTGCAGTGTTTACGGCCATTGGTATTGCTGCTAGTAGTTTTACTAACAATACAGTGGTTGCATTTATTGGTGGAGCATTTGTTTGCTTCTTATTATTTATTGGATTTTCGGCCATGAGTAAATTGCCTTTATTTACTGCAGGATTAGATTATTATATAGAATTACTAGGCATCCAATTCCATTATCGAAGCATTAGCAGAGGTGTGATTGATAGTCGCGACCTGATTTACTTTATCGGGATCATCTTTGTATTTCTTTTTATAACTGGCAAAAATCTGCTCAAAAGATAACAGGGACTATGAAAAAAATATTGGATAACAAATTCTCTTGGGCAATAGTGGTGGTCCTATTTATTGGATTGGTCTATTTATCGAACTGGTTCTTTTTCAGAGCCGATCTTACTGCAGAAAAACGTTTCACCCTTAGTGCTGCAACGAAAAAAGTATTAACGGAAATGGATAGTACCCTTAGCATTCAAGTATTTCTAACGGGTGAATTACCGGCTGACTATAGAAAACTAAATCAGGCCGTACAAGATCTTCTCTCAGAATTCAAAAGCATTTCTGGTGCAAACCTCTTGAAGGTTAGTTTTGAAAAACCCGGAGAATCAATTAAAAACGATACCGCTAAAGTGCAATTCTATGATAGCTTGGCTAGATTAGGAGTAGTGTTTGAGCAAACATCGTCAGTTTCTTCCAACACTGAGAAGTCAACCCAACAATTAATCATTCCCTCAGCCTTACTTACTTATAAAAATCAAAAGCCCATCGCCATTGATTTAAGAAGTAGCAAAAAAGTATTTAAGCAATATAATGTGCTTACCGAAGATCCACAAGAAGATGTGGAAGCCACTAGAAATGCAGCAGAAGCCTTATTGGAATATAAATTTGCAAGCGCTATTGATAAACTTACCAGAAAAAATATTCCTACAGTTGCTTATACAGTTGGTAATGGAGAACCCATTGATCTGAAAGTAAACGATCTAGGTGAGAGCCTCCGCAATGAATATCGTCTCGCTGTTTTTGATTTGAAAAAAGGATACCCCGATGCCTCCATGATCGATGCCATGATGATTGTAAAACCAACCATTGCATTTACGCAAGAAGACAAATTAAAAATTGATCAGTACCTAATGCATGGTGGTAAAGTCATCTGGTTCGTAGATAAATTATATGCTGAATTAGATAGTTTAAAACGCAATCAAGCGAATTATACGGCGTATGACCGTGGCCTTGATATCGACGACTTGCTTTTTAAATATGGTGTTCGAATTAATGGCGATCTGATTCAAGATCTGAATTGTTCTAAAATTCCGATTGTAATCGGACAAAACCCAGATGGGAGTGTAAAGATGCAAAGGATCCCTTGGCCTTATTATCCATTCTTGTCGTCTCATAGCGATAATCCCATCACCAAAAACTTAGATCGTGTTTTGCCTTTATTTCCGTCAAGCATCGATACGGTTAAAGCAGTAGGAATCACCAAAACTATCTTGTTATCAACTGATAGTAATAGTAGGAGCTTAACCAGCCCTGCGATGGTATCAGTAAATAGCGTTAGCAGTGAAGAAGATATGCGCAGCTTTACAAAATCTTATATTCCTGTTGCTGTTTTATTAGAGGGCAAGTTCAATTCATTTTTCAATAACCGGGTAAGCGCAAATTTGGCCGATTCTATTCTAAGAACAACTGGTAAGCCTTATTTAAATAAGGCAGAAAAAGCCGGAAAACAAATTGTGGTTGCCGATGCTGATATTGTTACCAATGAAGTGTCTCAAACAAAGGGTCCCTTGCAAATGGGTTTATTGGGGATGGAAAATTATCGATTCGCAAATCGGGAATTCTTTTTGAATAGCATCGACTACCTAGTAAGTAGCAACAACTTATTCGAAACAAGAAATAAGGAGTTTGTATTGCGTTTGCTCGATAAAAAGAAACTGCAAGAGCACAGATTCGAATGGCAACTAATAAATATTGGTCTCCCTATTTTATTTACCCTTATTCTGGGAAGCATTTTCCAATGGCGTAGAAAAAAGCGCTATACGGCTTAGTTCTGTTGATCAAATGCTATCTTTAAATATAAATTATTGGAATGTCTACCCAGCAGTTTGTTTATTTGATCTTTGGTATAGTGCTTTTGTTGGCACTGGTTTTTGATCTTGGACTCATTAGCAAAAAAAATAAAGAAGTAACCATAAAGAATGCTTTTTGGCAAACAGTATTTTGGGTGGTTCTGGCAATGTGTTTTTTTATTTTTATGTGGATAGAACAGGGTAGTAAACCTGCAATAGAATATTTGAGTGCTTATTTAATGGAGTGGAGTTTGAGTATTGATAATATTTTCGTCTTCATTTTAATCTTCAATTCTTTTAAGGTCAAAGAAAAAAACTATTCCAGAGTTTTGCTGATTGGCATTTTAATGGCCATCGTTTTCAGGATCATTTTTATTACTATTGGTGTTGCTTTGGTAGCTAAGTTTAATTGGATCTTATATGGATTCGGTGTATTCCTCTTGTATACAGGATATAAAATGTTTACGACAAATGAAGAGGAGAATTTCGAACCACATGAAACAAAAGTCTATAAACTATTAAAGAAATACCTTCCCCTTGCCTCCCATGATGGCAATGGAAAGTTTATGGTTAGAGAAAATGGCAGACCTATTTATACGACACTTTTCGTTGTGGTTTTGCTACTTGCGTCGATCGATTTAGTTTTTGCCCTTGACTCAATTCCCGCAGTGATGGGAATCTCAAAAGATAAATTGGTGATTTACACGTCTAATACTTTTGCTGTATTAGGCCTTCGGTCGCTCTTTTTCTTGTTAAGAACTGCCGTAAATAAATTTGATTATTTACAACAAGGCATTGCCATTGTACTGATTTTTATCGGCGCAAAAATGCTGGGAGAATATTATTTAGATCAGTGGATGGATAAAAATTTACAAACCATTTTATCTCTTGTTGTGATATTAATTTGTATAACCACTTCCATTGGATATTCGATCTACTTCGACAAAAAAGGAAAGATAGAATCTACACCAGAGGATAAAAAATAAAAAAGATTGATTTATACCATCTCAAATATTGCCAATATCATACATGCAGAATCTGGATCATTACTAGATGGCAATATCGAATTTCTATTAACCGATAGCAGGAAGTTGATCTATCCCGAGAGATCGCTTTTTTTTGCCCTTAATACTAGTCGCAAAGACGGTCAGTTATTTATTCAGGAACTGTATGATAAAGGAGTTAGGAATTTTGTAGTACGAAAGGACTTCGTCGCTACTGCCATTGATGCTAATTATCTGCTGGTAGATGATGTGTTAAAAGCTTTGCAATCACTAGCTGCTTTTCATCGTATAAATTTCAAAGCAAATAATATCCCGGTTATTGGTATTACTGGGAGCAATGGAAAGACCATTGTAAAAGAATGGCTCTATCAATTATTGCAAGCCGATTTTCAAATAGTAAGAAGTCCGAGAAGTTATAATTCCCAAATAGGTGTTCCCCTAAGCATCTGGCAGATGAAAGCTTCTGATACCCTTGCTATTTTCGAAGCGGGTATTTCTACCATCAATGAAATGGATGCATTGTACAATATGATTCAACCTACTATCGGGGTATTCACCGGTATTGGTCAATCGCATAATGAAGGATTTAAAAATAGAGTAGAAAAACTAGAAGAGAAATTGAAACTCTTTCGCAGGGCCGAGCAAACGATTCTGGCAACCAACGAAATGACGGAGACTGAACTCAAGAT
Organism: uncultured Bacteroidota bacterium; assembly: GCA_903821465.1. Classification (GTDB taxonomy): domain Bacteria; phylum Bacteroidota; class Bacteroidia; order Chitinophagales; family Chitinophagaceae; genus Sediminibacterium. Next base: position 18,429 of record CAIJLK010000266.1, on the reverse strand, counting down.
AGTTTCCTCTCAATTACCCAACGCGTTTGTCTGGAGTAGAAAATCAGGAGCAGCCTTGCAAGTAGTAAGCGAAGAACTGGATCAAAGAGCAACAACTATTGTTGCCAAAATTGCCGGGAAGCACGAAACGATGATCATTCCTTTTACTGATCCTATTTCGGTTGATAATGCCATTACCTGTTGGTCGGTCTTACATGTATTGGGATACCAAACAGAGTTGATTCAAGAACGCATGCAACTGCTAGAACCTGTTGAAATGCGCATGCAATTAAAATCGGGGATCAATAATTGTTATCTGATCAACGATAGTTATAATAATGATCTTTCTTCTTTATCATTAGCATTATCCTATTTAAAGCAGCAGGCAGCTGAACAAAAAACAACTTTAATACTGTCTGATATTTTACAATCTGGTATTTCAGATGATGCCTTGTATCAGTTAGTTGCGCAAGAGTTAGCACAAAGAAAAATTCACCGTCTAATTGGGATTGGGAAAAATATTTCAGCCAATAAAAATAGTTTTTTGAATATTGGAATTGTTTGCGATTTCTATGCAACAACAGATAACTTTTTGCAAGCAGCAACACATCATTTATTTCAAAATGAATACATATTGCTAAAAGGGGCAAGGGTATATGAATTTGAACGGATCAGCAAGTGGCTTGAAAAACAACAACACCAAACGGTGATGGAAATTAACCTCAGTGCCATGCTGCATAATTTAAAATCCTATCAACAAAAATTGAAGCCATCAACCAAAGTAATGGCAATGGTGAAAGCCTTTAGCTATGGCAGTGGTTCTGTAGAAGTGGCAAGGCTGTTAGAGTTTCATAAAGTTGATTATCTCGCAGTTGCTTATGCAGATGAGGCTGTAGTACTGCGTAAAGCGGGTATTCGATTACCTATTATGGTGATGAGCCCTGATGAAGCAAGTTTTGATTCCTTGCTCGAATATCATTTAGAGCCGGAATTATTTTCCAATGCAATATTCGATTCTTTTAAACAGTATTTACAAAAACAAGCGGTCCGTAATTTTCCGATCCATATCAAATTCAATACAGGTATGAATCGTCTTGGTTTTGAAATAATAGAAGCCAATGATTTGGCAGAAAAGATTAGTCTCAGCCAATGCTTTTTGTTGAAGTCGGTCTTTAGTCATTTAGCCGCAAGTGAAGATGCCACTATGGATGCATTTACCATAGAGCAAGCTTCTTTATTTGAATCTGCCTGCACAAAAATGTGCCAAGTGTTGGGTTATCAGTTTATCAAACACTTATCAAATACAGCTGCCATCTTTAGAAAACCCAATTTGCAATATGATATGGTACGTTTGGGAATTGGATTATATGGAGTGGATACGGCCAATGAAAAAGACCTGGCTTTGCAAACAGTGGCTTCACTAAAAACAACCATTGCGCAAATAAGAACGGTTAAAGAAAACGATTCCGTTGGTTATAACAGAAAGGGTAAGCTAAACAGATCCAGCAAAATCGCAACGATACGCATTGGTTATGCAGATGGATTTAACAGAAGATGGGGCAATGGCAGGGTTTCTATTTATGTGAATGGAAAGCTTGCGCCAGTTATTGGAAATGTATGTATGGATATGACCATGATTGATATTACTGATATTTCTGGCGTTCAGGAAGGCGATCAGGTAGAAATATTTGGTACTCATTTATCGGTTCAGCAATTGGCCGAGTGGAGCGATACCATTCCTTATGAAATAATGACTGGCATTAGTCAGCGTGTAAAGCGGGTTTATTTAGAAGAATAGCCCTCATTTTAGCTCAATTCACCCACCGTTTAACATATTTGACAAATCCTTGATTTTTGACTTTTGTCTTTTGCCTATTAACTTTCTATATTTGCCCACCTTAAATACAAGAAGTGAAAGCAAGAAATCTTATCCTCATTATACTTTTAATTATTGTTGCTGATCAGGCAATGAAGTTCTATATCAAACTGAATTATTTTGCTGGGGAAGAGCATTTGATACTCGGAAGGCAATGGGCACGTCTGCATTTTGTTGAAAATGAGGGGATGGCTTGGGGATGGAAATTTGGAGGCGGGTTTGGTAAAATTGCGCTGACCTTGTTTCGTTTAGTGGCTGTGATCTGGGGTAGTTTCTTATTACGCGATTTTATTAAGAAAGAATATCATAAGGGATTTATTATCTGTGCAGCCATGATTTATTCAGGTGCTTTAGGTAATCTAATTGATAGTATGTTCTACGGAATGATCTTCGAAAACAGCAGTCCAATGGCTCAGAATATTGCCAAAATATTTCCAACATTGGGTGGCTATGCTGGCTTCCTACATGGTAAGGTGGTTGACATGATGTATTTCCCGCTCATTACAAATGCACACTTCCCAAATTGGGTTCCTATCTGGGGTGGCGATGATTTTGAATTCGTCCGCCCAGTGTTCAATATTGCAGATGCATCAATTTCTTGCGGAGTGATTGTGATCTTAATATTTCAGAATCATTTTTTTGCAAAACACGAGGAGCCCAAGCATCATACTATTGAAACCAATTCAGTAGTAGATGATAATACTCAAATTTCTTAGAGAATAAAAGCGAATAATTAATTGATCTTCCACCTAAGTATGGGGATGCTTTCTTTGTTTACGCCACCAGGTAGGTTAAGTGTTTGATCAATTAGCCCATATCCTAAAGCATAGACAGAAGTGCCGTTCAAGACTTTTAAATAGCCAGTTGTTGTGCCATTTGCTTTGAACATAATATCCCTGTTTACGGTAATTGTATTTTGGAATGTGTTTCCCGCAATCGTATAGGGCTGATTTACACTTACAATAGTAAATACATCTTGTGCAAGACCGGTTTGACTGATTCCTCCGAACGCAGCCCCAAAACTGGCACCTAATTCAGGAGAAGTCCATACGGTACCAACAGGTTGATTGGCCCTCAAATACATGTATTGATAAAATGAATCTACCTGGTCAAAAACAGAAGTATAATCAAAATCTGGGGTGCTATATGCATAATAATCATTACCCTGTTTAGCATAGTAAAAAGTATCTTTTAGGGAAGTTGCATACTGCACAAAAGTTTTATAATTGTAGTTAATGGTTAGTGGGGCTACAGTAATGTCAAAACTATCAATATTAGTTCCACCAGCTCCTATCAAGGCAGGAATATATTGAAAACGCCAAAATGAACCTGCTGTTGATGGAAGGTAATCATCAACAGTTGCGGTGATAGAAAAGCCACAAGCCTCATTATTATGCGTCATTAAGAAAGTTCCGGCGTTGGGTAATATTGGTATGCCATACCCCTTCAATTTAATTACTGTTGGTCCAGTTACAAGTGCAAATCCAGAATCAATAAACCACATCCCATTGATTGTATCAGTATTAATATAGTATTTACCAGAACTATTGAATCGTACATTAATTAAAACATAATTGCTATCGGTTAAAATAGAATCTACTTTGTATTTTCCATGTATAGAGGCAGTGGTGCAGTTGCCCACAGAGTCTAACAAAGAATAGTTTGCATATCCTGTTTGTTTAGGATTCTCTAGACTATATTCCTTTTTACAAGAAAAGAAAGCCAAAGCCATTATTAAAAACGCGAAACGATATTGCAATACTAGCTTCATTTTATTTGTTGAAAATTGACTACCACGAATATCAGATAAATTTTAGACCAAAAACGCAGCCTTATTATCTAAAATCCCTTTTTCATGAAAATCTTTAATATTCTTTAACGTAGTGGTAGAAATCTGATGCATTGCATCTTCAGTAAAGAAAGCTTGGTGAGCTGTGATTAGTACATTAGGAAAACTCATCAAGCGTTGTATTAAATCGTCTTGAATTATATCAGAAGATAGATCCCTGAAAAATAATTTTTCTTCCTGCTCGTAAACATCAATTCCCAAATAGCCAATCTGGCCTGACTTTAAAGCATGTATCACTGCTTTGGTATCAATTAATCCACCCCTGCTTGTATTAATCAGCATAACCCCTTTTTTCATCATTGAAATGGTAGTTTCATTGATAATATGTTTGGTTTGATCATTCAGTGGACAATGGAGCGAAATAATATCACAAGCAAGTATTTCTTGTAAAGGCTTGAATTCAACTCCTAAAGCTTCTAGATCTTTATTGGCAATTACATCGAATGCAGAAACCTTACAACCAAAGCCCAGCATGATTTTGCAGAAGGCTTTTCCGATATTCCCGGTACCCACAACACCTACCGTTTTATTATGAATATCAAATCCAAGTAATCCGTTCAGTGAAAAATTCTGTTCCCGTACACGGTTATAAGCCTTATTGGTTTTACGATTCAATGTCATCATAATGGCCACTGCAAATTCAGCTACTGCTTCGGGCGAATAAGCTGGCACCCTACAAACCTTAATACCATTGCGCTTGGCAGCTTCAACATCAACATTATTAAAACCAGCACACCTGAGTGCGATAATTTTTACGCCCTGGGCAGCCAGTGTATCAATTACCGCTTCATTCAACTTGTCGTTCACAAAAACACAAACAGCTTCGGCATCACCTGCAAGTGCGGCCGTTTGAGTAGTTAAAGCAGATTCAAAATAAATAAGTTCAAAACCATAGTCCTCTTTATGTTGGTTAAAAAAACGGATGTCGTATGGTTGGGTGGAGAAGAAGGCGATTTTCATACAACAAATATAAGTCACTTGTTTTTTTAGGGCAAATCATAACAGTGTGAGAACAGTAATAAAATGACAATGGTCAGTTTTACTAAAATGCTCCTGTCATTTGTTTGTCATATCCTATTGTTGCAACATTGTTTTACAAAACCATGGCAATCTAACGGTTCAATTGATGAAATTTTACATCACAGAATCACATGAAAAAGAATCACTACTTTTTATTCAGTTTATTTACCCTCTTTTTTTTGCAATTGTCTGCACAAACAAGGGTATTCAAAGACACACTTGTTGGCTCAAGTGAAGAGGTAGTGGTAACCGCCAATCGCTCTGAACGCAAAATGGGAAATGTAGCTGTGCCTACTTCCCTGATCAGCAAAAACACCATTAATAAAACAGGTTCCCTTCAATTACAAAATATTTTATCGGAACAAACAGGCATTGTAATTGTAAATAGCGCTTTAGGCACTTCATTAAATGGGTATCCGAATCCGTTCGGACAGGGGGTGCAGATGCTTGGACTTGATCCAGCCTATACTGCTATCTTATTAGATGGGGAACCGTTAGTTGGACGAAATGCAGGTATTTTAAAATTGGGTAGGATTGCCACAGGGAATATTAAACAAGTTGAAATTGTAAAAGGTCCCTCTTCTAGTTTATACGGTAGCGAGGCCATGGCAGGGGTAATTAATATTCTTACTGAAATGCCCGTTAAAGAAACATTGGGTTTACAATTACATAGTGCATCTAATAATACCTGGGGTGGAACTGTAAATTATTCGAATAGATTTAATAAAACAGGGATTCAATTATTTGTGAATCGACTATCTTCTGATGGATACGATTTGGATCAGAATGTATATGGTAAAACAGTTGATCCTTCTCGCGAATGGAATGGACATTTAAAGATCACACAAGAAATTAGTAATAAGCTACAACTATTAGTATCACTACGTAATTACGATGCTCGCCAGGATAATAACTATCAGATCTATTATCAAAACCTTCCGGCAATTGTTAGTGGCTATACCACTGAAAAAGACCAATCTGCTTTTACTCAATTAAAATATAATATCTCGCCCACAAGTAAAATTTACTTCAGAGGATTCTACGATAAGTATAGCAATGAATCTTTTGTAAACCTAGTGCAAAATGGTATGCGTTTCGATGAGACTAGTTTTATTCAATCGGTATTGAAACCAGAAGTGCAATATGAAAAAAACAGGACCGGCAAGAGTCAGTATGTAGCCGGTTTCGGTGCCAATTTTGAAATGATCGATGCATCTAGATATGCAGGAAAGCAGCAGGTAACGACAGGCTATGCTTTTACACAAAAAGAGTGGTATTTAATGCAGCAGAAATTGACCCTGATTGCCGGAGCGCGGGCAGATAAACGAAATGATTTTGCCTTGCATCTTAGTCCCAGAATCGCCATGGCATATAAGCCAAACGCACACTGGAAATTAACGGCTTCTGCAGGATTAGGTTTTAAAGCGCCTGATTTCAGGCATATGTACCTGAATTTTAATAACGCACAAATTGGTTATTCTTTATTAGGTACGAGTATCCTTTGGCCTGAGTTACAAAAAATGCAACAACAAGGTCTGCTTCAGGCAGGCGCCAATATCAGTCCATTTGCAAACACTAAACAATTACAACCAGAAACATCTTTTGGAGTGCATATAGGTGCGAAATATACGGCTGATAAATTGGTAGCAGAATGGGGCATATTCAGAAATGATATCAAGAATCTGATCGATGTGTATACACTGCCATTTGCAAGAAGTAATGGACTCCCTATTTATAGTTATCAAAATATCAATAGTGTATTTACAGAAGGTGCTGAGGTGGATGTAAAATATCGATTAACCCATCACTGGTCTACCTCTGGCGGATATCAATTCTTACTTGCAAAGGATAAACAAGTGCTACAAAATATTGATCAGGGACTGCTATACAAACGCGATCCGGTTACCCTGCAATCGAGCTTAGCAAGTCGCCAGGATTATTACGGCCTTGCCAATCGTTCTAAACACACAGCTAATTTCAAGATCTTATACGAAGACGCTCAAAATGGTTGGGATGCTTATTTCCGCACCATTTATAGAGGTCAGTTTGGCTTCATGGATAAAAATGGTAATAATATTATCGATAATCCAAGTGAAATGACGCCGGGGTATTGGATGCTCAATATTGCCGCATCAAAATCCATCGGATCAGCTCTAAGGGTACAAGTAGGTGCAGAGAATTTACTCAATTATACCAATGCCATCCAGTTGCCCAATATTCCAGGAAGAACTTTTTTTATCAATATCAATTGCAATATCAATCAACCCACCAAACACAAAATTCAATAGTTATGAACAATCGTTTTTATTTAATCGCTTCACTGGCTTTAGTTATCCTATTCACAGCCTGCTCAAAGTCAGATACAGCACCAACAGTAGTGCCTGCTTATTCTAGTACACAAACCCTTACTGTAAACTTTAGTACCACTAAGCCTTTTGCTTTTTTTGGTTTTAAAGATAGTAGCCTGGTTGTAAATACAGATTCAGCTACAGCTAAATGGGATTTCGGTCTTCGTTTCACTAACTTTTTAGTGAATAGCAATGCAAGCGGACCAGGTAAAGGAGGTGTGATCATGCAAGATGGCGTATTCGCAAATCTTACTTCAGCACCATCAACTGGCTATGCATATGATACCACAGGTACCCAATTGGCCATTAAAGATGGTTCTTGGTACGATTATAATGGATTAACACATGCGTTTGTACCAAAAGCAGGTAAAGTGTTCTTTTTCCGCACTGCAGATGGAACACATTATGCAAAAATGCAATTATTGGCTGTAGATTATCTGCCATTTACTGGTCCCGCTCCTGTACAATTGGCCTATAAATTTCAATATATCTACCAACCTAGTGGAAGCACTAATTTTTAATATCCCCCCCGTTTTTAATTTGACTTTAAAGCCCCGGCTAAAAACCGGGGTTTTCTGTTAGCAGTTTCGTACCTTTGCCAACCTTAAAAATAGGTAGGTAAAGTGTTTTAGCGTATGAAGTATCCCGAATTCTCAGGTTTAAACCTGCCAAAGATCGAGCAGGAAATATTGGCAAAATGGAAGTCAAGCCAGGCATTTGAAAAGAGTATTTCTCTCCGTGAGGGCAAAAAGCCATTTGTGTTTTATGAAGGTCCGCCTAGCGCCAATGGTATGCCCGGTATACACCACGTGATTTCTAGAACATTGAAGGATATGGTTTGCCGTTATAAAACCATGCAAGGATTTCAGGTAAAACGAAAGGGCGGATGGGATACGCATGGCCTACCAGTTGAGCTGGGGGTAGAGAAAGAATTGGGAATTACCAAAGAAGATATTGGCAAAAAAATATCGGTTGAAGAATATAATCAGAAATGTCGCGAAGCTGTTTTGCGCTATAAGGATAAATGGGATGAGCTAACAACCAAAATGGGTTATTGGGTTGATTTGAATGATCCCTATATTACTTTCGAAAATAATTATATCGAAACGCTTTGGTGGATCTTGAGTGAATTGTATAAGAAGGGATTATTGTATCAAAGTGTTAGCATCCAACCTTATTCCCCTGCAGCGGGAACTGGTTTAAGCTCACATGAATTAAATCAGCCTGGAACTTATAAAGACGTAAAAGATACTTCTGCAGTTGCCATGTTCAAAGCTTTGAAGAGCGATAAAACACAATTCCTTTTTGATGCGGCTGCCAATGAAGAAGTATTTTTCATGGCATGGACAACTACGCCATGGACCCTTCCATCCAACCTTGGTTTAACTGTTGGCGAAAACATAGATTATGTATTGGTAAAGACTTTTAATCCGTATACAGCATTGCCCATAAATATTGTTTTGGCAAAAGCATTGATAGGAAAATATTTGAAAGCAGAAGGAGAAAATGGTGATTTTGAAAACTATACTGCTGATACAAAATTATTGCCTTGGAAAATCATAGCGGCATTTAAAGGCAAGCAAATTGAAGAAAGCTGTTATGAACAATTGCTAGCATACGAAGCAAATAGCCCTGCAGTAATTGAAGCGAATAGTGAGGGAGCAAAACCTTTCCGAGTAATTGTGGGAGACTTTGTTACCACAGAAGATGGAACCGGTATCGTGCATACAGCACCTGCATTTGGTGCGGATGATTATAGAGTTGGAAAGAAATTTAATATTGGAATTCTTACGATGGTTGATCGTCAGGGTAAATTCCTAGACGGCTTAGGTGAATTCAGTAATCGATATGTAAAAAATTATAAGGACGAAGCCGATTATCAAGACGTAAATGTAGACATCTGCGTAAAACTGAAAAAAGAAAATCGTGCTTTTAAAGTAGAGAAATACGAACACAGTTATCCGCATTGCTGGAGAACAGATAAACCCATTTTGTATTATCCATTGGATGCATGGTTCATTAAAACTACTGCAGTAAAAGATAGAATGGTGGAGTTAAACAAGACCATTAACTGGAAACCAAAATCAACTGGTGAAGGACGTTTTGGAAATTGGTTGGAGAATATGGTGGACTGGAACCTTAGTCGCAGTAGGTATTGGGGAACACCTTTACCAATCTGGCGCACAGAAGACGGCGAAGAAGAGATCTGTATTGGTTCTATTGAAGAATTAAATGCGGGCATCAGAAAAGCAAGCGAAGTGTTGGGAGCCGATACCAATAAAAATTATTTGCACGAAGGCATTTTAGATTTGCATAAACCATTTGTGGACGATATTATTTTGGTGAGTGAATCTGGCAAACCAATGAAACGTGTTGCTGACTTAGTGGATGTTTGGTTTGATAGTGGTGCCATGCCTTATGCGCAGTGGCATTATCCGTTTGAGAATAAAGATTTGATCGATAAAGGAGAAGCATTTCCTGCAGATTTTATTGCGGAAGGGGTTGACCAAACGCGTGGATGGTTCTATACCCTGCATGCATTGGGTGTGATGTTGTTTGATAAAGTAGCTTACAAAGCGGTAGTGAGTAACGGATTGGTGTTGGATAAGAATGGCAATAAGATGAGTAAGCGTTTGGGTAATGTGGTTAATCCATTCGAGACCATTGAAAAATATGGTGCTGATGCAACTCGTTGGTATTTGATCACCAATGCATCGCCCTGGGATAATTTAAAATTTGACCTCGCAGGCATACAAGAAGTACAACGTAAATTCTTCGGAACCCTATACAATACCTATCAGTTTTTTGCACTCTATGCGAACGTTGATGGATTTGCTTTTAGTGAAGCATATATTCCGCTAAATGAGCGACCAGAAATTGATCGTTGGATCCTTTCTTCGCTGAATACGCTAGTACAAAAAGTGACCGATTCAATGAACGATTTCGAGCCAACCATTGCAGGAAGGGCAATTGAAACTTTTGTAGATGAGCACCTGAGTAACTGGTACGTAAGATTATGTAGAAGGCGGTTCTGGAAGGGCGAATATGAAGCCGATAAAATTGCTGCTTATCAAACTTTGTATGAATGCTTAGAAACCATTGTACGATTAATGGCGCCGATATCGCCTTTCTTCAGTGATGCGATGTTCCAGAATCTGAACTTAGTTTCAGACAGATTCAAAGTAGCGTCGATCCACCATGCAGATTTCCCTGTAGCGAATTTAGCTGCAATTGATGCAAGCTTGGAAGAACGGATGCAATTGGCTCAGGATGTTTGTTCTTTGGTATTGTCGCTTCGTAAAAAAGTGAATATCAGAGTTCGTCAGCCTTTGCAAAAAGTATTGATCCCTGTATTGAATCCAGAAATGAAGCAGCAGTTAGCGTTGATTCAAGACCTGATCATTGCCGAAGTAAATGTAAAGGAACTGGTGTATATCACAGAAACCGAAGGCATCATAAAGAAGAAGATCAAGCCTAACTTCAAACTATTGGGAACTAAAATGGGTGCCAAAATGAAGGCAGCCAGTGCTGTGATCGTGGCATTTACCCAGCAAGAAATTGCTAGCTTAGAGAAACTGGGCCATATTGAGATTCAAGTAGAAGGTATAGCCTGTAGCATTGAGCTGAATGAAGTAGAAATTGCCGCCGAAGACATTCCAGGCTGGAGTGTGGCGAGCAAGGGCGGACTAACCGTTGCACTAGATATTGTACTATCCGATGAGTTGAAACAAGAGGGAGATGCCAGAGAATTGGTGAATCGGATACAAAATATTAGAAAAGACAGCGGTTTTGATTTAACAGACCGTATATTCGTAAAATTGCTTGATGCTAATGCTATTAAGCAATCGATTATTAAATATAACGATTATATTTGCCGCGAAATTTTGGCAGACGTCATTGAATGGGTTCAGGAATTACCTGATGGTAACGAAATAGAAGTAAATGACATTTTGTTGAAAGTGGTAGTCACAAAAAAAGGATAAACCGTATGCCTTCAAAAAAACCAGCTCCGAAAAAAACAGTTAAACCTGTTGCAAAGTCTTCAAAACCAGTGGCTAAGTCTGCTATTCCTGCAAAAAAAACGGCGCCTGCCCATAAAGTTGTAACGGCTAAAAAGTCTGTTCCTGCTAAAAAAGCGGCACCAGTTTCAAAAGCAGCACCAGCTAAGAAAGTTGCGGCCAAACCACAGCCTAAAGCTGTAGTTAAACCAGTTGCGAAGAAAGTTGTTGCAAAAGCGGTACCGGTAAAGAAAGCGGCTCCAGCAAAAGTGACTCCAGCAAAAGCGGCTCCAGTTAAGGCAACCACAGTTAAGGCGGCTCCAGTTAAGGCGGCCCCAGTAAAGGCGGCCCCTGCCAAAAAAGTAGAACCAGTAGCAAAGCATAAAGTTGCAGCAAAACCGGCTGCAAACCCCCCTGTAAAACCGGCAGTAAAACCGGTTTCAAACCCTATATCCAAAACCCCTGTAAAACCATTGGCTAAATCAACCACGCATACGGCGATCAAACCAGCAACTGTTGTAGCTCCGGCTCCAGCTCCTGCTCCTGTACTAAAAGCGAAGGCCCCGGCAGTAAAAGCTGCTCCTCAACCTTCTGCTAAACCAGTAAAAAAAGTACCAGAACCCATCAAGGATATAAAAATCCCTAAGACCAATGTAAAGTCTAGTGTTCCTTACAAGCCACATTATACCCCTCTTGAAAAAAGAGAAGAATTAAAAACCGGCTTGAATCAAACATTAGTGAAATACAGCGATCAAGATTTGACCGACTTCAGAGAATTAATCAGTAAAAAATTAGAAGCTGCTAAAAAAGAGCTGGCCTATTTACAAGGATTAATCACACGTAAAGATGAGATGGGTGGCGATAACGACGATGCTCGTTATATGACCATGGAAGACGGCAGTATGAGTATGGAAAGAGAACAGTTGAGCCAGATGGCCAGCCGTCAGATAACTTATATCGACCACTTGGAAAAAGCAATTATGCGTATCGAAAACAAAACCTACGGTATCTGCCGTGTAACAGGCAAGTTGATCGATAAGGCAAGATTAAGAGCAGTACCACATGCTACGCTGAGTCTTGAGGCTAAGCTTGGATTGGTTCGTCACTCAGCAGAATAGGAAGAAGATAAAAGATCAGAGATAAAAGTGAAAAAAGGATAGTGAAATGAAATGTGAAGAGTGCTTTTACCCTTAAAAAAATTAAACCCGGCTAATTTTAGCCGGGTTTTTTAGGATAGTAATATCATCATATGAAAAAGACATATTTCTGAACTCGATACTTTTATTAAATATTGCATGACCTTTTGCATTTGGATTGTCTACAAGAGTAATTGGGGCCTTTAAAATTTCTTAAATTCTTGCAATAGCTGCACTGTCTCTTTGTGCATTATAAAAAGAAGGGGATAATGATTTTGCTGGATTCAAGATCTGAGTAAAGAATACGATAAAAGTAATGAAAATACTACCGACGAAAGATTGAATAAAACCTAGAAGAATATATGCTGTTTCTTATCTTTTAGGTAGAAAATTATGCTTGAAAATCGCTTCATAAATAGGAAAAACGGTTAATCCACGGCAAAGTAACTAATTTTACCTCCAAACAAATGTTAGAAAATGGAGGAAGGAAAGCGCCAACGGCAGGTGGCAAGTGCCCTGCAGGAAGAAATGAATGATATTTTTAGAAGATTGAGTCTAAATATGATTGATGGTGGGATGGTATCTATCTCATCCATTAAAGTAACGCCAGACCTTTTGGAAGCAAGGATTTATATCAGTCTTTTTCAAGTAAAAGATCCGAAAGCTGTGATGAAAACCATCGAAAGAAGGGCTTGGGAGATCAAAAAAGAATTAGCAGATCGGGTGAAACATTCTTTGCGTAGGATCCCTGTTTTACACTTTTATCTCGATGATACTTTGGATTATGTATTCAAAATGGAAGAAGTATTCAAGAAACTAAAAGAGGAAAAACCGAGTACTGGCACTGAAACACCAAGTAGCGAAACTGAGTAATCAACTATGAATTTTTTATTCGCCTGGCGATACTTTAAATCAAAAAAATCTACCAATGCCATCAATCTGATTGCATGGATTAGCGTTACTGCTATTGCGGTAGGCAGTGCAGCACTCATTATTGTATTGAGTGTGTTCAATGGATTTGAAAGTTTAGTGAAGGGATTGTATTCAGATTTTTATGCCGATGTGCGGGTTGCCCCATCTAGTGGAAAGACCTTTCATTTATCGCCTGAGCAGTTAAAAAAAGTTCATTCAATTACAGGTGTTCTTGGTTTAAGTGCAGTGGTGGAAGAGAAAGCAGTATTGATGAATGGCGACTGTTCCTCTATCGTATATATCCGAGGGGTTGACAATGCATTCACAACAGTTAGCAAAATCTCGAACCATATTCGAAGAGGAAAATTTGAATTAGGTACGGCAGATGTTCCCAAAATAGTTGTTGGTGCTGGTATTGAAAATGCAGCCTGTGTGGATGTGGAACGCCCTGCAGCCCCGCTTACATTGTACATGCCTAATCGGTCGGCCAGTAATTTTGTCTCGAGCGATGCGCTCAATGCGTTCAATGTGCAGGCTGTTGGTACTTTTATGGTACAACAGGATTTTGACAATAAATATGTGTTTAGCAATATTGGATTCTTGAGGTTCATGATGAATTTGAAGGACGATGAATATTCTTCCTTAGATATTAAAGCAGCGTATGATGCAGATCGAGTGAAGAAAGATTTGCAAACTTTATTGGGAACCGGTTTTTTAGTTCAAACTCGTTTCGAGCAGAACCAAAGTTTGTATACCGTGATGCAAATTGAGAAATGGGTGATCTACGGAATTCTTTCTCTGATCTTGGTAGTTGCTGCTTTCAATATGATCGGAGCACTCACTATGCTGGTGCTTGAAAAACAAAAAGATATTGCAGTGATGCAAGCCATGGGTGCGAATACTAATCGCATCAAAGGGATCTTTTTAACGGAAGGCTTGCTATTGGCAGGTTTGGGCGGTGTTTCAGGCATGTTGATCGCTGCATTCATCTGTTGGATCCAACTAAAATTTGAATTAATCAAATTGGGTGGCAATACTTTTATCATCGACTACTATCCCGTAAAAATGGTAATTGGAGATTTTCTTTTAGTAGGAGGTACTGTATTCATCATCGCAATCCTCGCGGCATATATCCCATCACGCAAAGCAAGTCTGCAGGAGTTTTCATTGAAGTCATAAAAAAAGCTACTGAATTTTCAGTAGCTTTTTTTACTATAAATTATTGTAACCCCAGCTTTCAAGCTGGGGGATTTATGCAGGTTAGACTAGTAGTCCCCCAAAGTCTCAGGTAACTGTGCCAAAGCCTTTGCTAATTGTTCATCACTAGGTGCAATGCCATGCCACTCGTGACTGCCTTGCATGAAGTCAACACCTTTACCCATTTCTGTTTTCATTAAAATACAGATTGGTTTACCCTGGCCTGTCATTGATTTTGCTTTATCCAAGCCTGCAACTAATTCAGTCATATTATTACCATCGAATTCCAATACCAACCAATTGAATGATTCGAATTTGGCTTTCAGGTTTTCAAGTGATAATACTTTGCTGGTTGGTCCGTCGATCTGCTGTCCATTATAATCGATCGTCGCAATCAGATTGTCCACTTTATTATGCGGCGCAAACATGATGGCTTCCCAGTTTTGTCCCTCTTGTAATTCTCCATCACCCAATAAAGCAAAAACCAAATGCGGATCACCATTGATTTTTTTAGCAAGCGCAGCGCCAATGGCATTGCTCAAGCCCTGACCCAATGAACCACTTGCAATTCTTACACCAGGTAAATGTTCATGGGTAGTTGGGTGACCTTGTAAACGAGAATTTAATTTTCTAAATGTGGCTAATTCTTTTACATCGAAATAGCCGGCACGAGACAATGCAGAATAGAAAACGGCAGATAAGTGGCCATTGGATAAGAAGAATAAGTCTTCTCCAATTCCATCCATCTTAAAATCTACATGGTGGTGCATGGTATGAAAATAAAGGCTTGCAAAATAATCTGCACAACCTAGAGCAGCACCGGGGTGACCACTTTGTACCGCATGAACCATGCGCAAACTGTCTCTCCTTAATTGCGATGCAACCCTTTCTAAATCTTGTATACTGGCCATAAAAATGCTTTTCAGGTGGCGAAGATAAAAGCTAAAAAGTAAACTGACTAAAAAACCGCTCCTGAGCTTTAAATTTTACAAAATTTGCTGTTGAAAACTAGTTGCTAGATAGTAAATAGGCATATTTGATAGGATTTATTAGTTTTGCCTCTCCTAAATTGAAATAAATGTCAGAAGAATTAGACTTGATAATCGAAGATTCAGAAGAATCAATGAAAAAGGCAATCGGCCATTTGGAATTAGAATTGACTAGAATTAGAGCCGGAAAAGCAAGCCCAGCTTTAGTGGATGGTATTTCAGTGGATTATTACGGAGCCGCAACCCCGATCGCCAATGTGGCAAATATTACTGTTTTAGATGCTCGAACAGTTAGTATTCAACCTTGGGAGAAGAATATGCTTGGGCCAATTGAAAAATCTATCATGCAAGCAAATATTGGCATCACGCCTCAAAGCGATGGTGTTCAGATCAGATTATTCATGCCTCCATTAACAGAAGAGCGCAGAAGAGAATTGGTTAAGAAAGCAAGTGGTGAAGGAGAACAGGCAAAGATCTCAATCCGCAATATTCGACGAGACGGCATTGAGCAAGTGAAAAAATTGCAGAAAGATGGATTGAGCGAAGACGTTGCTAAAGATTCAGAAAAAGCAATACAGGATTTGACCGATCGTTTTATTGCGCTTGTTGAAAAACACCTAGCTGCAAAAGAAAAAGATATGATGTCGATGTAATTAATGATAATCCTATTGAATAAGGTTCCATTCCAAAAGAGTGGGACCTTATTTTTTATTGGCTAACCATACCCCAATTAAAATAATACCCATACATCCGCATTGTAAAAGATTGATACTTTCACCGCCAAGAATTCCCCAGAATACAGCAACAAAAGGAATACCATAAGTAACAGTGGATGCAAATAATCCTCCGGCACTCTTAACCAATTTATAATAGAGAACAGTTGCTATGGCTGTGCCTCCAAATCCAAGTAGGAAAGCAGATCCAGTAGATTTTAGTATTGGACCAGAAAGCAATGGAAGAGAAAAATATCCAGTAAAATAAAGTATAACAAAGCAAGGAATAATTAAAAAAGTAAAGGCAACTGCTGCAATATTCATAGAGCCAGTATTATGCAAATGCTTGCCCACCATATTTACATTGATGCCATACAGAAGCGTTGCTATTAGCACAAGAAAAGCATAACTGAAATTTTCAAGACTAATATTTTTCTGTGCGAGAAAAAGCAAACAAAGTCCCACAAAACCAACCAACACACCGATGATTTTCTGCTGACTTGCTTTCATTTGAAAAAAGAAGAGTCCCACCGATATCGTAAACAATGGGGTCAATGCATTTAAGATGCCAGCCAATGAGCTATCAATTTTAGTTTCTGCAATACAGAAAAGATAGGCAGGAAAAAAACTTCCAATTAATCCTGAAAGGATCACGTAGCCGAGCTTATCTTTTGGAATTTTTCTGAAGCCTTCCATCGCAAATGGAATCAACACTATGCCTGCACTAAGCATTCTGAGTGTGGCTACTTGGTAGGGACTCAGCGCTTCTAATCCTAATTTCATCAAAATAAACGAGCTTCCCCAAATGATGGAAAGTATGGTAAAGAGTATCCAGTTAATAAGCTTATCTCTCAATGCAATAATTTGCTGCAAAGTTGCTGTTTTACTGAATACGAAACTTGCTTCTAGATTGACAAAGAAAAATTGACAAATAAGTTGGACGTAATGATTTTATTTTTACTTTCATCACCTAACTAAATTCCAACTTATATGAGTTTTATTAAAGAATTTAAAGAATTTGCAATACGTGGTAATCTGGTTGATACTGCTGTGGCATTTGTAATGGGTGCTTCTTTTGGCAAAATCGTCTCCTCTTTTGTTGATGGAATGGTTATGCCAATGATCGGGATGCTTACCGGCGGTGTTGATTTCAACGATAAGAAATGGGTGTTAAAAGACGCTATTCCAGAAGTAAAAGATGCTGCAGGGAAAGTTGTAAAGAAGGCAATTCTAGAGGTTTCTGTTAAGTATGGCAGCTTTCTGACAAATTTGATCGACTTTATCATTGTGGCTTTTGCCGTGTTCTTGGTGATCAAAGCCATCAATAAAATCAAGAAGAAAGAAGAAGCGGCCCCTGCTCCAGCAGCAGCTTCTAGCACCGATCAACTATTAATGGAAATTAGAGATTCCTTAAAAAAGTAAGCTGTTTTAGAATTGATTCAGTTTCTTTGCATCTAAAGTATAGCTCTTGGCAACTAGTAGTAATTATCAGATCAAACTTGACCAATTTGAAGGTCCATTCGACCTTCTTCTTTTCTTTATTGAAAGGGATGAGTTGGACATTTATAATATTCCTATCACAAAGATCATTAACGATTTTCTCGACTTCATACATAAGGGAGAAAAATTGAATATTGAGTTGAGTAGTGAGTTTATTTTGTTCGTTTCTACTTTAATGCGTATTAAAGCGCGACTATTATTGCCGCGTAAAGAAATTGATGCGTCGGGTAATGAAATTGATCCTAGACAGGAATTGATCGATAAAATTCTGGAATACAAACGCTTTAAAGAAGCTGCTGTGCAAATGGCAGAAATGGAAGCAGTTCGTATGTTAATGGTGAAAAGAGGAAACCTTCAAAGAGAAATCTCACAAATTGGGGAAGAGTCTTCTGAAGGAACAGAAATACAGAATATTACTTTGTTCAAACTGATGAAGGCTTTTGAAAAAGTGATGCTTCGTGTGCAAGAACGACAGAATAGACCAGTCCATACAGTTGTTCGTTATAACCACACCATGGAGGGCTGTAGAGATTATATGTTGGGCTTTGTAATGAAAGAAAAAACAGTTGCTTTCGAGAAAATATTTGAACCAGCGGAAGATCGTATCCACGCCATTTTTTTATTCCTATCTATCTTAGAATTGACCCAACAGAAATTTATGAAAATGATGATTGGGGAAGGTCGTAATAATTTTATTGTAGAGTGGAACGAACACCGCCAAGCCGATTTGGAAGATGCGGGTTTAACAGACGAGTTATTTGCTTCGAACAAGAAAGAAGAAAGTGAATAGATAAGAGATAAGAGATAAAAGATAAAAGATAAAAGTGAAGAGTGAAGAGTGAAGAGTGAAGAGTGAAGAGTGAAAAAAAATTAAAAGGCCATCAAGTTAGTGCTTGATGGCCTTTTTTATCT
>CAIJLK010000265.1 GCA_903821465.1 uncultured Bacteroidota bacterium | reverse complement strand
CACTCTTCACTCTTCACTCTTCACTCTTCACTCTTCACTCTTCACTCTTCACTCTTCACTCTTCACTCTTCACTCTTCACTCTTCACTCTTCACTCTTCACTCTTCACTTTTATCTTTTATCTTTTATCTTCTTCTTATTTCAGCTTCCAAGCCCCCCTAATTTTTGCCTTAGCTAATTTGTTTGCTTCCGCATCATTTTTGAATTGTTCTTTGATCGGGTCCCACTCCAAATTTCTTCTTGTTTGATAAGCAATATTTGCTAGGCAACATACCGAACTAGTTCTATGTCCAGTCTCCACATCGCAGATAGGTTGAACACCTGTTTTAATGCCATCTAACCAATTCTGATAATGATTGGCGCTATTATTTAATCTGATCTCATTTGGTTGAATAGTTGCAGTTGATATATTCTTAGGATTACTATCTAAGTATTCTCTTGAAATATCAATAGTTCCCTTTTCGCCAATAAAGCGTACGCCTAACCCTCTTCCAAAATCAACATGCTTCATCACAATACCATTCGCATAAATCATTTCTAATCCCTTCAATTCATTTCCTTTTGGTGGATTGAATGAAACAGGACCTGACTGATCCATTCCCAATGCCCACTGTGCAATGTCGAACATATGTGCACCCCAATCGCTCACGCCACCACCTCCATAGTCTTTATATTTACGCCAATTAGGATAGATATCTAGTTCAACTGGTGGAGATAATTCTGAATGATAAGGATTGAATACTGCTGGACCAACCCAACCTTCCCAATCTAAATTAGGCGGAGTTGACATCGGTGTCAGATTATAAGCAATACTCGGATCTCCTACGTTCACCAATACTTCTTTGATGTTTCCGATATATCCATTGCGGACCAGTTCAGAAGCCTGTAGGAAATTTTTCCATGATCTTTGCATACTACCTACTTGCAAAATCACTTTGTTTTTATGAACAGCATTTACCATAGCTCTTCCTTCTTCAATGGAATGTGCCATTGGTTTTTCAACGTAGATATGTTTACCCGCATTGGCTGCCATTACCGTCATTACTGCATGCCAATGATCTGGGGTAGCAATTACAACTGCATCAATATCTTTTCTATCTAACAACTCTCTAAAATCGCTGTACCCTTTAAAGCCTTTGTATTCGCCCTTTTGCGCGGCGTCGGCATGGATCTTCTCTGCAATTTTTTGGAAGGCCGTTAGTTTCTGTGAATCTACATCAGCTCCAGCAACAGCTTGCGTAATCGATCTAAAACTATTGATCAGGCTCTTGGATTGTTTACCTGTTCCAATATATCCAAGGCTGATGCGATCGCTCGGAGCAAGATATCCTCTGCCCATTACAAAACGTGGAATGATGGTAAAGCCGATTGCGGCTTTTACTGTAGTCTGTACAAAAGAACGGCGACTTATTGAATTGTTCTTAGTAGTCATATGGCATTGATTGAATAAGAAATTTAGGTCATTCTATTGGCAAAAGAAAATTTATTGGATAATCGTTATCTTCCTGATTCAATCCCGGCTACCATATGTCCATTGCTTCGAAACTATTTACGATTTCATTTTTTTTCTGCATTTTATTTTTGAACGGAACAGCACAGTCCCAAAAAACATTATCCCTAAAGGGTTTGAATGCTTCTGTTGAAGTATTGAGAGACCAATGGGGCGTAAATCATATTTATGCGCAGAACCAGCATGATCTATTTTTTGCGCAAGGGTATTGTGCTGCGAAGGACCGACTCTTTCAGTTTGAAGTTTGGCGCAGGCAGGCTACTGGAACAGTTGCAGAAATTTTAGGTGCAAGAGAATTGAAAAGAGATATCGGTACCCGACTATTCAAATACAGAGGCGATTTGAAAACAGAGCTCAATCATTATCATCCCCAAGGTGAAGCTATTATTAATGCTTATACAGATGGCGTTAATAGTTATATAGCAGAAGTTTTATCGCATCCAGCATTACTCCCCATTGAATTTAAGTTGCTGAAAATATTACCTGTTAGATGGACACCCGATGTAGTTATTTCAAGGCATCAGGGCTTACTGGGAAATATTACAGAGGAATTGAGTATTGGAAAAGCAGTATCAAAAGCAGGAGCAAAGAAAGTAAAAGAACTGATGTGGTTTCATCCGAAAGATCCTGATTTGCATATCGATTCTGCCATCGATCAAAAATTATTGAACGATAATATTCTAGAACTCTATAATGCTTACAGAAAAGATATTGTATTTGAAGCTGGCGATATAAATATGGCAGAAGAAGATCCTGATGCAGTGATGAATTTATTGAATCAATCCATTCCCAATAACTATTCTCCCACTTTTGAACACGGTATAGAAGGATCAAATAACTGGATCGTGAGTGGTAATAGAACCGCTAGCGGTCATTCAATGCTAGCTAACGATCCACATCGAAAAATTGCCCTTCCTTCTTTACGTTATATGGTACACTTGGTGGCACCCGGATGGAATGTGATTGGTGGTGGTGAACCAGAAATTCCAGGTATCTCGATCGGACATAACCAAGCTGGCGCATGGGGTTTAACCATTTACGAATCCGATGGAGAAGACTTGTATGTGTATGATTTAAATCCAAAAAATTTATCCCAATATTTTTACAAGGGTCATTGGGAAACAATGAAAACGATTCAGGAAAAAATAGCGGTGAAAAACAGTCAACCCGAACTGCTAACCTTAAGATACACTGTACACGGACCAGTAACATATATCGACTCTATTCACCACAAAGCATATGCAGTAAAATGTGCCTGGCTTGAACCTGGTGGTGCTCCTTATATGGCATCCTTAAGAATTGATCAGGCAAAGGACTGGGAGAGTTTTAGAGATGCTTGTAGTTATAGTCATATCCCAGGTGAGAATATGATCTGGGCAGACACAGCAGGAAATATCGGATGGCAAACTGTTGGCATCATTCCTATTCGAAAAAATTTCAGCGGACTCGTTCCGGTTCCCGGCGATGGCAGATATGAATGGCAGGGTTATTTACCGATCAAAGAAAGACCGCATCAATTGAATCCTGCAAAGGGTTTTCTTGCTACTGCTAATCAGAACGTAACTGCAAATGATTATACCCATTGGGATGCAGTAGGATATACCTGGGCAGATCCATTCAGAGGCAACCGGATCAATGAAGTTTTATCGAAGGATAATAAAATGACCATTGCAAAAATGCAATCACTGCAAACTGATTATCTTTCTTTGCCTGCTCGCAGTCTTGTTCCCCTTCTATTGCCAATTAGTTTTGATAAATCGCTAACTAATCAATCCATCGCGCAATTAAAGAATTGGAATGATGTGTTAGACAAACAAAGTATCGCTGCATCAATTTATGCGATCTGGGAAAGAGAATTGATGAAGCAAGCAGCTAAACAATTTATCCCAGAAAATATCAAGGGTTTAGTGAGTATTCAATTGTCGAAATTAATTGGCTGGCTAGAAAATCCAGATCGTAAATTCGGAGCAGACAGCATTAAAGGAAGAGATGCCTTTCTGAAAATAAGTTTTGAAAATGCGATCGAGGAGTTAGAAAAAAAATTAGGAGGAAATATTCAGTATTGGCAATACGGTCAGGAGAAATTTAAACATACCAGCTTCACACATCCATTAAATAGTATTGTAAATAAACCCCTGAGAGATCAACTAAATCTTGGTTCCCTACCTAGAGGCGGCAATAGCTACACAGCTTGTTCTACAGGTGGAGCCGACAATCAGTTAAGTGGTGCAAGCTTTCGTTTTATTGCTGATACAGGTAATTGGGATGATGCGGTGATGATCAATACCCCGGGTCAGTCCGCCGATTACAAAAGTGAATTCTATAGAAACCTTTTCCCAATTTGGGCCAATGATCAATATTTTCCGGCCTATTATTCGAAGGATAAAATATTGAAAACGATTCGAGAAAAAACAGTGATGAACCCAGTTAAAAAATAAACGAAATTCAAAAAAAAATAAACGAACTTGAAAAGTTGATTCATTTTTAAAATTTTCTTTATGCGATTGTTGACTTGCCTACTTCTTGCATTGCTATTGCATCATGCTAGCAATGCACAAACCAAAACATATTGCAACCCAATCAATATAGATTATGGTTACTGTCCGATCCCAAATTTTGTAGAACAAGGTAAACATCGAGCTACTGCAGATCCAGTGATTACAGTTTTTAAAGGAAATTATTATTTGTTCTCTACGAATCAGTGGGGTTATTGGTGGAGCCCAGATATGGTAAAATGGAATTTTGTTCCGCGTAAATTTTTGAAGCCTTGGAATAAAGTGTACGATGAATTATGTGCACCAGCAACACTGGTCTTAGGTGACACGCTTCTAGTAATCGGTTCAACATATGAAAAGAATTTTCCACTTTGGATGAGTACTAATCCGCAGAAAGACGAATGGAAAGAAGCCGTTGATTCTTTTCAAGTGGGTGCATGGGATCCCGGATTTTTTCTGGATGAGGATAATCGCTTGTATATCTATTTTGGTTCTAGTAATTTTTATCCTACATACGGACAAGAGATCGATCGCAAAACATTTCAACCTATTGGTGAAAGGAAAGCGCTTTTAAAACTCAATGATAAGATCCATGGTTGGGAAAGATTTGGAGAGTATCACGATAATACATTCTTGAATCCATTTATCGAAGGTTCCTGGATGAACAAATACAATGGAAAATATTATTTGCAATATGGTGCACCGGGAACAGAATTTAGTGGTTATGGCGATGGTGTGTATACGGCAGATCATGCACTCGGACCATTCACGTATCAATCACATAATCCTTTCTCTTATAAGCCTGGCGGTTTCGCAAATGGTGCGGGACATGGTGCAACATATCAAGATCTATTCAAACAGTGGTGGCATGTTTCAACAATTGTAGTTGCTACAAAAAATAATTTTGAACGCCGCATCGGTATTTGGCCGGCACAGATAGACAAAGACGGAATACTTTCTACCAATACTGCTTATGGCGATTATCCGCACTTTATTCCAAATGCAAAGGCAGATCATAGTGAGAGTCAGTTTACAGGCTGGATGCTTTTAAATTATAATAAACCCATTCGCGTTTCTTCAACCCTCGGCGGGTTCCATGCGAACTTAGCTAATGATGAAAATATTAAAACCTATTGGAGTGCCGCAACAGGCAATAAAGGTGAATGGATCGAATCAGACTTAGGTGCTATTAGTACTGTCAATGCTATTCAAATGAACTATGCCGATCAGGATGCAGAAACCATGGGTAAGGTTGCAGGATTATACCATCAATACAAATTATATGGTTCGATTGATGGAAAAATATGGACCATCTTAATAGATAAGAGTAATAATAAAACTGATGTTCCACACGAATATCTCACATTCGAAAAACCAGTCGAAACTAGATTTATTAAAATCGAAAACATTCATATGCCATCTGGAAAGTTTGCGATCAGCGGCTTGCGAGTTTTTGGGAAAGCAAAGGGAACTAAACCAGATGCAGTGCAGCATTTTGTAGTACTAAGAGGCGATACAGAACGAAGAAATTCTTGGCTAAAATGGCAGGTGAATGAGAAAGCTACTGGTTATATGATTTATACGGGAATAACACCAGATAAATTATATACCAGCATGATGGTTTTGGGAGCCAATGAGTATTATTTCTCGGCTATGGAAAAAGATCGGCCTTATTATTTCCAAATAGAAGCTTTCAACGAATCTGGAATTGGAGTTAGAACTGCTGTTGTAAAAGTTGATTAAATTAGATCTGATTTTCGATGATAAATTTCATCAGTGCACCAGGGGAATTCAGTTTTAATTTTTGCATGATATTTTTCCGATGCGTTTCAACCGTGTAAACACTTAAATGA
Organism: uncultured Bacteroidota bacterium; assembly: GCA_903821465.1. Classification (GTDB taxonomy): domain Bacteria; phylum Bacteroidota; class Bacteroidia; order Chitinophagales; family Chitinophagaceae; genus Sediminibacterium. Next base: position 26,755 of record CAIJLK010000265.1, on the reverse strand, counting down.
AGATTTTGGGCAATATCTTGGTTGGTCATTCCATTTTTTATCAACTGAATAAGTTCTCTTTCCCTTTTGGTAAGGTTGAATTGGGCTAAGAATTTATCATTCTGTAAAAATTCACCGTGAGTTGGCTCATCCGGCTGGGGAGTTGTAAATACAGCACCAGAATACACCATTTTAATGGTTTGAATCAATTCGTCCTTCTGACTACTTTTTAAAAGATAACCGTTTGCTCCTTTCGCCTTTGCTTCTTTAATAATGGCGTCGTCAAAATATCCAGAAAGCATTACAATTTTAACATTAGGATAAGACTGCTTGATGTACTTGATTGTTTCAAGTCCATTCATCTTCGGCATATTAATATCCAATAAAATTAAATCAGGGTGTGTAGTAGGGAGCATTTCTAAAACCTCCCTTCCATTATTTGCAATTCCACAGAGCTCAAAGTCAGGTTCCCGACGAAGCATCATAGACAAACCTTCAATAAATAATGGATGGTCATCAGCCAGCATTATTCTAATTTTTGCGATTTCAGAGATTAGCATTGTTAAACCTATTAAAAGTTGCTCTTTAAATGTACAAACTACTTTGTACATAAAGATAAGTACTTGAGAAGATAATCGATTTATTAAAATAGCATATACGTAAGTACTCCCTATTTATTAGTCTAATTAGTTAGAAAACCATCAATAACACCTAAAAATACAAAGTAGTTAGTATTTCTGTAGGTAAGGCAACATTATATTTTTGTTCTATTCGTTTGACTATGCTCTTGAATTTATCGCAAGCATTAAAATTAAAATCGTCTTTATAACATGTGGTTCAACTACTACATTTTATAAAAGGATAGCCTTACAAGACAGGCAGATTTTAGGGAAGAATTTTGTAAAGATTTAATAGCTAAGTCAACCTAACAAAGAGAATGCATTTTCTCTCAACCCATCCAACATGAAAAATTTTTTACTTAAAGTCTACTTACTGGCCATTTTAACGCTTAGCTACTCTGCAATTTTTGCTCAGTATCAGTATGTTAGTCCATATAATTGGGATGGTAAACCAAATAATTTGGTGAATCCATCTGATGTTGTATCTGCTAGTTTTCGTGCAGATATCACAGCTACCCTTCCAGAATATCGTTCAGTTCCTGTTTATAACCCTGGATTGATTACAACAGGACGTCCTGAAGTAATTTCATTAACTGCAAGTTCTGATGTTTGGATCAGCTTTGTAGATGAAGGAGCTGCCTATCATAACGCATTGGGATATTACACATATCCAACTAATACTCCGCCTGTTAATGCACCTACTGAATCACAGATTAAGATCATTTTTCCAAATGCTTCTAAGTCCGGATTTGGTGGTAGTTTAAATCCTGGTGATAAGGTATACCTTGGAAATTTTCCAGCAAATACCACTATTGGATTTGTTTTAGTAGCTGATGGTTGGGATAATGCGGGTAATAAAGTTGGAGCAGGAAGATGGAAGATTTTTTCTGATAGCCGTTTCAATCCAGAGGCTGCCGCAGATTTAAAAAGACATTGTGTGACACTTTTTGATGCAGCAACTAAGCGTTATGTAATAGGTATGGAAGATATTCGTCGTGATGGTTATGGTAGTGATCAGGATTTTAACGACTTACTATTTTATGCCACAGTAGACAAACCAGAGAATGTTGATCACAAGGATAGTATTCCAGATTTAACTAAAGATGGTAAAGATTGTAATTCAGGACACACTGGGGGATTAGAAAGCAAAAGCTTAGGTACCGCAGTATCTAAAAGAGTTTATACCAATGCAATCAACAGTCTTCAGGGACCAGTTGACTATGCGCAACTTCCAAGACTTAATAATACGATACGAAATGCTGTAACAGGGGTTGGCGGAACTAGTACTATAACATTGGCTGATATCATGCCAACTAGTATTTTAGACAGTGGTTACACTGCCTTTATTAGCACTGCTACAGATATCACTACTATCACTAATGCGGTAGACGTTCGTTCAGTTGACTTTACCCTCAATAATGATTGTAGAGCTGTAGCATTCGCAACAAAAACTTTAAACCAGGTATACGACCACACTAAAGCAATCTGTGATCGTTTAAAAGGTGCTGAACTATTAAGCATGGATAATATCAGTTTAAATGGATTGAATTTTGTTCGCTATGCTTTGTTACAACCAACAGGTAATATTGAATATTCAATTAGTTTTTCTGTAGGAAAAAGTGCTGCAAGAAATAGCTTTAGCTTCCAATCTAATTGGTTAAATAAAGATTACACAGCAGATGAAACTTTATACAACTACCAGGTTTGGGGATCTACTCCTACTTATGCAGTTGATATGACTTTGGATGTGCTTAATAAATTGAATGCAATTATGCCTGTTCAAGTTTTGAATCAGGGTGCGGCATTACCAAAAACATATATTGTTGCTGGTAAAAGAGAAGGAACTAATTTAAACTTCAGCATTAATAATACAACTGCTGCTGCAACAGGATATTTTCAAATCGAAGAAAGATTATCTGAAAAATCTACTATTACTACAACTAGAAATGTTCCAGTATCCGTTTCTGCAAACAGCAAATCAACTGCAACAATTCCAGTTAGTGATGCATTCGAAGCAACCATCAGTTTGTTTTTAAATAACAAATTACAAGATGTTGTATTTATGGCAGATGGAAGTTGGAATATTGATTACAACAAAAACACAACCGTTATAAAATCTTATAACGTTACTAACGATACTAATATAACAGCACTTTCTAAGGATGATCTTCCAGTGTTCCGTAATGTTGCAGTGGAAGCTACAACAAGCGATTTTGTTACTGTTTATAAATTGCTAAAAGGCGGTGGAGCTGAACAAGATTTGTCGGCTTTCAAAACCTTGAGGTTTACTGCCAACGCAACGGGTGCAAATATGCGTGTTACTTTGGTAAAAGCTGGCGTAACTAATTGGGCCGATCAATTCAGCTATTACTTACCTGTAACTTCAGCAACTAAAGAATACACAATTAATTTGAGTGATTTTAAATCAACAAATAATACAAGTGCATTCGCTGCAAATGATATTACAACCATCATTTTCGCTTTAGAAACTGGCAATACAGCTTCAACAAGCATCAATGCCTCTATTAGTAAAGTTGCCTTTAGTAAAAACATCGTATCTGTTTCTAACACTATCGAAACAAAAGATGTACAACTATATCCTAATCCTTCAAAGGGTAAGTTTGTTGCAAGCTTTAAAGCCGATAACACCAGTCTGGTAACATTAAAAGTTACTGATGCAAATAGTGGTAGACTAATGTTTAGCCAAATGGTAAACACAGTGAAAGGCGACAATAATGTTTCAGTTGAATTGAATCAATCAATCAGCACAAACGTATATATCTTATCCATTGAAGGTGATGCTGCAAAGTATTTCCCTAAAAAAATAGTAGTACAGAAATAGAAAGATTTTATTTATGTTGGTCAAGGGTAAAGCAGGAAGGGATTCCTGCTTTTTTTTTATCAAAAACGTTCAAGTGCTTACCACATTTTGAATGTTTGCCTATTTTACAGAAAAAATAGCTCTTCTTACTAACAAGCAGGCCCCCATCACACCAGCGGCTAAACCCAATTTAGATGTTTTTAATTGAGTATCATTATTCACTAAACTGGATGAAAATTTATTGAGCGAACTCTTAATGGGTAGGCGGATATATTCGTTTGTGGTTGACAACAAGCCTCCTAGGATTACTAATTCAGGATTAAATATATTGATCAGCGAGGCTACGGCTTTTCCTAGTTTTTCTCCTACTGCAGCTACACATTCTATGGCAAGTGTATCATCCTGATTACAGGCAGAAACTATTTCTTCAAGTGTGATCTCCTCAATTTTTTTATAATCGCGTTGTAGAATTGATCCAACGCCAGCCCTTAATTTTTCCTGCACAGTTCTTACAACTGCAAAACCAGAAGCTTCAGTTTCTAAACATCCTTTCTTACCACACTGACAAATCATTTCATTATCATAAATTGGATTATGCCCGAACTCACCTGAGAATCCCGACTTCCCATAATAGATTTCTCCATTAATGATGATGCCAACTCCAATGCCATAATCTAGATTGATGAACAAAATATTCTTTTCCTTTTCTACCACCCCCGAGCAATATTCTGCAAATGCCATTGCCCTTGAATCGTTATCGATATGCGTTTTAATACCAGTAGCTTTTTCAATGATCTCGCTAATAGGCAAATGCATGAATTGAAAATAATTATAATTGTGTCCGGTTACCTGATTAATCCTTCCAGTGAGATTGATGCCAATTCTTAGGATTTTTGATTTTGGTAATCCCGAAGAAACAATAAACTCATTAATGATACTTATTAGATTTTCTAATGAATCCTGTGAATTTTTAAGTTTAAATGGAATATTACTCGGCTCCTTAAACATATTTTTATTAAGATCCATCAAGCCAATGCTGATATGATATTTTGAAACTTCCACACCCATAAAAAATACAGAGGAAGGAGCTAGTCCGAATAAATTCGCTCTCCTACCCCCAGTTGATTCGATCTTACCATTATCGTTGAGTATCTTCTCTTCGATCAATTCATTAATTGTACTAATGATTTTTGGGGTACTTAGTTTTAATTCCTTCCCTATTTCAGAGATGGTAGCCTGTCCGTGTTTATCTAAATACTGAATAATATTCTTTTTCAGATTCAGGTTCTTGAACAATACTCCAGAAAGTTCCGCCTCATTGATACTCTTCAAAAATTCCATAGACGTTCTAATTGCAATACAATTTAAGGCCAAGTTTTGAAAAGTAGTTGCATTACTACATAATATTTCAAGTTTACGCGATTGTACAGGCTTTGCTGAATGAGTTGCTTTGTATAACTAAATCGATCAATCAATCAACCTGTCAACCCCTAAATAATTATATGCAAATTCATTCTTTTAATAGCTATCAAAAGCAACCTCAGAGCGACTTATTTCAATTCTTAAAGAGTTTGATTAAAAATTCGTTTTTAATCGCTCGAATTCCAATGAACGATTTAACGGCGGAATTAAGTCTTAGTCCATCTGGCTCGCCCTATGTCAAAAAAATGAATGGCATTACAAATCAGCAGAAAAAGGAAACAATCGTTATTTATATCTAAGAAATTATAGGATATGTTTTGCTAAATAGTAACAGCAAAACTTTCTCTTATCAATTGAACTTTTGAGCAAGTTTAGTTTAGTTTAGTTTTGATTAGCGTAGTGGTTTTACAAAGAGGTTGAAGTGGTTCAGCCTCTTTGTGTAAAAAAAATCCCGTCCTAATTTCTTGGGACGGGATTTTTTAATTGCTTGTTACTATTTAAATGTGAAATCGAAAGTGATAATATTCGAATTCAAGTCGGTCGATTGTGTATAATGTCCATACCGAATATCCAAGCTACTAAAATGTTGATTATTCAACACCCCTTTAGGAGGTGCGGTATGCATACCAAGGCCAATAAAATGACTCGACAATTCTGCTAAGCTATAATTACTACTATAATAAGTATCTGCAGCTGTATGCGTCATATAGGTACCAAAATATTTACTGGCTGTTTGTGTATAGTATCGATAGAATGGTGAAACAGAAAAGAACTGAGAGAGCTTGATAGGAATTTCTATGTCGGCCGTTTCAGAACTAATTCCCCAATCATCTTGATAATACCTAAAATAAGAGCGAATTACAACCTGATCGCTTACAAATGCATTTAGTCGAAATCCAACAGGTATTTTAAAACGACTTGAGGGTAGATTTTCAACATGAGCTGTTCCATCATTGAAATATACTCTGTGAAAAGGCAAACCTAAATATCCAGATTGTGAAACCAGATCCAACATCAAACTTGCTTGTAAACTTGTGTTGATTACTTGCGCATAAGATAAAGATGCTGTAAAAGTATTTCTTGGACTACTTGGGATACTAATATCGTCACCACCATAATTTCCTCCCCCTGATAAATATCTTCTGCCACTAGCAGTAGTATAATAAGTTGGTGTTGTTGTAACAATTGGTGACTTTGGTATCAGCTCAGAAGGATAAATCATTTTAACCTTGTCTAAATAACCACTGAACTTTGCACTAAACTCAGAATTGCTATTGAACTTCTTTGTAAAATGAAAATCTACTCCCATGGATTGATAGTTATACTCTGTTGAATAGTATGCACCAAATCCAAATGAATTGCCTTTATCAGTTTCTACTGTCCAATCTAAAGAAGGGTATACCCTTGTTCCACCAGTTTTAGAAGCTCCAGTACTTGACACATATGCTGATGATGCAGAAGTATGATGATCAAATCCTAAGCCAGCAGTGATGCTATGTTTATTATGACTCTGATCCCATCCTACAAATTTTAAATCTAGTCCATTTGCAAAATCAACTACATGCTCATTCCCGATTCCACCAGTAATAGCTGAGTGATTCCCGTTTTGCGAATAATAACTAGATACTAAGTTTACTTCTTCCAATGCCAGAGGCTTTGTTTTGTAAATCACAGTATCCTGCGCACCGTATTGCGAAAACGCATTTAGAAATAGTGCATATAGTCCTATAACAGTTAAACTTAATTTTTTCATCCTTACAACTTAAATGATTGAATTGATTTAATTACATCCACATCCACCACCAGTTTTTCCACCGTTGGCTCCAGCAGAACCTTCTCGATAGGTCTGGAAATTCAATTCATTTTTCTGTGATTTCCTACTTGATAATACCATGTCTGCATCATTCAATTTGTTTTTTTGATATTCTTTTACCTGAACACAGGAATCGAACACAAGAACAAAACCAAGAGCAGCAATGGCCAGGAACAAAGGGGATTTTTTTTTCATGGTTGCTTTATTTAAAATGTAAATTGCTAGAAGTATATAAATTATTATCATCATCAATAATAATCGCTTCAATTTGTTTTATTTGATTAATCATGGCTAAACCTGCTTCAATTCCCATTATTGTTACAGGTGTTGCCATTGCATCAGCTATTTCTGCATTGGGAGAAATTATCGTAACACTCTTAATGCCAGTTACAGGAAGGCCCGTTCTAGGATTAATGGTGTGTGAATATTTTTTTCCTCCAATCATAATAAATTTCTCATAATTACCCGAAGTAGCAACAGCCATATCAGTAACATTCATATAAGAAAATATAGTGTCTGCAAAATTCGGATGCACAATACCAATTGTCCATGCTGTTCCGTCAGGTTGCAAACCCCATGTTGTTAAATCGCCTGATGCATTCACAATACCCGCTTCCATAGATTCATTTTTCAGAATATATTTTGCACGTTCTGCAGCATATCCTTTTCCGATTCCTCCAAAACCAATGCGCATTCCTTTCTCACGCAAGAAAACGGTACTATCCGAAACATTGATCTCAATATTTCTATAGTTAATCAAACGAACCATCTTCTTTGCAGTTGCTGCATCTGGAAGAGAAGTCATCTTAGTATCAAAATTCCAAAGACTCTTATCAACTGAACCATAGCTAATATCAAATGCGCCTTGTGTTATCTCAGAAATACGTATCGAACGCTGTATCAACTGAAGGGTCTCTAAAGAAACCATTACAGGTTTGATTCCTGCATTCAGATTAATCTGATTTGTTTCACTTTGATCATTATAAGTAGTCAACAGCTTTTCAATTCTCTGTAATTCCTTTATCGCTAATTCAATCTTTTCGAAAGCCCATGCTTCATTGCTTGCAACAACACTTATTTCAAAGTTGTTACCCATTAAAAGAATTGATTTCTTTATAACATGCTTTTGCTCCATGGCTTTCTAAACTATTCAGAAAGAATGCATCATCCCATCCATTACAAATAGAGCTAGATTAATCCGAATTGGATGCATCTAAAAGGTTATTTAAATGATAAAAGACCCTATTTATTAAAAAACAATTAAAGAGTTGTTTAATTTCATCAACGTATACTAACGATTGTTCTTTTCTGGTAGAGAAACTACGGTATTTACCTTGTTGTGCTTGGTTTCCAATAGAATTTTAGCCTTTCCTGATAAAAGTTTATTGATTGGAATTACAACAGCATTATCTGCTATCGGTACTGTTGTAACGTATGTGTAGACATCCACTGCGCCCTTTTTAAATGCATCGGTGTAAGTAATAGAAATCTTTAATTTACTCTCTTTTTCAAAAGAATTCCAGCTTACCCAGAGTGAATCGTTCTTTACTGATGCCCTTGCATTTGCTAAGGAAACTTTCCCAATCATTGATACGCCATCTAATTCTTCTTGATTTTCTTTTGGCATCTCCAACTGCATAAATGAAGTAATGCTTGGAAGAATATCAACGATCGCTGGATTGAACTGTTTAAAATATTCATTGAGCTTTGGATAATTAGTAACCAACCAAGTGGTTCTTTCACGGTCTGACTGTCCGCCATGATTCATTCCATTTTTTGCATCCCTTCCATGGTCAGTTGTAATCACCAGTAACCAATCTTCTCCAAAATTCTTTTTCCTGTATTCGATTGCACTGTAGATGCTTCCCATCTGCTCATCCAAATAGTTTACTGCTTGGTCCATTATCGCGCCATTACCATAAATATGACCCACTTCATCCGTATATTCGAGATAGATCCAGGATAGATCAGGAGCAGATTTACGAATCACACTATCGGCTTTATGAACCACCTGTAAGTCGATCTGATGCAGATATTCTCCTTTTTTATCATGCGGAAATCTGAGCGTATCTAACTCGTATCCATCAAAAGCATAATCCACTTTATAACCACCTGTTTCAGGTAAACCCTCCCCAACTAGTTTGGTTCGATTGTCGATCCAACTTGAAAATACTGCTGTCTTCAAAGAGGGTTGCTGATTCTTTAGGTATCTGAAAATGGACCAATAATGATAATTAGGCGCCTTGATATCATTATTGAATACATTATGTTTATTGGCCCATACGCCGGTTAATAAATTATTATATCCAGGTGCAGAAATGGTTGGGGTTTGGTTATAAGTTCCTTTAATACCACCCACATAAGCCCTTTTATAAGCACCTGCCTGAATGATCAAATCCATATGGGGCTTTGCAACCCGCTCAATGATGTCTGCTGGAATGCCATCTGCAATTACGAAAACAACTTTTTTCTTAGCTACCTGACTATTAGCAAAGTTTGCTAACAACATAACCAACAACACAAGTAAGAACCTATCAGATCTTTGTTTATGACTTAATAACATATTGCATTTTTCGCGTAAAAGTTACATAATATATGGGTCCATTTTCTAAATAATGTAAACCTTAGCGATTCCTTAAAGATGGGAACCGTTTTTTCAGATTTACTACAGATTTTATGTGGTATTTTGTAAAAAAGCCAGATTGAAACTGCTCATCATAGAAGACGAAATTTCCTTAAAACAAAGCATGGTTGATTTTTTGACAACTAGTGCATACCTATGTGAGACAGCCTCTAATTATCGAGATGCTTTGGAAAAAATTGAATTGTACGACTATGATTGTATCATATTAGACATCATGCTTCCTGGCGGTTCTGGCCTTGATCTTCTCAGAAACCTCAAACAAAATAATAAATCAGAAGGAGTAATTATCATTTCTGCTAAAGGTGAATTAGAAGACAAGATCTCTGGAATTGAAATGGGAGCCGATGATTATTTAGCAAAACCTTTCCACCTTTCTGAATTAGCCGTCCGCATTGCAGCTATCATCAGACGAAAAAGTTTTCAGGGTAAATCACAAATGGTTCTTGGCAATATTAGCATCGATGTTCAAGGAAAATTAGTTACGGTAGATGGCAAAGAATTGGAATTAACGCAAAAGGAATACCAACTACTGCTGTATCTGGCCATCAATAAAAACAGGGTCTTATCAAAAAATGCTATTGCACAACACTTATGGGGCGACGATATGGATTTTCCTGATAACTACGACTTCATTTATGCACACATTAAAAACCTACGCAAAAAAATGGTAGCGGCCGGAAGTGAAGATTGTATTCGCTCGATTTATGGTGAAGGATATAAAATGCAAATCGTATGAAACTATTTACAAAATATAATCGCATTAATATTACTGCTACCATTTTTATTTTCTTAGCGGGAAGTGTGGCGTTCTATTTTGTTTTAGACTATGTGCTCATTCGTCAGCTCGATGCCTCGTTGAATTCTGAAAGACAAGAAATTACTGAATATGTACAGGCACATCAACAATTGCCAGAAATTCAGAACACCAAAGAACAATGGATTATAGTTGCAAAAACGAATCAATTAGAAAACAAAACATTCACGAAAAACATTCCGGTTTATAATAAAGCCGAGAATGAGCAAGAATATATTCGCCAGCTAAGCTTTACTATAAATGTAAACCAACAAGGCTATTTAGTTACAGTAAATAAATCGGAAACAGAAACAGAAGATTTACTAAAACTTATTATCCTTGTCACAATAAGCATGGTAGCTATGATCCTGCTTTTTAATTATCTTATTAACCGCAGATTGATTAATTCAATCTGGAAGCCCTTTTATAATACCATTCATAATATCAAAGACTATGCTGCCCATCAGCAAGCACTTACACTTAGTAAAGAACCGATCGATGAAATAAACTTATTGAATGAAAGTTTGAATAGTATGACCGAGCGGATTCATAAAGATTTTTTTGCACTTCGCTCATTCACAGAAAATGCTTCTCACGAAATGCAAACACCTCTTGCGATCATTCGGTCAAAAGTTGAATCATTATATCAATATGCTGAAGGCAAAGAACAAATGATGCAACAATTACTTTCTATCGAAGACGCCTGCCTAAAACTTTCTAAATTGCATCAATCACTTTTATTACTTACCAAACTCGAGAATAAACAGTTTGTACTTAATGAATCAATTCATTTGAAATCGATCTTCGAGCAAAAAATAGAGGAGAGAAAAGAATTATTTGAGGCAAAACAAATCAACCTCCAAATCAACGCATCTGATTTCGAATTATCACTACACCAACACCTGGCTGAGATTTTAATCAGCAATCTTCTCAATAACGCTATTCGAAATACTGCAAATGGAGGTGCTATTTCAATTTTACTTAATTATCAGTCCTGCAGTATTTCTAATACAGCTAGTGCTGGCAGTTTAGATACTGAAAAGGTTTTTACTAGGTTTTATAAAGCATCTGAAACAGGTACTGGTTTAGGCTTGTCGATTATTAAAGAAATCTGTCAGGCTGCTGGATATTCCATCTCTTATCAATTCAATAACCAAGCACACCATTTTATTATAGATTTTCGCTTATAAAAATTGACTTGATGAAAAAAATTAGCCTCTTATTTTTTATTCTATTCTTTCAACTAGTTGTTTTTTCTCAAGAAAGATCATTGGACTATTATATTGAAGCAGGAATTGAAAATAGTCCCTTATTAAAAGATCTCAAGAATCAGCAAAGATCAAACCTGATCGACAGTATGCGAATTCTGGCTGGCTATCTGCCACAGGTAAATGGCATTAGTTCTAATAGCTATGCACCAACTATTGGTGGTTGGGGATACGATGGAGCGATTACCAATGGTTCTAATTTTAGTCAGCTCCTTACCGTATCCAAACAACTTGTTAGTAAGGAAAATCTCAAAAATCAACACGATGCCATTCAGCTCTTGAACGAATCCTTGAAAACATTCGGGAAAATTAGCGAGCAGGATTTACGTAAGACCATCATTGCGCAATATATTTCTGCCTACGGAAATTATCAGCAGTATAACTTCAATAAAGAAGTATTACAGCTTTTTAAAAAAGAACAAAATATTTTAAAAAATCTCACAGAGAAAGGAACTTATCGCCAAACAGACTACCTCAGTTTTTTGGTTACCATGCAACAACAGGAAATCCTAATCAGCCAGATTAGAAATAATTTTCAAAACGATTTCTCTAGTCTAAATTATTTATGTGGCATTAATGATACTGCAGCCATTCCATTAAAGAAACCAGAAATCTATTTATCGGTTTTACCATCAGCAGAAAATTCTATTTTCTATCAGCAGTTTCTGAACGATAGTTTAAAACTCCGAAATAGCGATGCACTGATTGAATACCGCTACAAACCAAAAGTAAACCTCTATGGTGATGGTGGTTACTTAACCTCCTTCTCTGCCGAAGCTTATAAAAACTTCGGTTTTAGTATTGGAGTAAATATTGTTGTGCCCATTTATGATGGCAAACAGAAAAAAATGCAACACGATAAAATAGGGATTGCAGAACAAAGCAGGGAGCAATACCGCGACTATTTTAAAACGCAATATAGTCAGCAGATAGCCCAACTTTTTCAACAACTACACGCTACAGAACAACTGATACAGCAATCTACTAGTCAAATTAAATATGCCGAAACCCTAATAGAAGCTAATCAAAAACTACTAGAAACAGGAGATGCCCATATGGCAGATTATATTTTGGCTATTGGCAATTATATGAATGCAAAAAATACGATTACGCTCAATAGCATTAATCAATTACAAATCATTAACCAGATCAATTACTGGAATAGAAAATAATTATTATGAAACTAGCCAACACTGCCTATTCCCTGATCTTCTGTTTCTGTTTAATATCAGCCTGCAAACCAGCTCCAGAAAAAAAGGAAGAAAAGGCTGAAGAAAAAACGGAAGCTATCAGTACTCCAGTAACTATTACTTCTCCTGTTAAAGGGAACCTAAGTGAAACAGTTGAGCTAAATGCTGTTTCCGCCTTCCTTTTAAAGAGTTATGTCAAATCTTCTTCAACCGGATACTTGACTGAAGTAAATGCAGTATTAGGTAAATATGTAAATAAGGGTGATCTTTTATTCGTCTTAAAAACAAAAGAATCGCAGAGCTTGGGGAATACCATTAGTAAGCTTGATACCTCCCTACATTTTTCTGGAGTAATTACCATTAAAGCACCTGGCACAGGCTATATCAGTCAGATTAATTATCGTGCGGGAGACTACGTGCAGGATGGAGAACAGATGGCTGTGATCACCGACACAAGAAGTTTTGTATTTCTACTCGACCTGCCCTATGAATTGAAACCCTATTTATCAATCAATCAAAATTTACAATTAAAGTTACCTGATGGAACCGTCCTAGATGGCAGGGTTAGCAATGCAATGCCCACCGTTGATGCGGTATCGCAAACACAAAGCTTTGTAATCAGCGTAAATAGTGTTAAGCAAATTCCTGAAAATTTAATTGCAAAAGTTAGCTTGATAAAAAATGCAAAGACCAATACTATTTCTCTTTTGAAATCTGCCGTATTAACTGATGAAACGCAATCCGAATTTTGGGTTATGCAACTTATTGATAGCGTTACCGCAGTTAAAGTGCCTATCAAAAAAGGACTTGAGAATGCAAACAGTGTAGAAATTATTTCGCCATCGCTGAATCCTGGTGATAAATTTTTATTGACCGGAAATTATGGTTTACCTGATACTGCTAAAGTGACCATCATTCAAAAATGATTCCCATGCGAAACTTCTTCAACGCTTATAAAAATCCGGTAACCGTACTAGTAGTAATCATTATACTAGGTGGGTTTTTTGCCTATAGTAAAATGCAAACGGCATTATTTCCGGAAATTACTTTTCCGAAAATAAAAATCATCGCAGATGCTGGTCAACAGCCCGTTAAGAAAATGATGATCACTGTAACACGGCAATTAGAAAATGCCATCAAGCAGGTTCCGGATCTAAAAAAAATAAGAAGTACCACGAGTAGGGGTTCTTGCGAGATCTCTGCCTTTATGGACTGGAATGCCAATATCGATATCAGCAAACAGCGGATCGAATCAAAGATCAATGAAATAAAAAATACACTTCCTCCGGATATTCAAATCACGGTAGAAAGAATGAATCCCTCCATCTTACCGATCACTGGTTTCTCTTTAGAAAGTAAAACCAGGTCGCCCATTGAGATGAAGCTATTGGCCATGTACACAATTAAACCCTTTCTATCGCAGGTAGAAGGTGTCTCGGAAATACGCATCATCGGCGGTAAACAGAAAGAATATTGGATGGTGTTGAATGTACAGAAAATGAGTACACTGGGCATTACTCCAGATATTGTGAACTCAGCTTTAGCACAGACCAACTTTATTAAATCGAACGGATATCTATCTGATTATCGTTTACTATACCTAACTGTTACAGATGCTGCTGTTAGTTCGAAAGAACAATTAAGCAATATTGTACTGAGCAATAATGGCAAGCGCATTATTTTGTTAAAAGACATTGCCGATGTTCAAATTCAAGAAGCAAAAGAATATATTAAGGTAAATGCAAACGGGCGAGAAGGAATTCTATTAGCAGTTATCAAACAACCCAATGCTAACCTCATTTCTCTGAGTGAGAAGATGGATCAAAAAATAAAAGATCTGAAAAAAATAATTCCGAAAGATGTAAGCATACAACCCTTTTATATTCAGGCAGATTTTGTGAAAGAGAGTATTAAGAGTGTAACAGATAGTTTATTCATTGGACTAGCATTGGCCATTATCGTTGCTATTATTTTCCTTCGTTCACTAAAGGCAAGCACGGTTATTCTCATTACTATTCCGGTTATTTTATGTCTTTCCGTGATTTGTTTATATGCAATCGGTGCTACCCTGAATATCATGACCCTTGGTGCACTAGCCGCTGCCATTGGTTTGATCATTGATGATGCCATTGTAGTTGTTGAACAAATTCATAGAACACACGAAGAACATCCAGAAGAGCCAACAAACTCATTGGTTAAGAAAGCCCTTAAATATTTATTACCAGCCATGGTGGGTTCTTCCTTAAGTACCATCGTAATATTCCTGCCCTTTGTTTTAATGAGTGGAGTTGCAGGTGCCTATTTTAAAGTAATGACCGATACCATGATCATTACATTGGTCTGCTCATTCTTTGTTACTTGGATCGCATTACCCGTTATTTATTTACGATTCTCACGCCATATTAATGTAGTAAAGAAAAGAAAAACAGAACAGCCTATACACAACCAAAAATGGGTTGGTTTCTTTATTACAAAACCCTATTTAAGTCTATTGATTATTGGGGCATTGGCATTTTCGGTTTATTATATTTACCCAAAGCTCGAAACAGGATTCTTGCCAGAAATGGATGAAGGTAGTATCGTATTCGATTATAATTCTCCGCCCGGAACCTCTTTAGAAGAAACCGATCGAATATTAAGAGAAGTAGAAAAAATACTCGTAAAAGTTCCAGAAGTAGAAGCATATAGTAGAAGAACCGGAACCCAAATGGGATTCTTTATTACTGAACCCAATCGTGGAGATTATTTAATTCAATTAAAAAAATCAAGAACAAAAACCACTGAAGAAGTCATTAGCGATATTCGTAAACAAGTAGAAGCTACACAGCCGGCATTAAGAATTGATTTCGGACAGGTGATAGGAGATATGCTAGGAGATTTAATGACTTCAGTTCAGCCCATTGAAGTAAAAGTTTTCGGTAACGATCAGGCAACACTGCAAGCTTTATCAAAAAAGATTTCGGAGGTCATCGAAAAAGTGCCAGGCACTGCAGATGTATTTAATGGCATCGTGATTGCTGGCCCCTCGATCAATATCGAACCCAATTTTAGTGCCATGGCCCAGTATGGCATTACTGCATCTAATTTGCAATTTCAGATGCAATCATCCTTAGAAGGGAATTTGGTTGGAACAGTGTATGATAAGGACCAGTTAAGCAACCTTCGTCTCATTTATCCAGGAAGTAAAACCCTTAGTGTTGCCGATATTGAGAAGACCCCAATCTTCTTACCCAATGGAAAATTGCATCCTATTAATCAATTAGCAAGCGTACAAATAAACAGTGGCGATGCAGAAATACAAAGAGAAGATCTGCAATCAATGGGGGTTGTTACAGCCCGATTAGAGAACCGCGATCTGGGTAGCACTATAAAAGACATACAAAAATCGATCAATGCCAATATCGTTTTACCACAAGGTTATGCCATTGTATATGGCGGTTCTTATGCAGACCAACAGCAGTCATTCAAAGAATTACTTATTATTTTAATTAGTTCTAGCTTATTGGTGTTCGGGGTGATTTTATTCTTATTTCAAGATTTTAGTATTGCCGTGATCATTCTTCTGATTGCCGTTCTGGGTATCAGTGGAAGTTATATGGGATTATACTTTACTGGCACCGCTTTAAATGTGGGTAGTTATACTGGATTGATCATGATTGTTGGGATCATTGGTGAAAATGCCATCTTCACCTTTCTGCAATTCCGCGAATCGTTGAAACAATCGAAGAATGTTGACGAGGCCATTATCTATTCAATCTCTACTAGGTTGCGACCAAAACTAATGACAGCCTTAGGTGCCATCATAGCATTAATGCCCATTGCATTGGGGATCGGAACCGGAGCCCAATTACACCAACCACTAGCTATTGCAGTTATTGGCGGGTTTATAGTGGCGCTTCCCCTATTATTAATTGTATTACCTAGTCTTATTCGATTACTTTATCGAAATAAAAAATCGGTGGCCCCAGATTCAGAATTGCTACAAAATCTCTAATTAAGTTCGAGTGCAATAAACCCTTAAAAGATTAAATTTTATTCCATCCAAACACAAAATAAATAAATGAAAAATTCCATTGTTAAACTATCAGCGATTGCTGTTCTGACTTTATTACTTTCTCAAGTCTCAGCTCAAAAATCGAGTGGCTTTAAACTTTCAAAAACCTTTCATATAGCAAGCCCAGGTGGGTGGGACTATATTGCAGTTGATGAAAATTCAAATAGATTATATGTGTCTCATGGCACGCAAGTAAATATTTTAGATAAAACCACAGGAGATTCTTTGGGTGTGATCTTAAACACAACAGGTGTTCATGGAATTGCTTTCAATCAGTCATTGGGAAAAGGATATACTAGTAATGGTAGATTGAATACGGTAACAGTTTTTGATTTAAAAACTGCTGCAGTACTTTCTCAAATCAAAACAGGAGAGAATCCAGATGCGATTATGTATGATGAGTTTTCTAAAAAAATCATTACCTGTAATGGTAGAAGTAAAGACCTTACCATCATTGACCCAATCACCGAAACCGTTGTTGCTACAATACCTGTTGGCGGAAAACCAGAAACAGCAGTGAGCGATAATAATGGCAAACTCTACGTGAACAGTGAAGACAAAAATGAAATTGTAGTAGTAGACATGGTTAAATACACTGTATTGAATCATTGGACATTAGCCCCTGGTGAAGAACCTACAGGTTTAGTGATTGATTTGAAAACTAAAAGACTCTTTGCCACATGCGATAAGTTATTGGTTGCTATGGATGCAACAAATGGCAAGATCATTGCACAATTACCAATTGGTGAAGGTTGTGACGGAGCTGCATTTGACCCTTCTACTAATTTGATTTTTACTTCTAATGGTTCCGCAGGTACTGTTACTGTTGTTAAAGAGCAGAATGCCAATAGCTTTGCTGTAATTGAAACAATTACTACAAAGAAATCAGCACGTACTATTACAATTGATACAAAATCACATCATTTATATCTACCTGCTGCAGATATGGAAGCCTTAGCAGCAGATGCACCAAAGGGAACTAGGCCAAAAATGGTTGCTGGAAGTTTTCAGGTTTTGGTGTTAACAAAATAATATAACCCCCGAGTACTTTTAAGATCCTGTTTCTCATTTGTGATTTATTCATTAATTGAGAAACAGGTTTTTTGTTTTTTACAAGAAAATTATCGCTCACTGAAATCTGCTTTTAATCTCCTATTTTTAAAGAAATAAGATGCATGTCCCGTTTTTACATCGACCCCAATATTGCTAGGGCTAAAACAATTGCTAAGGATTTCTATATCGATTCAAAATATTTTGAATTAGCAAAAGAAAAAATATTTGCAAATAGCTGGCAGTATGTTGGTCATAAAGATCAGGTAAAAGAGCCGGGTGATGTACAACCTGTAAACTTATTAGAGAATTATCTCGATGAGCCACTGGTGATTACAAGGGATAAAGAAAACATTGTGCATTGTTTGTCGAACGTATGTAATCATCGTGGAAATCTACTAGCATATGAAGCTTGTAAAAGCAACCAATTAAGGTGCAAATATCATGGTCGTTTATTTCATTTAAATGGCCGTTTTATTTCGATGCCGGAATTTGGAGAAGTAGAAAATTTTATACCAGAAAATAATCATTTAAAACAACTTCCATTATTCGAATGGGGGAAGCTATTGTTTACTAGTTTGAATCCGATATTTCCAGCATCAGATTTTTTTACAGAGATGCTGGAAATTATTGGTTGGTTACCATTAAACAAAATGGAATATCGTAAAGACCTCAGTAATGAATTCTTGGTAAATGCCAACTGGGCATTATATTGCGAAAACTATTTAGAAGGATTTCATATTCCGTTTGTGCACCCTACACTGAACGCGGTTATTGAATTTAAAAATTATACGACTGAAACATTTAAATATTCAAACCTTCAAGTAGGAATTGCTAAAGAAGGCGTATTGTCTTTTGAACTTCCAGAAAATAGTAAGTATTATGGAAAGCAGGTTGCTGCTTTTTATTTTTGGGTATATCCAAACATGATGTTCAATTTTTATCCCTGGGGACTTTCACTAAATATCATTGAACCACAAACCGAGTCAACCACCAAGGTTCGTTTTCTATGTTTTGTGTATGACGCATCTAAATTAGAACAAGGTGCTGGAAGTGGATTAACCACAGTTGAAGCAGAAGATGAAGAAGTAGTAGAGAATGTTCAAAAAGGAATTCGTTCCCGTTTTTATAAACACGGTAGGTATGCAGTTCATCGCGAACAGGGTACCCATCATTTTCATTCTTTACTTGCCGAATCTTTGAACGCATGAGTGAATTCAAAAGAAGCATATCACTAAACACTACCATCGCATTAGTAATTGGTGGAATCATAGGATCAGGGATCTTTATGAAACCAGCACTGATGGCTTCACAATTGGGTTCTCCCATTTTATTGATCAGTGTTTGGATTGTTGCTGGTATTATTACTCTATTCGGCGCATTGAGTAATGCGGAAGTAGCTGCCATGTTTCCTGAAACTGGGGGGCAGTATGTGTTTTTTAAAAAAATGTACGGCGATGCTTTTGCATTTTTATACGGTTGGGCGGCATTTGCTGTTTTTAATACAGCCGGAAATGCATCAATTGCCTACGTGTTTTCGCAGTATGCCAACTACTTTATTGAATTACCACATTTCAGCGCAACAATTGAAAAAGCTTTTGTTGTACATATCCCTCTTGTCGGAAATATTTATCCGATTGAAAATTTTGGCGTAAAAATTTTAACTGTTATACTAATACTCCTATTAACGGTTGTGAATTATTTAAGTGTTGCATATAGTGGTGCTCTACAAAGAGTACTAACTTCTTTGAAAGCAATTGCGATTGTTTTATTAATTGGGGGGATCTTATTTTCCGGCAAGGGAAGTATACACAATATTGTTACATCCATGCCAAGCATGCCGCATGGTTGGGCATTGATTAGTGCTTATATGGCTGCTATTGCGGGTGCATTCTGGGCTTATGACGGATGGAATAATATTACATTCGTTGCTGGTGAAATCAAAGACCCCAAAAAAAATATTCCTAAAAGTCTTTTCTTGGGATTAAGTTTTTGTATTGTGATTTATGTATTAGTCAACCTTGCCTATATCTATGTCTTACCTATCGATAAAATGGCAATATCGCCATTCGTGGCTTCAGATTCAGCTACCATTACTTGGGGGCTCATAGGTGGCGGAATAATTGCTGCAATGGTAATGCTTTCAACACTTGGAACAACCAACAGTAATGTTTTAGCAACTGCAAGAGTTACCTATGCTATGAGTGAAGAAAATCGATGGTTTGCCTGGGCGGGGAAGCCTCAAAAAAAATACAATACTCCTGGAAATGCTTTGATCTTAAATGCTATATGGACCTGCGTTCTAATCTTCAGTGGCTCTTTTGATATGCTTACTGATATGTTGATTTTTGTGAGTTGGTTTTTCTATGGAATGAGTGGCTTAGGTGTATTCTTATTGCGTAAAAAAATGCGCGACTTTCCGAGAGTCTATAAGGTTTGGGGTTACCCGATAGTACCTTTATGCTTTGTGGCATTTGTTGTTTTCTTTCTTTGTTCAACGCTTTATACCGATATCAGTAATTATCAACATGGAACTACGCCCATTATTAATTCATTACTCGGAATCATAATTACATGCGCAGGTATCCCAATCTACTATCTTTCAAAAAAGAAAAGCTGATTATTTTTTCTCAACTATCTGAGCGCTAATGCTCCATTCGCTTCCGCTACCTACATGAAATGTTTCTGCAAAGCTTCCCATATTCAATGCAATAGATAATTGCATCAAACTATTCAAATAAACTAATGGCTTACCCTTTGCAACAGCACCAAAAGTTTCACAATATGGTGCTTGTCCCTCCCATACTTTAACTCCCTTGTGGAAAATGCGAAGGCTCAGACTTTGTCCGTACTTCAAACCAATTTGCTGCACCATTTCGGCAGGAATATTGGTCCATATATTCCCATATTGAATATCCAATATAGAAATATTTCCCTTCAACAGATTGCCTTCTTTTACTGCTTTCTGATAAGGGATCGAAACTACTTCATTGCTTAATAAATTTCCCACTTGCTCAAAACTAATGGCACCCGATGCCAGTCTTGCTGCAGTGAATGCATACACATCACGTCCGTGAAAAGTATATGATTTCTGTGAACCGTTTCTCCTATTCACTGCTTCATTAATTTCTCTTCTTTCTGCAATACCTAAGGAAGTAGCAATTAATGTAAGTGTGCCATTATCGGGGGTAACAATATAATGACCCGTCTTTGTTTTCACCACAACCGATTTACGATTCGTTCCAACACCCGGATCAACTACTGAAACAAAAACAGTTCCTGCAGGCCAATAAGTTACTGTTTGCTCTAAACGATATGCTGCTTCCCAAATATTATAAGCCGGGATCTCATGTGTCAGATCATACAATTTCAAATCTGGCGATACACCCATTGCTACACCTTTCATAGCAGAAACAGCGCCATCTTTCAAGCCAAAATCAGATTGAAAAACTACTGTCTTGTTTTGTGCATGCAGCTTTGCAAAAAATGCAAGGGTTACTATCAATAGAATTTTTTTGAATTGCATACAATCTTTTTTAAAATAAAAAATCTGCGAATAGCTATTCTTATGAGCAGCAATTCGCAGATTAGATCGAGAAATTATTAGAAGTTCAATACCAATTTTGTAAATAACCTTAACCCATTAAAGCCCATTTGAACAGACTCCCATGGTCCACCTGTTTCATTATCCAATGCCTCATATCTTGCATTTTTAACAGCAGCAAAATCAGGATGTACATTAAATAAATTATCAGCGCCCATGAATAAACTTGCTGCTTTACAAAACTTATAGGAAGCAAAAATATCTGTGGTTACTTTCGGACTGTATTTAAATATTTCTGGAGTAACATGCACTTGATCGCTGTATCCATCTACATCTACATAAGGATCGATACCTGCAAAACTTCCTGAAATATTCGGATCACCCGGTCCATTTGTACCAGCCTGACTAGCTAAACCAGTCCATCCAAAACCCTTAGACGACTGCTCTCCGAAATAAGTAAAGTGTGCACCCAAACCAATTTTACCAACGCTATACTCAAGGTTCAAAGTAATTTTTGCATTCGGAGCAGAAGCTAACAAGAATGCTGCTTCGCGATCACTGAAAAATGTTTTTTGATGCGCATAGCTATCATTCAAAGCTGTAGGTACATGAACTGCATCAATTTGCATCTTCTGAATATTTCCTGCTAACAAAATTTTGAATGATTTATTACCCCATTTTTTTGTGTAGTCTGCAACGATATCAACCCCTGTATTGGTTGTGTTTACTGAGTTTGCAAAGAACTGTGCAGTTGCAACACCCAAGTTGTTTAACTGATCTGTAAATGCTTTAGGTAATGAAGCGTCACTTGCACTAAACAGACCTGATAAAACAACTCTGTCCTTCACTGCAACTGAATAGCCATCTACAGTAAGTGTAAATCCTTTTGCTGGCTTCCATGCAAAACCAATACTAGCATTCAAAGAAGTTTCTTGTTTCAAGTTAGGAATACCTGCCGCTTTTGTAACTGCATCATCATTACGTGCAATACGTGATTGTACTAACTGTGCACCACTGAATGAAGTAAGTGTATTACTGAAATTAATTTGTTGTAATGATGGTGCACGGAAACCAGTGCTTATTGATCCACGAAGATTAAAGTTATTGGTTACTTTATAACGTGAGGCTAATTTGTACGTATTTACAAATCCGAAATCAGAATAGTTTTCTAAACGAACTGCTCCATCAACTAACCACTCTTTTGTAATATTCAATTCCGCATCGAAGTATCCACCTAAATTAGAACGGTTTGCTTTTACAACATCAGAGGGACTAAATCCTGGGAAGCCTTGTGCACCTGGGGCTTGACCTAAACTATTGGTATATCCTTTATATGAAGCTTCTTCTCCTTTATAAATACCATACTGCTCAAAACGGAATTCAGCACCCCAGGCAATATTCAATCCTTGTGCAATAGATTTAAACGACTTATTAAAATCTAAATTGGATGTGTTCTGTAAGAAATTAAATCCGCCATCATCAAAATGTGTTTGAGTAGTATTTCCAATGTTTGATGCATTGAAAGTTTTATCTCCATAATAATGAAAATCATTTCTACCAACTGTATTACTCAAATCCCAAGTCCAATCATTCTTAGTAACGCCTTTAATTCCTGCAGATAATGAGATATCCTGAATCACAGTTTGAATATGCGGGTTATACCAGGTTTCACCATCTTTATCTGTTGTCATGATTCCAGGAACATTGATCATCGAACCTGTAGCGGTTACTGGAAAACGATCTGGTCTTGCACTCCAGTTTCTGCTATAGGCATAAGCATCTGATTTTTTATAATTGTATCCTCCAAATGCATAGAATGTTGTGGTTGCATTGGTAGGAATTTCCATATTAAACATGGTACCTGCCGTAGTAACAGAACCATCCCCAAATGCTCTTCTTCCAGAATTCAATATTTGTGCATTAGGGTTGGTCCACACATTGGTATCAGCAACTTGTCTGAAAGTCTTTGCTTGATTTAAGTAATCGAATGATACGTTTAAGAATCCACCCTTATTTCCAATCTTCACACCATTATTTGCTGAGAAAGAAAATGTACCACCATCTATTGGGTTACTGTAAATGTATCTTTTTGTATCTCTTGTATTATATGAATTATACTTAGTATCATAATAACCAGACCATCCTGTATTGATACTCCAATGATTCACGTCTTTTTTCAGTGATAAATTGATTACACCTGCAATCGCATCAGAACCATATTGTGCAGATGCACCATCACGTAAAATTTCTATTTTATCAACCGCAGATTGAGGAAATGCATTTAAATCAACCCCTGAATTACCACGGCCCTTAGTTCCAAACAAAGCAACGAATGCAGTTTGATGCCTTCTTTTACCATTGATCAATACTAAAGTTTGATCTGGTCCCAAACCACGAAGTGTACCCAAATCAACATGGTCGGCCCCATCGGCTCCAGATTGTTTATTATAGTTGAATGATGGAGCAACATAATTTAATACAGATGTCAGATCCATCTTTGCAGTAGGAACTCCTGCCTGATTAATATTGATCACATCAACAGGAACTGCTGATTCGGTTTTTACCCTTCCTCCTTTTCTGCTACCAAGCAAAACAACTTCCTGTAATTCAATTGCTGCTTCTTGTAATACAATAGACATTGTATTAGCGCCTTTTATAGAGATTGATTCAAAACCGATCGAACTGATCGTTAATACATCAGTTTCACTTGCTTTAATACTAAAACTACCATCCTTAGCAGTAGGGGTAGTGACCCCAGTTGTCTTATTTCTAACTGCAGCACCTTCAATTGGCTGACCCTTTTTATCTTTTACAACACCACTAATTGTTTTGATTTGGGCTAATAATACCTGAGTGATGAGTACTGCTACAAAAAGTAGAAATACAGATTTTATATGCTTCATATTTTAAGGATTTCATAACAAATTAACCAAAATAATGAAAAATTCATGAAATCACCTATGATGCATTGGTTTCTAATCGTATTTAAATAATTTGAATGTAAGAATTGCAGTTATAAATTATCATATTCATATAATGGATCAATATGATCCCCAGCAAGAATTTCAAAAACGGGATTGATTACGCCATCGTGCAAATCATATACCCATCCGTGTAGATCTGGTCTGTTCTCTGATTTCCAGGCTCCTTGTACAATGGATGTTTTAGCAAGGTTCATGACCTGTTCACGAACATTTAATTCAACTAATCTGTCTGATTTTTTTGTTTCGTCTTCAATTGCATTGATTTCTTCGCGATGCAAACGATACACGTCTTTAATATTACGCAACCATTTATTGATTAATCCGAGACTAGTTTGAGTCATGGCCGCTCTTATACCACCACATCCATAGTGACCGCATACAATAATATGTTTCACTTTCAATACTTCTACTGCGTATTGCAAAACACTCAACATGTTTAAATCGGTATGCACCACCATATTGGCAACATTACGATGCACAAATATTTCGCCTGGTTGCGAACCAGTTAATTCATTTGCAGGCACACGGCTATCACTGCATCCAATCCACATAAATTCGGGTTGTTGAATATCTACAAGCCTAGAAAAATATTCAGGATCTCTCTCAACTTGTTCCGCAGCCCAGATTTTATTCTCCTCTAGCAATTTTTGATATGAATACATGGATTGACTTTATAAGTGACGTTATATACGAACTTAAATATTTAACCCACCACAGATGCTAATTACCTGTCCGGTGATATAATTGCTCCAATCAGATGCTAAAAACAAAGTGGTATTCGCAATTTCTTCTGCTTTTCCGAAACGTCCCAAAGGAATTTTTTTCAAGAATTCAGTAGCTCCATCGCCATCTTGCAAATAATGGGTCATATCAGTTTCAATAAATCCGGGTGCAATGGCATTACAACGAATATTACGGCTACCCAATTCCGCAGCTATCGATTTAGTGAATCCAATAATGCCGGCTTTTGATGCTGCATAGCTACTCTGACCAGCATTACCTCTAATACCAATGATCGAACTCATATTGATAATAGAACCAGACTTAGCCTTCATCATTGGACGAATAACCTGCTTGGTCATATTAAACACACTCTTCAAGTTAATATCAATTACATCATCCCATTGCTCTTCGGTCATTCTCAATAATAAATTATCCTTTGAAATTCCTGCATTGTTTACACAGATATCAACCTTACCAAACTCTTTAATAACTTCTGCCACAAAAGATTCGCATTCTGCAAATACAGCAGCGTTACTCTTATAAGCCTTGGCTTTAACACCCAAAGCCTGAATTTGTGCTTCTAATGCGGCGGCTTTTTCTGCACTACTATCGCTCACATAAGTAAAAGCCACATCTGCACCCTGTTCAGCTAATTTCAAAGCTATGGCTGCACCAATTCCACGGGCCGCACCAGTTACTATCGCTACTTTATTCTGTAATAATTGCATGATTACTTGTTTGATCGACGGCAAATGTAAAATAAAACAAAGTATTTTCGTTCTATTAGATACTTTAGAGAAGATGAATCATATAGTAATTCGGAGAAAAATTTTACTGATCGCATTTCTAGTTGAAACCATTTGCGTTACCTATGCACTGAAACTAAAATTTCTGACTGGGGTTACAAGTATTGTATTTACCCTATCCGGGCTCCTCATTTGTTGGTTCGCGCTTGTTTTACCAAGTCCAGATCCAATACCCAACAAACCCTTCGATCTTTCAAAAACCGTTAATAAATATCGCTGGTGGATCTTGGCCATGACAATGATCTGTATCCTGGGATCTGCCCTTCATTGGATGGAAGATGCCCCACTAGATTACCACGACGCTGATATGTTGCCCATCATTAAAATTATGAGCGAACGATTTATACATGGGGCAGGAAGTCATGTGTATGATGTGATCCCGGAAATCTGGGGTGGCATGCATCCCATTTATTTACCCGCCATGTGGTTACCTTTTAGCATTCCTGTTTTTTTTGATGCTGATCCAAGATGGACCACCGTCGTGGCGCTTTTTATTTTAACAGCCTTATTTATCTGGCGTATTCAACCCTTGCACAAAAAATCTGGGGCTATTTTCTTTGCCGCATTCCTGCTCATTTGGTGGATATTAAATGCGCACAATTCTGGTTTGCTGATCTATACAGAAGAAGGTGTGGTGATCTTGTTTTATAGTTTTCTCGCCCTGGCATTAATGAGTAATAATGGCTGGCTGATCGGGATGGCTACTTCACTTTGTGTACTCAGTAGGTATTCATTAGTTGGTTGGATCCCTGCCATGTTGGTCTATTATTTGTATTCTAGAGATTTCAAAACTCTTTTGAGAATTGTATTGATGGGGATCTTATTTTTTATTACACTAGTGCTCATTCCATTTGGATGGAAAACATTCTTAACCCTTACTTCCATTCCTTCTGAGTATATTATTTTAAGTCAAAGAGTTTGGAAAGATGCACCAGTTGTTTTCCGTGAAAGCTTGGGCTTTGCAAAATTCTTCGGACCAAATAATATTACACTGCAACATCATTTATTAATTTATTCTGCACTGATATTGCCCACCGTGTTTAT
>CAIJLK010000264.1 GCA_903821465.1 uncultured Bacteroidota bacterium | reverse complement strand
GATCTATGCGATGAAAACTTGTTCCATACAGGGTTCTACGGAAAGCGCGGTTGGTCCGACGTCTGTTCTGTTTACAGGTACCTTTCTATAACCAAGAATTTCTAATCCCAATTTTTCTGAAGCACGATTAAATATGTCGCGGCATTCTTCTCTTACTCTAATTTCTTTTGAGAAGAACAAAAATCCTACGCCGTATTTTCCATAAGAAGGAAGATGAATGCCCAGATTAATACATTCATCAAAGAAAAACTCATGCGGCATTTGAAGCATAATACCAGCTCCATCACCTGTATTGTTTTCGCAACCACAGGCGCCACGATGTTCCATATTTTCCAATACCGTTAAGGCATCAGAAATATGTTGGTGACTCTTATTACCCTTGATATTTGCTACAAAGCCAATACCGCAGGCGTCATGTTCAAACGAAGGATCATATAATCCTTGATTGGTTGATGTCTCAAGCATACGCAACCGAATTATTAATATTCAGGAAATATTATGGTGGGCAATCGATAGTAGCAATTTACAACACAATTCGCAATTTTACAGTAGAAACTTGTATACTAACGGTTAATAGTTGAAATTGTCTAATGAAAAGTCGAAATCGTTAGATGATTTCTAATCAACTAGTGCAGTGAAGTACTGTTTTGGGAATTTCGGTTGAATAATGGGGCCTTTTGGGTAGATGCCGAATACGGTACTGCCTGATCCCGACAAGGAAGCATATACAGCGCCGGACTGATATAATTGGTGGATAATTTCACGAATTTCAGGGTATTCACAAATAACAGGCTCCTCAAAATCATTCATTAGCATGCTCTTCCACTGTCCAATTGGTAAAAAGATGGTTTCTTCAATAGGGTAGAGCGCTCTAGAGGGTTTTATTTTTGAAAAAGCCCAGGCTGTGGAGATATGAATCCCTGGATTAACAATTAAAAATTGATAATTGCTTAGGTCAATATCTATTTCGGATAATTGTTCGCCTCTTCCTTTGCCTAAGCAAGGTTTGTTAATGATAAAAAACGGGCAGTCGCTCCCCAATTGCAAAGCATAGTCAATTAACTGTTCTTGGTTTAATCCCAATTGGTATTTCTGGTTGAGTAGGGTTAACGTAAATGCAGCATCTGCACTACCACCTCCCAGTCCCGCACCCATCGGAATTCTTTTATGCAAATGCATTTTAATGGAGGGTAATTGCGGAAAATCTTTTTTCAAAAGCAGATAGGCTTGGCAACAAAGGTTATTGCTTAATTCGCCATCTACCTTGATGCCCGAAGCTGTATAAATTATATTGCCTGATTCGTTTTGATGTTGATCGGTAATTATCTCAAGAATATCTTTTATCGCGATGGGGTAAAAAACAGTTTCTAAATCGTGATAGCCATCGGGTCTTTTATTGATGATATTTAACCCGAGATTAATCTTACAATTTGGAAAATTTACCATGTAGGGTTGCCTGTTATTTTCTTTTATTGATCTCGTCTCGAATAGAGATTGCTCGAATATAGTCTTCTTGTTCTAGTACTTCATTTAAAAGCTTATGTAACTCTTCAATACCCAATGAGCTAAGATCTTCTCTATCACTACTTGCTTCTTCATGACCAATAGATTCTTTTTTCTCTTTTTTACTGGTAGTATCATCCATTAAAATTCCGGCGTTTTCCAAAATATGTTCGTAGGTATAAATCGGGCAGCCAAACCTTACAGCTAATGCAAGTGCATCGCTTGTTCTGCTATCAATTTCGATGGTATCGTTTTCGGTATAACATACAAGTTTGGAATAAAATATACCTTCCTGTAAATCGCTAATAATTACTTCCTGCAATTCAACGCCAAAACTGTTCATGAAGTTTTTCATAAGGTCATGCGTTAATGGCCTACTGGGTTGCATATGCTCTAATGCAACAGCAATGGCCTGCGCTTCAAAGCCACCAATTACAATGGGTAAGCGACGTTGTCCCTTTATTTCTCCCAGTACCACTGCATAGGAGTGGGTCTGAGTGATGCTATGGGATAGCGCAACAATTTCCAGTTCAATCTTCTTCATAATTATAGGCGAAAGTAAACCAATTTAAAACACGAAAAGCAACTAAGGCTTCTTAACTTTCCCCTTTCTATTTCTAATCCCAAAATTGATCTATGCCAGTTTTCGATTTAGCAACTATTCAACCTAAGACAATTGTTGCAGGATACGATGCCAAATTCATTCATACTTCGGGAATGACTTTTTCTTTTCTAGAGGTTAAAGCAGGTGCATCTTTGCCCGCACATTCACATGTTCACGAACAGGTAAGTCAGATATTAGAGGGCAGTTTTGAATTAACTATCGATGGGGATGCCGTGGTATTCGGACCCGGAACAGTAGTTGTAATTCCATCCAATGCAGTCCATTCTGGACGCGCAATTACCGATTGTAAAATCATAGATGTGTTTAATCCAGTTAGAGAAGATTACCGAAATTTATAAGATCATTTAATTAAATAGGAAACTATGAATTTAGATTTGAGTGGCCGTACTGCACTGGTTTGTGGGGCTTCACAGGGATTAGGCGCTGCAGTTGCAAAAGAGTTGGCGCTATTGGGTGCCAATATTATTTTATTGGCAAGAACGGAATCTAACTTACAAAAAGTACAAACAACATTAGATATTTCGCGTGGGCAATCGCATCAATATATTGTTGCCGATACTTCAAAGCCTACCGAATTAATTGAAAAAATAAAATCTTTCTTGGCAGCGGGAAATCATATCGATATTTTGGTAAATAATTCTGGCGGCCCTTCGGCAGGCCCCTTACTTGATACTCCAGCTCAGGAAATGGAAACGGCTTTTAAAACACATTTAATTGTTAGTCATTTACTGGCACAAACCATGGTACCCCTCATGAAGCAAAAAGGCTTTGGGCGGATCATCAATATTGTTTCCACCTCTATCAAGCAACCCATTAACGGTTTAGGAATTTCGAATACGGTTCGCGCTGCTGTGGCTAATTGGGCCAAAACATTGGCCAATGAAATTGGGGCATTTGGTATTACCGTAAACAATGTATTACCAGGATATACCAACACCGATCGGTTAGATTATTTATTCAATAAACAAGCTGATGGGGCAGGCGTTTCAAAAGAAGAAATTTTAAAAAGAACATTGGCATTAATACCTGCAGGGCGACTCGGAGAGCCACAGGAGTTTGGTGCTGCTGTTGCGTTTCTTTGTTCGCCAGCTGCGGCATATATCAATGGAATAAATCTTCCTGTTGATGGAGGAAAGCTGGGTACTTTGTAAGTGAAGAAGAAGATAAAAGATAAAAGATAAAAGATAAAAGTGAAGAGTG
>CAIJLK010000263.1 GCA_903821465.1 uncultured Bacteroidota bacterium | reverse complement strand
ATTAATAAAAGAACACCGCCAAAGCTGATAGCCTTACCGGGATCATTATCTAGAAAATGATTCAATACAAATCCAAAAGTAGTGGTCTGTAAAATCATTGGAATTACAATCATCATATTAATGATACCCATGTACACACCGTAACGTTCTTTTGGAATATCATTCACAACCATGAGATAAGGAACCCCCATCATACTGGCCCATGCAATACCGAAACCAGTCATTGGAACAAATAACAAGTATTGATTTTCAATATGAGGGAAAGTTAATAGTCCTAATCCTGCAATCAATAAACAAGTAACGTGTACATTTTTCGGACTATATTTTTTTGCCAAACCTACCAATAGAAATGCCGACAAAAATGTTACCACATTATACCAACCGTTAACCAAGCCGGCCCAACCTACGGCTTCCTGATAGAGTGTTGGATTTTTTGTTGGTGATGTTTTCCAAACCGATTGTGCAATACTCTTGGAGGCATTCTGCCAATAACAGAAAAGGGCATACCACTGAAACAGATAAACCAATGCCAATTGCCACATCACTTTCGGCATGTCTTTGATGGCACTGAAGATTTCTATAAACGGACCAAATACTGTCTTTTTATTGGCTCTTAAAGCAGCTAATTCATCTTCTGTTGGAGGTATTTCAGGGGTTTTAGTAATTGACCAAAGGACAGAGCTAATAGAGCAAATAGACCCTAAAAAGAAAGAACCGAAAACCCAATAAGGGATCTGCCCGTGCATCTGTTTTAAGAATGATACTTTTTGAAAAGCAAACAATGAAATATTGGCTAAAGTAATACCGAGTCCGGTAAAAAAGCTTTGCGTTAAAAAGCCATTGGCGTGTTGAGAAGGAGGTAATTTATCGGCTATAAAAGCGCGATAGGGTTCCATTGCCGTATTATTAGCTGCGTCAAGCACCCATAACAAACCACCAGCCATCCATAGCGAACTACTGAATGGATAAATGAACAAACAGAGACTGCAAAAAAGCGCTCCGATAAAGAAGTATGGTTTACGTCTGCCGAAACGAGGATGCCATGTTTTATCGCTCAAAGCGCCAATTATTGGTTGGATCAACAGGCCGGTCATCGGACCAGCTAGGTTTAGTAATGGAATCTGATCTGGACTGGCACCAAGAAAATCATAAATAGGATTTACAGCACTTTGCTGTAGACCAAAGCTGTATTGGATTCCAAAGAACCCTACATTCATGTTAATGATTTGAGAAAAACTCAGACGTGGTTTTGATAGTGACATTGCAAGCAATTAGTAGTAACACTAAAAATAGGGAAATCATTCAGAATAAACATGGTACATTCTTTGGCTTCATAATTTTGATGGATTGGCAACGTTAGCGGAAACGTTTGCGATAATAAATTCTTATTTGAACAATAACTTTAGATAAACGAACTTCAAAAAAAATACCTTTTAGGAATTTAATTTCATCTTCTATGCAACTGAATAGTCAATCCCTTACATTTATAAACGCCCCTGGTATTGAACTGCCGCAGGAAGCTATATTGTCTTTGCCCGAAAAAGTGTTGCAATTTGGAACCGGCGTTCTTTTGAGAGGACTTCCAGATTTTTTTATAGATCAAGCTAATAAGAAAGCTGTATTTAATGGCAGGGTAGTTGTGATAAAATCTACAGCAAAGGAAAATATAGATATTTTTTCAAAACAGGATGGGTTATATACCATACTTGTTCGAGGAATTGAAGATGGCAAGCAAGTTAATAAAACAATTATTAATGCGGCTATCAGTAGGGTATTAACTGCAAACGAAAATTGGAACGAAATTCTGTTGTTCGCTGCAAATGTTGATTTAAAAATTATCATTTCAAATACTACTGAAGTTGGAATTTGTTTATTGAAAGAGTCAATCTTTTTAAACCCTCCAAATTCTTTCCCAGCAAAACTCCTGGCTGTTTTATGGAATCGATATAAACATTTCGAGGGCGATATCGAAATGGGATTAGTAATCATTCCTACTGAACTAGTTTCTGAGAATGGCAAACTATTAAAATCTATTTTAAATGAGTTAGCATTATTTAATCAATTGGATATTGAGTTCATAAAATGGATGAATGAAGCGAATGATTTTTGTAATTCATTAGTTGATCGAATTGTTCCTGGAAAATTAACAGCAGATAAAAAATTAGTAGAAGAGTCTTTATTAGGATATCAAGATGATTTGATGATATTGTGTGAGCCCTATAGTTTGTGGGCTATAGAAAGTTCTAAAAGAAAAACAATTGAAACCCTTTCTTTTGCTATTTCAAATCCAACAGTAAAAGTTGTAGCTGATATTAATTCCTATAAAGAACTAAAATTAAGATTGTTAAATGGCACACATAGTTTTGCCTGTGCGCTAGCTATTTTTTGCGGATTCGGTACTGTTAAAGAAGCGATGCAGGCAGATTATTTTAGACAGTTTGTTAAGGAGTTGATGTTTGAGGAGATCAAACCCCTTGTTGTTTCAGAAAAGCTAGATGAACATTCCGTACAAGTTTTTGCTGAACAAGTCATTGATCGCTTTAGCAACGATTCAATCGAGCATCAATGGATAAATATCAGTATGCAGTATAGTTCAAAAATGGCTATCAGGAATGTGCCTCTTTTTTTAAAAAATAAGGATTCACATAGAGATCTTCCCAAATGTATGATGCTTGGTTTTGCTGCTTATCTTTTGTTCATGAAAACAGAAAAGAATACAGATGGTTTGTATTATAG
Source organism: uncultured Bacteroidota bacterium (assembly GCA_903821465.1). Lineage (GTDB taxonomy): Bacteria > Bacteroidota > Bacteroidia > Chitinophagales > Chitinophagaceae > Sediminibacterium. The sequence continues at coordinate 4,434 of CAIJLK010000263.1, read as the reverse complement.
ATCTATTGGAAATAAAACTTATCAGGTAAATGACGAAAAGGCTGAATTACTTTATCATTATTGGTTTGGAAAAAATACATTTGATGCCGTGAATACTATTTTATGCGATACTGTCATTTGGGGTAATAATCTTAATGATATCAATGGGTTTAGCGAAAAATTGGTTGCTATGATTGAAAACTTGGATCAGGGAGCAGAAAAAATTGTAAGATCACTCTTTGAAAAAAATAATTAGTATGGTAGAAAAACAAAAAGTGTTGCAAGTGCATCCATCCGATAATGTTCTAGTGGCATTAAAGGATTTAGAGAAAGGGGATATGATTTTATTTAATAGTAATTCATATCAATTATTGGATTCGGTACCTGCAAAACACAAGTTCACGATCAAGCATATTCCTGCTGATGGGAGTATCATTATGTATGGCGTCTTGGTGGGAAAAGCTACAATGGATCTCGCAGTTGGAAGTAAAATTAGTACTGAAAATACCAGGCATGCTTCAGATGATTTTAAATTGGGAGAAAGAAAAACAAATTGGCAGGTCCCTAATATCGAGAAGTGGAAGAAAAGAACTTTTTTAGGATATCATCGAAAAGACGGTTCAGTAGGTACAGCTAATTACTGGTTAGTGATTCCATTGGTTTTTTGTGAAAACAGAAACATTGAAGTGATGAAAGAAGCATTGTTAGACGAGCTGGGTTATGCTCGGCCCAAAAGGTATCATCAGTTTACAAAGAATCTTGCGGGTATTTATAAAACTGATAAAGGAATTGCGAAAATTGAATCAGAAATATTTCAAGAGCAGCTTATTGAAAATGAAAACCAACCTCTTTTCAAAAATGTGGATGGCATTAAATTTTTGACACATGAAGGTGGATGTGGGGGAACCCGTTCAGATGCTGAAGCGCTTTGTGGCTTATTGGCTGGATATATTGTTCATCCAAATTGTGCTGGTGCAACTGTTTTGAGTTTGGGATGTCAACATGCACAATCATCCATATTGCAAGCAGAAATACAAAAACGAAATCCTCAATACGAACGGCCACTATTTATATTAGAACAACAAATAGCGGGCACTGAAACGAATCTTATTGAAACTGCCATCAAACAGACTTTCTTGGGATTAGTGAAAGCAAACGAACAAACAAGATCGCCGGCACCAATTAATAAGTTGGTGATAGGATTAGAGTGTGGGGGCTCGGATGGATTTTCTGGACTTTCTGCAAATCCTGCTATTGGACATGTTTCTGATTTAATAGTAGCATTGGGTGGTTCTGTTATTTTATCTGAATTTCCGGAATTATGCGGAGTTGAACAGGAATTGAGTGACCGATGTGCTAAAGAAGAAACTGCCAATAAATTCATGCATTTAATGCAAGTCTATAATAAAAGGGCGGAAGAGAGTGGTAGTGGTTTTTATATGAATCCATCTCCAGGAAATATTAAAGACGGTTTAATAACAGATGCTATCAAATCAGCTGGAGCCGCAAAAAAAGGTGGAACATCTCCTGTTGTTGATGTTTTAGATTATCCTGAGAAAGTTACTCATGCAGGGTTGAATTTATTGTGTACCCCTGGTAATGATGTGGAATCTACAACAGCAGAAGTGGCGGCTGGTGCTAATATTGTTTTATTTACGACTGGACTTGGAACTCCAACTGGCAATCCAATTGTACCTGTCGTAAAAATTGCCACGAATACGGCACTCTTTACTAAAATGCCAGATATTATCGATATCAATACAGGAACAATTATAGATGGATCAGAAACTAATGAAGAAGCGGGTGAAAGAATTTTAGATTACGTCATTGAATTGGCAAGTGGAAATAAAACGGTTCATGCAATGCGTCATAGGCAAGATGATTTTATTCCCTGGAAAAGAGGCGTTAGTTTATAAATAATTAGGTAATTGAATAAAACTGGTAAATGAAAAAATTTATGGATGAAAATTTTCTGCTGCAAAATAAGACTGCAGAAAATCTATATCATACTTATGCAAAGAACTTGCCTTTGATCGATTATCATTGTCATCTTTCTCCGAAACAGATTGCAGAAGATTATCAGTTTAAAAATATCACTGATGCTTGGTTAGCTGCCGACCACTATAAATGGCGGGCAATGCGCACCAATGCAGTATCTGAAAATTTCTGTACTGGCAATGCGTCAGATTTTGAAAAGTTTATAAAATGGGCTGAAACCGTCCCTTACACACTTAGGAATCCATTGTATCATTGGACACATCTTGAATTACAACGTTATTTTGGAATAGATGAATTACTTAGTACAGATACTGCAGAGAATATTTATCGAACATGTTCCGAGCAATTACAAAGTCCAGCATTTACAGTTAAGAATTTGCTTCGAAAAATGAATGTGGCATTGGTATGCACCACTGATGATCCAGTTGACGAATTACAATACCATATCAAACTTAAGAAAGAGGGTTTTGAAATACCTATACTTCCTACATTTCGTCCAGATAAGGCTATGGAGATCAGTAGCCCAGAAAAATTCGGTTCTTACCTTCAGCAATTAGAAGCAGTTTCGAATCATTCTATTTTGAATTTTAATGACTATCTGAAAGCATTGAAATCAAGACACGATTATTTTGCTGAAATAGGTTGTGGGGTTTCTGATCATGGCTTAGAAGAGATATATGCCGAAAATTTCACATCGGTAGAAATAGAAAATATTTTCGATAAAATAAGGGTAGGGAAAATATTGAATCCTATAGAACAATTAAAATTCAAGTCAGCAATGCTCATTCACTTTGCAGAATGGGATTATGAGAAAGGTTGGGTGCAACAATTTCATCTGGGGGCATTAAGAAATAATAATGAGCGGATGATTAAACGTTTAGGAGCTGATACTGGTTGGGATTCTATTGGCGATTTTTCTCAGGCAAAATCTCTGGCAAGGTTCTTAAGCAGGCTGGATGCTGATGATAAATTAGGTAAAACAATTCTGTATAATTTAAATCCTGCAGACAATGCCTTATTCGCTACGATGGCGGGTAATTTCAATGATGGTTCTGTTGCGGGTAAAATTCAATATGGTGCTGCTTGGTGGTTTTTAGATCAAAAAGATGGGATGATCAACCAGATCAACGCATTATCCAATATGGGTTTATTGAGCAAGTTTGTGGGGATGCTAACTGACTCGCGAAGTTTTTTATCGTTTCCTAGACATGAATATTTTCGACGGATACTATGTAATTTGTTTGGAACAGAAATAGAACAGGGTGAATTGCCAAATGACATTGAATGGATTGGAAAAATCATTCAAGATATCTGTTATAGAAATGCTAGAAATTATTTTGGATGGGAAAAAATCACAGCAGACATTAGTTGATTATATTAACGATTTACGATGAAAAAGGTACTTTGTTTTGGAGAGCTATTATTGCGAATATCGCCTTTTATAAAGGAGACAAATCAAGATCCATTTTCCATCTATGTTGGAGGCGCAGAAGCCAATGTGGCAAGGGCTCTAGCTTGCTTTGGAGTGGATGTAGAATATTGTTCTGTTTTGCCAGATAATTTTATGACTTCTAGGGTCATGAAATTTCTAAATGACGATAAGGTTGGTACTAGAAAAATGATATTGAGTGGTGATCGGATTGGAATATATTATTTAGATCAAGGTGCAGATTTAAAAGGAGCAGTTGTATACGATAGAGCTGATTCTTCTTTTGCAAAATTGCAACCTGGAACAATTGATTGGGATCAGGTTTTTGAAGGAATTGAATGGTTCAATTTTTCAGCCATCACACCTGCCATCAACCAAGACCTGGCTGATATTTGTTTAGAAGCAGTAAAAGTAGCTGCACAAAAAAATATTAAGGTATCGATTGATTTAAATTATCGATCTAGATTATGGAAGTATATTTCTAATCCAATAACAGTGATGGAGCAAATTTTACCTTATTGCAATTTGGTGATGGGTAATATCTGGAGTACAAATACTTTATTAGGAATTAAAATTGATGAAGAAATTCATACTAAAAAATCAAGACAAGCCTATATAGATCAGGCGTTGGCAGTTTCAAAAGAATTAATTGCAAAATACCCTTCTTGTAAAAGTGTAGCAAATACATTTCGTTTTGATACAGAAGAGCATCAAATAAAATATTATACCACCTTGTATCATGGGGCTATCAATTATCAATCACCAGAATTTACTGTGGAGCAGATTGTAGACAGAAGTGGGAGTGGGGATTGTTTTATGGCTGGACTTATTTATGGAATTTTGCAAGAACATCAACCCCAGCAACTACTAAATTTTGCAACAGCTGCAGCCGTTGGGAAGCTTCAAGAAAAAGGGGATGGCACAAGACAGAGCGTAACTTCTGTAAATAATTTATTACTGAAAACTCATCATTAGTGTCCGGTAAAAATAGTTAATAGTTCTTTGAAAGTCTTGGTATATATGTATTT
>CAIJLK010000262.1 GCA_903821465.1 uncultured Bacteroidota bacterium | reverse complement strand
TTAATTCGAATGCTGTTCTTGTTGCCATTTTTTACTTTTTAATGGTCAACATATTTCAGGCATTGACAGTGAGGTGTGAGGTTTTAAACTCAAAGTGTTTAAAAAAAAATACACCCCTCCTGCCGCTTGCGGATAGGAGGGGAAAGTCGAGCGGTTTAGCGATGACTGGGGTGGTTGCTCTCTTATACAAACATGCATGTTTCCCCCAAAGACGAACCACCCCGCCGTATGCCGTAGTCACGGCATCTGACTTGTCCTGAAATAGGTTTACACAAAACAAGTGTAAAAATGAGTCAAGAACTGATTAAAAGACAACGGGAATTTTATAGCGAAGTTGAACAACATGCTATTATTCAAGATTATTTAATAAGCGGCAAATCAAAGGATGAGATATGGCGCCAGTATACAGGTAAAGCAGATCATGGGTGTTTAATCCGATGGATGCGTAATTTGGGTTATTTGACTTCTGGTCAACAATTAATGCCTAAACTTGCGTCAAATGGTTATGTCATGCCTAAAAAAAAGGATGATTCTAAAATGTCTCAAGAGCAAATTGAACAACTTCAATTAAAGAAGCGGATTGCGGAGTTGGAGAAACAGCTTAAGGATGCTGAGCTCAAGGCTATTGCCTTTTCTACCATGGTAGATATCGCTGAGAAAGAGTTCAAAATCCCCATCCGAAAAAAGTTCAATACCAAACAATAGAAGCAGTGAAAAGCAATTTTCGGCACATCAGCTTGGCCAAGCTATGTGGTTGGTTTGGTATTACTAGACAGGCCTATTATCGTAATAATCAGGAAGCGATACGCACTACCATTGAAGAGGAGCTGCTGATAAAGGAAGTGAAACACATCCGTATCAGTCACCCAAAAATGGGTGTACGTAAGCTATATAAAAAGCTGATTCCTTTTATGGATGAGCATCAGATTAAAATGGGACGAGATGCATTGTTTACAATGCTCTCAGCCAATCACCTGTTGATACGAAAACGCAAAAGACAGATAAAAACCACCAACTCTTTCCACTGGTTTAGGAAGTATCCGAACCTAATCAGAGACTTTGTAGCTACAGCTCCCAATCAACTTTGGGTGAGCGATATTACTTATTGGAAAATAAACAAGGATACGCATGTGTACATCAGTTTAATCACAGACGCTTATTCACGTAAAGTGGTTGGATACCAAGTAGCTGAAACATTAAATGCAATCGAAAGTATCCAGGCTTTGAACATGGCGCTTTTGGCTTTAGGGCCAATGCGCCCCGTTCAGCTCACGCACCATAGTGATAGAGGACAGCAATATTGTTGCCATGAATATGTAAAGCTATTGCAGGATTATAACATTAAAATCAGCATGACGGAGAATGGAGATCCATTGGAAAATGCGATAGCCGAAAGAATAAATGGCATCATTAAAGAGGAATATCTGAGTGCTTACGAAGTAGAAACGATACAACAGGCAAAAGAGCTCCTATCATTAGTAATAGATCTCTACAACAATGAAAGACCGCATATGAGTATCGGAAACCTCATGCCAAATCAATTACATCAAACCATTGAGCTAATAGAAACTAAAAGATTATGGAAGAATTATTACAAAGAACGTCCTACGTTTGTAAACCCATCCTAGGACTAAAAAACAACTGTAAACCAATCTTAGGATTAATCTAAAAATCTGTAAACTTTTCTTAGGACGAGACAATCGGCTGCCCCTCCTATCCCGAGAATCGGGACAGGAGGGGTACTTTCTTTCTAGCCAAACTCTTCTCTTAAGACAAGGAAATTTTACTTTTCAATTTTCCACCACCGACTTAATTGTCAACTTCATAGTAATTGGAGAAGACATTTCATTTGTTTCGGTACTTCCAGAAATGGTCATGTCTGTTGTTTCTTCTTTTAGTAAACCATTTTGTTTATTATAAATTCTGTTACCAGTACTAAACCCTTTTAAATTCTGTTCAATGGTTACCTCTCCCTGTGTTACTATATTATGGTTACTAAAGTCAGAATTTACATTCACAGTTACGGTTGAATCAGTTATTTGAATAACTGTATACTGATTAGAAAATATAAAGTACCCCTCCTGTCCCGATTCTCGGGATAGGAGGGGTAGCCCTAGCGGCTTAGCGATGGGCTGGGTGGTTATTTTTTTATCAACTGCCCCAATTGTTCACTCAATTGTTTTACAGCTAGTGTTAACTGTGTAGTGGGAGGCATTTCAGTTTCTTGTAAT
>CAIJLK010000261.1 GCA_903821465.1 uncultured Bacteroidota bacterium | reverse complement strand
CTTCGTTTGTTACCTCTGCTTCGTCTACGCCTAACTTGTCAACTATGATTTTCTTTACTCTTGTTGCGATGTCTGACATTGTAAAAGTTTTTGTTACAGGCGCAAAAATATACTTTTTAATAAATAAGCAATCTTTTAATGCATTTTTGTTTTCACAAGCTTTTACTAATAATTGTTAGTTCTTCCTGATTTTGTTGTTTTTAGATATGAAAATGATTGTTACCTTGTAGCACTTGATTAAAGCCTATGCCTCTACAAATCATTGACCACGGCTCACTCCAGCATCGTAAGATGGTGGATTTACGTTTTCAGATGCTGAGAAAACCACTTGGATTAACTTTTTCTAAAGAAGATCTCGAGGCTGAAAAAAATGATATTTTAATTGGTTTTTTTGACGAAGAAAGTCTGGAAGGGTGCTGTATTTTGACAAAAGAGGATGAAAAAACGGTCCGACTCAGACAAATGGCCGTTCTTTCTGGCCTTCAGGGTAAGGGGATTGGGAGGGTAATAATGACCTTCGCAGAAAATATTGCCCGTGATCGAGGCTTTAAAAGGCTGAATATGCATGCCCGGAAAACCGCCCAGGGTTTTTATGAGAAATTGGGCTACCATGTAGAAGGCCCGGAATTTGAGGAAGTTACTATTCCCCATGTGGAAATGGTGAAGAAATTATAATGAGGACCCCCGAAGAAATTATTACTGCAACGGTATCGTTTACCAAAGAAACCCTAGCATCTGCAGAGGGTGGCCACGATTGGTGGCATATTTACCGCGTATGGAAATCTGCCAAGACCATTGCTTCCGAAGAGCAAGTGGATTCCTTAATTGTAGAATTAGGTGCTTTATTGCACGATATCGCTGATTCAAAGTTTCATGGTGGTGATGAAACAATTGGTCCCGCTAAAGCCCGCCATTTTCTTGAAAGCATTGATGTGGAAGAATCTATTATCCTACACGTTGAAAACATTATTAAGCATATCTCTTTTAAAGGTGGAAATGAAATACAACAATTTCGATCAAAAGAATTGGATGTGGTTCAGGATGCAGATAGGCTTGATGCTATTGGCGCCATTGGAATTGCACGAGCATTTAATTACGGTGGTTTCAAGAATCGAAAATTATATGATCCAAACATTCCAACCAACCTGCACAAAACAAAAGAGGAATATAAAAATAATCAAGAGCCTACCATCAACCATTTCTATGAAAAACTGTTCTTATTAAAAGACAGAATGAATACACAAACAGGCAGATTATTAGCAGTAAAAAGGCACGAATTTATGGAGCAATATGTAGCCGAATTTTATGCCGAATGGGATGGTGAACGCTAAATTTATTTTCCTATTTTATTTCGTAACAGCGCTCTGAGCTCATGCCTGAACTCCTCGCCCATATCATCTTTGGGAACTATAAAAAATGATTTTGCATCGAAGTATAAATGAAAAAAATGTGGACTCTCGAAAAACTTGCTGAACCTATTCCATTGCCAAACCATCTCCCCTCTTTCGTTCTCTAAAACAACAGCCGCATCATTAAAGTTGATAATGAATTTGTCTTTAAAAGTATCCGCCTTATTATAAATATTATTAGGCAGAAAATACCAGAAAGAAGACATCAAACCCATCCAGATAACTGATCCTAAAAAGAAAGGTTCGGGCCGAATCATCTTTGTATAGAAAAGAATGGCTGACACAATAGCAAAGACATTCACAAGCACTAGCATGATCCTAATTTCTGGACTCTGCACAAAATGATAACGTAGTGCCTGAATTACTCTGGGTTTTTGATAACTAAAGCTCAATTGCATGGGTCAAAAGTACGCCCATTGCTTAAATCAGCATTATTTTACGGCAGTAAAATCTTGCGCAAGTTTTTCAATAGCTGAATTAGTCAGCCTATTCTTGCCAGATGAGATCACAATTTTGTAACGGAATACAGCAAACTCACCCTTTTGTAATTTAAAGTTTAAAACTGTTTTACCATTCGAAAATATTTTTTGTCCCAATGGATTCGCTGCAAACAAACCATAATTTCTTGCATGCCAATAAGTGGGATAGCCAGGATTTTGTGGATGATCGATCATTACAATACTAACCGAATCGCCTCCCAATTTTCCATACAACATGCACCAGTTGCCCCTTGTACCCCAAGCTGCATCGCCCTGCTTGCCTTCACTAGTTAAATAGTTACCTGTAACAGTACTATCCTTATTTGCTTTTACATAGGTTACTATTCCACTAGCATCGGTATACTTTTTTGATACAGCGATCGGCAATTCTAATTCATGCGCTACACGTAAACCTAACATGCCATCTTTCACATCATTAAAACTAATATCTTCCATTGCTGTGAGTTTTGTGATGCGTTCAATGATTCGATCAGAACCAATGCTACTAAAATTCAAGTCTGTTATTTCTTCTAATAAAACCTTTTTCTGTTGATTTGTCCAGTTAGCAGCATAAGTAACGCCGGCTTGCTTTCCGCTTTTAGTGCGCAGTATTTTTTGAGTACGAATCCATCCGTAATTTTTTTTCTTATCCGCTTCAATGGCATATGAATTATTCCAAAAATCTAACCCATTTACACTTTCGTAGTTGAACCATAAACCGATATGGTGTGGGTGATCTGTTGGATCATTGGGTTGCGGATTCCAAGGAAAACCTCTGGTTATTGCCTTATCGTTTGCTGCATAAATTGGATATAAGAATGGCTTTTCAAGACTATCTGGGTAACAAAAACTAGTGAACAGTTTGCCCCCAATACTGATATCAATTTTTTGAGAAGATGGATAATTGACAACATCGATTTGATTTAGGTTCTTAGATTTTTTTTGTGCTGAATTTTCAGAAATCATCCCTAAAAATAAAAGAAATAGTAGGCAGTATTTTTTCATTTCCTATTTGATATTTCCATGATAAATTAATTAAAAACCACTTCTTCTTTTTTTCCTAAAAGTGCTTGCATGATCATCCATGCAAGCAAATATGCTGTTCCGCTTATAAAGAACATAATATAATAAGCAGTTTCAATTTGATTCAAAGCGCGGTAATGAACAAACAAGCTTTTTTGTACAAAAAGCGATAGAAATATACCTCCAATTGCACCAAACATCCCAGCAATACCAATAACAGAACCAACAATCTTTTTAGGGAACCGATCAGAAACAACTGTAAACATATTGGCACTCCATGCCTGATGTGCTGCTGCTGCAAATCCAATTACAAATACTGCCAGCCACATATTTAAACTGCCCAATAATTGAGCAAAAACAATTGGCAATACACAAAAAGCATAGATCAGCATGGATACTTTTCTTGCTTTAAATAGGGAGATATTGCGTTTTATTAATTGTATAGGAAGCCAACCACCACCGATGCTTCCTAGAGTTGATAAAGTATACACAACTGCTACTGGCAAACCAATAGCAACGCCTTTTAAATGATATTCGCTTTCTAAAAAATCGGGGAGCCAAAAGAGATAAAACCACCAAATAGGGTCGGTCAAAAATTTACCAAATATAACAGCCCAGGTTTGTCGATATCCCATTAAACGGATCCAAGAAATATTTTCAACTTTTTTTGTGTCATCCACTTCAATTTGAATTGAATCGCTGTGAATAAATTCAAATTCTTTTTTAGACAGCTTTTGATGCTTTGCAGGAACCTCATATAAGATCCACCAAAAAATTAACCATATAAATCCCAATGAACCTGTTAATATAAAAGCCCATTGCCAACCCCAATGAACATTGATCCATGGCACTGTTAACGGCGCTATGATGGCGCCAACATTGGTTCCAGAATTAAAGATCCCAGTAGCTAACGCTCGTTCTTTTTTGGGAAACCATTCTGCTACTGTTTTTATAGCTGCCGGAAAATTCCCGGCTTCAGTTATGCCTAAAGCTGCTCTTGCTACACCAAACCCAAATGTACTATTCGAAAAAGCATGAGCCACTGCAGCAACACTCCAAAGCATTGTAGAGAGAAAATATCCAATCTTAGTTCCTAATTTATCAATCAGTCTTCCTGCACCAACCATACCTAAAGCATAAGAAACTTTGAAAGCAATTTCAATATTGGCATAGTCTCCATCGTTCCATTTAAACTCAGTAGTTAAACTCGATTTCAATAAACTAATGACAGCCCTATCAAGATAATTGATTGTTGTTGCAAAAAATATCAATGAGCAAATGGTCCAGCGGTATTTACCTATGTCAGCATGCTGCATGAATTATTGTTTTATTGCTTTTATTATAGCCAATACCTTTTCTGTTTCTTTACCAATTGTGGCGTAGTCATTTGCTTCAAGTAATTTTTTGCTGATTAATTGACTCCCCATACCAACTGCTACAACTCCTGACTGAAACCATTGTTCGATATTTTCTTTATCAGTTGTAACGCCCCCTGTAGGCATGAAATCTACATCCGGAAAAAGGTCTTTGATTGCGGTTACAAAAGAGGGACCCAATAAATTGCCCGGAAATAATTTAATAAAATTAGCCCCAAAACTTTCTGCTCTAATGATTTCTGTAGGGGTCATACAACCTGGAATCCAGGGCAAGTGGTGTAAACTCGCCATTTCAGCAACTGATTCAACAAGGCCTGGTGAAATCAAAAAGTCGGCACCAGCATGTATAAACTGATGCGCTATCACTTCATTTTTAATGGTTCCCACACCAAGCTTCATCCCTGGCATTTCTGCATCAGCCAGTTTTTTCATTTCCGTGAAATTAGCAAGCGCAGTTTTACCTCGATTCGTATATTCTATAGCCCTAATACCTGCTTCGTATAAAGTCTTCATGATTGTAATACTCACATCTTTATCACTATGATAATATAGTGGCAATAACCCCTGCTCGGAAATAAGATCAAGTATGCTGTGTTTCGTTTCCATATGACAATTATTTATTCATCGGTAATTTTAAAGTTAATCCATATTCAATCAGAAAAGCTATATCGAACGATTGTTTTCCGAAAGAACATCTTTTGGTCTCTGTTTGCTATCTTCAATAAATAATTAAACCCAATTTCATGATTATTGATCATATAAAAAATGCCTCAAAATATGCCAATCTGAATCCTCTTTTTAAAAAGGCTTTTGAGTACCTCAACACAACAGAATTAGGAAGTATCGCGATAGGTCATCATGAAATTGAAGGAAAAGAACTTCGAGTAATAGTAGCGGATGAAAATGGGGTTTCAGAAACAGCATCTACTGCTGAATTTGAATGTCATGATCAGCATATAGATATTCAGTTCTGCATCTCTGGTATTGAAAGATTTGGATGGAAGCCCCGAAATACTTGCTTGCTTCCAAGAGGTGAATACAATTCAGAGAAAGATGTATTATTCTATAACGACAAACCCGACATGTTTTTTATTTTAAAAGAAAATCAGTTTGTTATTTTATATCCAGAAGATGTGCATGCCCCAATGATTTCTGATGGAAGGATTAGAAAATTAATTTTTAAAGTAAGAATTTAAATTACTAATGAGTTTTCACTAGTGTCCGGTTAAATTAGGTTGATTTTCAATTGAATATGGTTTTGTTCTTTGACGTCTTGGTATATAGGGTTTTCAAAAAGGCTTGGTAACCGAGTTTTATCTAACAGAGATACGCTCATAATTTGTAGTATTTCATAAGGTGATTGTTTCAATTTTAATTTTGCTTTGATGATTGCTACTAAAGTATAAGTAATGATGGCGATATAGATTTGAGTTCTTACAGCGTTTTCAGAAACACCCCAGAATG
>CAIJLK010000260.1 GCA_903821465.1 uncultured Bacteroidota bacterium | reverse complement strand
ATTCATCGCAGAATAAATACACTTTTCGCTGCTGGTCAGTTCTATTTATTTTCTTATTTTTCGCATACCACTTCATTAAAGTAGTAGGATGTAAAGTTGGCATAGAACGTTTGCTGGCAAAGCCTACTGTTTTCTTGATCAGACCAGAAGTGAAAGTGTTGGTGACAAAGAAATTATAGACACTTGGAACAATTGAACCCAGCATAGAAATAGTACCAAATTTAGAGATCAATCTAGATCTTAGGGGCACTCCGTTTGCATCGTAGTATTGTTGTAAGAACTCGGCTTTCAGCTTAGCCACATCAACGTTTGAGGGGCATTCAGATTTACATCCTTTGCAGCTTAGGCAGAGGTCCATCACTTCATAAATTTCTTTATGATCAAAGCGATTGATTTTTTCAGAATGCGTTAAAAATTCACGAAGAATATTGGCTCTAGCTCTGGTAGTATTTTTCTCATCTCTTGTTGCCATAAACGACGGGCACATGGTACCGCCCGATAGTTCCGTTTTTCTACAATCGCCCGAACCATTACATTGTTCCGCATGTTGCAAAACATCTTGATCGTGGTATCTGAATATCGAATTGAATTTGGGCGTTTTTTGTCCAGGTTCATAACGCAACATGGTATTCATGGGAGGCGTATCCACAATTTTATTCGGATTAAAAATATGTTGTGGATCCCAGATGTCTTTAACTTGTTTTAGTAGTTGGTAATTCTTTTTTCCAACCATCTGTTCAATGAATTCACCGCGCAATCTGCCGTCGCCATGTTCACCACTAAGCGAACCATTATATTTTTTAACGAGTGTCGCAATTTCTTCAGCGATGGTTCTGAATAAGCGATTACCTTCTTCCGTTTTTAAATTAATAATGGGCCGTAAATGAATTTCACCAGAGCCCGCGTGCGCATAGTGTACAGAGTATAAGCCATGCTTTTGCAAGATCTCGTTGAAGTCGCGAATATATGCGGGCAGATCATTCACATCAACCGCAGTGTCTTCAATCACAGGCACTGCTTTTGCATCGCCCGGAAGATTACTTAATAGTCCTAGTCCCGCTTTACGAAGCGTCCATATTTTTTTTGTATCCGCACCAAATAGGAGTGGGAAGTGATAGCCAAGATTTGCAGCGCGCATGTCGTTTTCAACCTGCTGAGCAATAGCAATAATTTCTTCTCTGGTATTTTTTGCAAACTCAATAACAAGGATCGCACCTGGATCGCCCTGTACAAAGAATCGATTTTTATTTTGTTCAATATTATCCTTGGTACATTCTAATATATAATGATCAATCAATTCACTTGCAGAGGGATGATATGTAAGTGCAATTAAGTTAGCGCGTAAAGATTCATCGATCGAATTAAAGTGAACGCAGAGGAGTCCGATTTCTTTCGGAGGCAGCGGAACGAGGTTTAATTTAATTTCAGTGATGAACGCCAGCGTGCCTTCAGAGCCAGCCAGCAGTTTACAAAAATTAAAGTTCGGTTCACCGGCAGTAAAGGGTGCGGTTTCTAAAAGTGCATCGATTGCGTAGCCGGTATTTCTTCTTTCAACTGATTTTTTAGGAAACTCTTTTCTTATTTCAAGCTGGTTATCATAATTGCTAAGGATAGATCTTAGTGAGCGATAGATCGAAGATTCAAGAGAAGAGCCTTCGCATTTGTGATGGAAATCATCGAGACTAAGCCCTGTAAACACCGCTTCAGAACCATCGCTAAGGATGGCTTTAACTTCTATTAAATGTTCCCGAACACTTCTATATATAACAGAGTTAGAGCCACATGAATTATTACCAACCATACCGCCGATCATTGCCCTGTTAGCGGTAGATGTTTCTGGTCCGAATAGAAGTCCATATGGTTTCAAGAACATATTCAATTCATCTCGAATCACCCCTGGTTGCACGCGCACCCAATGTTCGGCCTCGTTAATTTCCAGTATTTGGGTAAAATGTTTAGAAACGTCCACAATAATTCCTTTTCCAACAACCTGGCCAGCGAGGGAAGTGCCGGCAGTTCTAGGGATCAGGGAGGTATTATTATTAGTAGCGAAGCTGATCAAAGATTTAATAGCATCGGTAGATTTGGGGATGGCAACAGCCAGGGGCATTTCCCTATAAGCAGACGCATCGGTAGCGTATAGGGTACGCATGGTGGTATCGAAATAAAAACTTCCATCAAAATGTTGCGCAAAATCCTCCAAGATCTCCTTCATGTAACGGTTTTATCAAATAAACGATTGAGTCGTCGAATTTACAATCTTTCGTTGGAACAGCCTTAAACGAAGCAATTGAGCATTAACATATTATCATTTATTCATATTAGAGCCTGATACCGCAGTATAGAATAAAGTATAAATTTTTAATCGTATATAAATTTTTAATCAAATATGCATATTATGTAATATGCAATATATTGATAATCTGTTAATACCAAAAAGTTTGTATTTTTTTGTAAAGATTTACACAATTTCGTGTAGTAATTTAAATATTTAGTCATATTTTAGTAGTTCTTAAGCACCCCTATGCGCAAGATAAATATGCCATTAAGCCAAAAAATTAACCAATTGGAACAATCCGTTTTTGTTTCAACTGTTATTTTTTTGCGCAATAGAAAAGCTGCTTTAAATTCTTTCCTATTTATTTTTTTCGAGACAGTTATTTTAAATATGCTGTCAACACAGCTTATCCTGAAATCCTTTCTAGATAAGACTTCTAATGAACCCTATCCAAGATTAATAATAGCAGGAAGTAATAGCTCCTGTGTTTTCCTTGTCCCTATTTTTGAAAACAATTTTAATTCGTTGTCATGAAAAAATTTTTACCCGCAAGTTTGCTCGCATTAATTTGCTTACTGTGCGTTCAATTGACGAATGCACAATTAGCAGATCCAGGTGCATTTGGTAGTTTAACTAATGCAACTTATGGATCAGTTTCAGGTGAAACTAGTTTATTGGTTTCCGGAACGATCACTACAGGATCTCATGTTAGATTTACTCCATCCTCTGAATTTCAAATTAAAGTAACTGCAGGAAGTTATCAAGCTGCTGGTGCTTTTATTGATGTTAATGATGATGGCTCAGGTAACTTTTCTACTACAGTAACTGTGAGACTAGCTGCTTTAGCATCTAATCATGTTGGTGCACCAACAGCAATAACTGGTTCAGTATCAATGGTATCTTCTGGTATTCTAGGAGGAAGCTTTACAAAAAGTATAAGTGCCTCTGTGGATCCCTACGTAATTACTTATGCGACTCAACCATCTATCGATCCAAAAGTGTATGATCGTACATTAAGTACTGCCCCTGCTGTATTTCATGCGGGTACTAATACCGCTGGTGTGTATGCTCAAACAGTTACAGTAGCAGCAGCAGTTGACGTAAATTATACAGTTGGAGGAGGTGGTTCTGCAACAGGAAAAGTGGCAGCAACTTATTCAGCACATGTGAATCCTTCTATTAATACAGTTAGTGGTGTAGGACTTGTATCTGATTACACTATCGCAAATGTAAATTTAACTGGATTATCAATTACTCCTAAACCAATTACATTTGATGTATCAGGTTTAGCTGCCCCAGTTTCAAGAGTGTATAATAATAATAATGTTGCTACAGTTACTGGATCTGCTGCCTTACTTTCTGCAAGCTCAGCTGCAAATCATCCAGAAGCAAGTGATGTTGTTTCTGCTGTTACACCTACATTTCACTTTATTAATTCAATAGTTGCTTTGTCAGTAACAATTTTACCTGATGTTCCTTTTTCAATAACTGGAGCTGATGCAGGAAATTATTCAGTAACTCAGCCTGTTTTAAATCTTCATCAAGATATTACTAAAGCAACAATAACTTATAATACTGGTTTAACCGTTACATCTAAAGTTTATGATGATGCTACTACTGCTACTTTAGGCGGTACAGGTACATTAACTGGTGTGATTGGAACTGATATAGGTAATGTAAGTTTTGGACCTACTTATACTGCAAATTATAATAACGAACATGTTGGAATTGGAAAAACAGTTACAGTTTCTGCATTTGCATTATCTGGATCTGCTGCAGGAAATTATAATTTAACTTTACCATTTACTTTATCTGGTGATATTACTGCAAAACCTTTGTCAATTACAGATCCTACTGTTCTTTCTATGACAAGAGAATATGATGGTACTGTTACACCTGGTTTAACGCCAGTTCTTGGTACTTTATCTGGTTTCGTAACTGGTAGGGTAGTAACCGCAACTTCAAATACAATTCCTGATTTTTTTGGTAATTATCCTGGAACTTATGCTTTTAATTTAGCCTATACTTTACATAATGGAACAGGTTTAGCTTCTGACTATAGTTTAGCCCCTAGTTGGATTAATGCAATTGTCACTAAAAAAGTTTTAAGTATTACTGATCCAACAATTGCTTCTAAAGTTTATGATGGTACAACTACTTCTGGTACTGTAACAGTCGGAACTTTATCTGGATTTGTTGGTTTAGAAACTGTAACAGCAGTAGGTACTGGAACTTTCACGGGTGTTAACGGTAAGCGCCATGGTACTGGTAAAGACGCTACTGTTTCATACACTTTAGTTGATGGCACTCATGGTGGACTAGCTCAAAATTATAGTTTGGCAGATAAGTTACATGTTTCAGGAGATGTAACGAGAAAACCAGCGACTATTGATGTGACAGTATCTGACAAAGTAAAAAATGGAGATGATCTTGCAACTATTTCTAGTAGTTTAGTAGGAAAAGTTACTGGTGATGTCGCAACTTTAAGTGCTAATCCTGTTGCCCATTTCTCAGATGCTAATGTTGGTCATCATAAAACAGTAACTCTAGGTGGCGTTTATTCTTTATCTGGAGCTGATTTTGATGAATACTCATTAACACAACCCTCTGATATGCATGGAAATATTACAGCAGTTGGAGGTGAAGTTGGAGATTTTGTTTGGTCTGATGATAATTTGAATGGAATTCAAGACCCAGGTGAATTAGGAATACCTGGAGTAACTGTTCAACTTGTACAAGGACCAACTGTACTTGCAGAATTAATTACCGATGCAAATGGATATTTTGTATTCGGACCAAAAGTTGTGAGTGGTGCAGAAACAAATACTGCTAATTCAATTTTTGATATTACAGGGTTCTTCTTAGATGGCGCATCTCATTATACAATTCGTGTTCCAAATGTAACTGGTGGTTCTGCCCAAGTTGCATTAGGTGGTAAATTCTTAACTTCATGGCATAGTGGTTCTGGTGTTCATCCTGAATATTATGATAGTGATGGTATTACCGTAGGAGATAATGCTGATATAGATTTTGTAGCTGAAAATGGAACTGCTAATTCAAACTACGACTGTGGCTTTGCCGGCGGCGGCGGCGGTGGCGGCGGCGGCGGCGGTGGAGTAGGCGGCGGCGGCGGCGGTGGATTAGAAAGTAAAGATCTAGGCGATGCCGTTGGTAACCGTATTTTCAACAATGCAGTTAACAGCTTACAAGGACCAATTGATTATTCTAAACTTACAAGAATTACAACTAATGGAATTAGCAGAAGTGTGATGGGTATTGGTGCAGCATTAACATTGACTGACCTTTTACCTAAACAAATTCCAGGTGGTATTTTCGTTCCTTATAATACTACACCAACTGATATTACAGCAATCACTAATGCGGTAGATGTATTGTCAATCGACTATACCATCAACAAAGAAGCTAAAGCAGTTGCTTTTGCTACTAAAACGCAAGGTGTTGTTTACGATCACACTAAAGCAATTTGCGACCGCTTAAAAGGTTCTGAATTGTTGGCTGTTCAAAATGTGATAGTAAATAAAGTGAAATTGGTTAGATACGATTTAAAAAATACTGCAGGTCAAACTGAATACGCTATCAGTTTTGCAATTGGTGCAAAATCAGGCAGATCTAATTACACTGTTCAATCAAATTGGTTGAATGCTGATTACACTCCTGATCAAACAATGTTCAACATTCAGCTTTGGGCAAATACCCCAGAATTGGTAATGAGCATGGCAACTGATATCCTTAGTAGACTAGGAGCTTCAATGAATATCAATGAAGTGAAAAGTGCAAACGGATTACCTCAAACTTATATCACAAAAGGTAAGCGTGAGGCAGAAAATATCGTATTGAATGTTACTAATAATACATCAAGCACAAGCGGTTATTTCGATGTGTTAGAAAAAGCTAATGAGCAAACAACTGGTTTCACTAGCAAACGTATACCGTTTACCATTGCATCAAATGGTAAAGCAACTGTAAACGTTCCAGCAAGCGATACTTATGAGTCTACTATTAGTATGTATATGGGTGGTGTTTTACAAGATCAAGTGTTTATCACAGATGGAAACTGGAGTGCAATGGTTGATCCGTCAACTAGTACTGTAAGTTCATTCAAAGTAAATAACGATAGCAAGCGTGTCATCGATAATAAAGAAGACTTCTTGTTATTCAGAAATGTACAATTGGATGCATCAACACCTGACTTAGTATCTGTTTACAAAATACTAAGAGGCGGTGGAGCTGCACAGGATCTAACAGGATTTAAATCATTCCAATTCAATGCACAAGGAACTGGTGGTACATTACTTGTAACATTAGTAAAAGAAGGCATTACCAATTGGGCTGATCAGTATAGTATTGCAATTCCTTTGAAACAAGGTGGACAAGACTATCAATTAAGTCTGAATGATTTTGTATCAGCAACAAGTAAAGACAAAATCAATCCAAATGATATTACAGCGGTAATCTTTGGAGTAGGTGTATCAACTGGTAAATTAACCAATGTTAAATTGGATATCAGTAATGCATCGTTCTCAAAAACTGATTTTGCTTATTTGAATAGCTTGAAATCTACAGAATTAAGCGCTTATCCAAACCCAAGCAAAGGTCAATTTGTAGCGACCTTTAATTCGGCTAATGTTGCAACTCTTACTTTGAATGTAATAGATGCTTCAACAGGAAGACCGGTATTCACAAAATCTGTGAATGCACAAGTAGGTGCTAACTCTGTACCTGTAAATCTTGATCGTTCTTCTGGATTAAACACTTATATCTTAACACTGGAAGGTGCAAGCATTAAGTATAATTCTAAGAAAATCTTGATGGAGAGATAAGATTGTCGAAATAAACTTTAAAAAGGTTGCCAGAAATGGCAACCTTTTTTTTTGTTCCTCGAAAATGTTAGAAAGTGAATGTGTTACTAATTCGTCACTATAAAGAAAAATATGACGAAAATATTCAATAATTCAATAAAATAAATTAATTTAATAGTCGCTACGCACCCTTAAATGCCAAACCTAAGTAGCACCCCTATTTTTATCGTACATCCTATGCGAAATATGGATGTATGTTTTATTGCCCCTATCTCACTATTTTTTATAAAATCAGTTCAACATTTTTATATTTTATTCTTCGATTTATTTTTTAATAAATCAATCTCTACAATTTATTTTTTGTACAACAATTTCATCTTTCAATTAAAAGATGTTTCTAATATTCTTGTGTTTAATCAAATCCAGGATTCAAAAAAATTGCATTTTCAAACTCATTATAATTCCCTACAATTAATAAAAAAGTTTCTCTAAAAATATTGTTCCCATGAAAAAATTTCTACCCTTAATCTTATTCGTTTTTAGTTTTTTTGATACTAGTGGATTGATGGTGCCAGCTTTGATTGAAAGTATGGGACTGAATTTTGCGTTGATCCAAGAATCT
>CAIJLK010000259.1 GCA_903821465.1 uncultured Bacteroidota bacterium | reverse complement strand
TTTCAAGGAATAAACATCTTATATAGCAGCCATAACAGTAAGCATCCAATGAAAGCCATGATTAGTCCGCTCCATTTTTTTCTTTTGATATAGAGGATCAAGATCATTCCGGTTAACGATACCAATACCATCAGTACAGCGGCAATATCAATTACCCATGACCATTTTGATCCGGTATCGCGGCCTTTGTGCAAATCGTTCATGATGCCCACAATGCCTGCACGTAAAAGGGTTAATTCATAGCTGCCGTTTTCGCGATTAATAAATACATCTGCGGCATAGCCTGGTCCCTTGAAAGAAACCGTGCATTGCGATTCATCGATTCTAAACTCGCTCACTGCTGCTTTGATATTGTGATTCTTTCTAAGCCATTCTACAATTTCTAATTTGGCAATTTTATTGGTGTCTTTATTTGCTACCCAATTACTATCGAGTTTTCCTTTCTCTTGCGTAGTCTTTAGTTCACCTGCGAAATAATCTGGATGGTTCAATGTAATACCCGTAACAGAAAAGAAAAAGACAATCGCAAAACTAATCATTGATCCATAGATATGCAGCCATCGAGAAAGCATGGCAATATTTCTTTCGAATGCAATTTTTGATTTCGATTTTTTTATTTCCACTATCTATTAGTTATCGGTTGATTTTATTTTGTAAGCAAGATTCACGGTGCCCACTTCTGAATTTCCTTTCAATACAAACTGTTGATCAGCACTAGCACAATTTACTTCCTGTTCTAACAAATCATAGCCTCCATGTTCACGAGCCACTTCAATATGCACGGTGTATTTTCCTGCCTTTAAAATAGTACCCTTATCATCTTTACCATCCCATTTCATTGTATACTTTCCGGGTGAACGGGTAGAACTTGTAATAGAAACCAAACTGCTAGGATCAGCAGCTAATGTGCTGCCATTCTTGCGATACCAATCTCTAAGATCTGGTAACCATCTTCCTTTATTATACCAAAGTGCAATGGTCTTTACTGTTTTTTTATCAGCATCTTCGATCCAGATTGCAGCGAAGGGACGCTTTGCATATCCATATTGTGTAGCGAGTTCAAGATTAATCACTACTTCTTTGGTCCAATCTTTTTGATTTTGATTGATCGATTCATTTACCGGAATAACCTCTTCTAAATTTTTCCAATTGTTACTTTCATAGCGTTCACCATTTCTAGTGATGATGAGATAATCAACACCGTTCATGCTTTCAGCTAATGCAATACTTTCTACAGGTTTCATTACATTAAAAGCAGTAGCCAAAGCCCCAGCATCAGTTGCATTATTGGTAACAACGGTAGCACTAATTACCTCGTTAGCAGGTAAAGCAGTACGCGGATCAACGATATGAGAATACCATTGTCCATTAATTAATTCGCCTCTTCGATAGTTGCCACTTGTAGCGATGGCTTTTCCTTGAATCATTAGTTGATCAAGCGGTGCATCATTTTCAGCATCGGCTTTAGGATTGCTGATCCATACTTTTTCGTTCATCTCTCCGCTGATCACCATATCGCCACCGATATTCACGATGATGCCATTTAGTTTGGCAGCATTCATGGCCGCATCAACAGATGCTTGAATGATATATGATTTTGCAAAGCTGTTTAATTTCAAAGGGGCATTACTAATATGAGTGGCAGTTTGATTTTTTGCATCTAAGATCCAATGCACTTGTTTCACTTCAGCAATGGCTTTATTGATTGCTTCCTGTGAGGGCAGCGTAGAATTTATAGCAGCATCCTTCCAGATTTTATTCACTAGTTCTGCTGCGGGGTCCAGAGCGCCATTGGTGCGT
>CAIJLK010000258.1 GCA_903821465.1 uncultured Bacteroidota bacterium | reverse complement strand
TAATTTTGCAATGATATAAAGTGTTACATCTTTAGGAGTAACTGCTTTACCCAATTTGCCATTTACATTGATGCGCATTTTCTTAGGCTTCGGCTGCATGATGCACTGAGATGATAAAACCATCTCCACTTCAGAAGTACCGATACCAAAAGCAATAGCACCAAATGCGCCATGAGTAGAAGTATGTGAATCGCCACAAACAATGGTCATACCCGGCTGCGTGATCCCGTTTTCTGGTCCAACCACATGCACAATCCCATTTTTTGGATCACCTAATCCCCAATGCGAAATACCATATTTCGCAGAATTCCGCGCTAATGCCTGCAATTGATTGGCAGATAAAGGATCAGCAACTGGTAAGTGCTGATTGATAGTTGGTGTATTATGATCGGCAGTTGCAAAAGTGCATTCAGGGAACATCACATCAATGCCCCTGCTTTCTAAACCTAAAAAAGCAACGGGACTAGTTACTTCATGAATAAAATGACGATCGATAAAAAATACATCTGGACCATCTTCTATTTGTCGAACTACGTGTGCATCCCACACTTTGTCGAACAGCGTACTTGGGTTATTACTCATTTGCTTGAATTTGTTGAATTTTCGAATGATTGGATGGTTCCATCCTAATCCAACAAATTTAAATGGTTTTATTATGACTTATTTATACTTATTTTGACTATTATTAATACCTATTAAGTATCATGGAATTAAGACATTTGAGATATTTCCTTACGCTAGCAAAGGAATTGAGCTTTACCAAGGCATCTGAAAGACTTTTCATTGCTCAACCTCCCCTAAGTAGGCAGATCAAGGAATTAGAAACTGAACTAAACGCAAAACTATTTAATAGAAATAACAAAAAGGTAGAACTCACAGAAGCGGGAAAGTTTTATGTAAAAGAAGTTAGTCAGCTTTTGCAATCGCTCGACCGCATTAATTTGAAGGCACAAAAAATCAGTCAGAATATTAGTGGCGAATTTCGCATCGCCTATATCAGTTCTACTTTTTCTGGTGATATCACTGAGCTCGTTAAATTTTTATCTGCGAAATATCCCTTTGTAAATTTTAGATTATACGAAGTACCCACAGTTGAACAGGTGCAGGGATTGGAACAAGGGAAAATTGATCTGGGTATTATTCGCGCGCCACTCTATTCGCCCGAGATCAATACCAAACTATGGTTCAGAGATAGTTTTTCTTTGGTGTTCAATCGAAATAAAGTGAATATTCGTTCTGAGAAAGAGATCAAAAAACTACGAGATGAAACCTTTGTGTTTTTCAACAAAGAGTATGCGCCTTTTTATTACGACACGCTCATTGAGATCTGTGCCAAATATGGGTTTACGCCAAAGATCGTTCATGAATCGAACAATATATCATCGATCATTCAATTGGTAAAAAATGGATTAGGCATTTCGATAGTTCCTACTAATATTGTGAAGAGTCATAATTACCCCGACCTTGGTTTTCTTGAATTAAAAAAGCTGAACCTCTTTACTGATATTTTATTGGCAACACCCAAACTGAGTGATTCAGAAATTGCGCAGGAAGCCATTAATTTTTTATTGAAATAAATATGCATTATTGTAAAGCAGCTTCTGCATTGGCTTTGATCAGCCGCACTTCTTCAGCCGATGCATTGAATACAGCTCCAAGATCATGCACTAAAGGATTCTGATAGGTTAATGGATTGGCAATATCAATCCTTGCTGCACTATGGTATTCGCTTGCATGAGTGGCCATGGCAATTTTTGCTACATTATAACTTCTTAACCCACATCCGGGCATGATAATAATTCGTTCTCCCGCTTGCTTCATTAAACCGCCGAGAATATCCAAGGCATCGATAGCTGCTTTCTTGGCACCACTCGTTAAAACTCTTTCAAACCCTGCAACAATCGCAAGTTCAAGAGATTCCTGTAAATTCGGCGAAAGATCAAAAGCCTTATTGAGCGTGGCTTTCATGGGATATGCCCATTCCACAAAACGTTTACATAAATCAAGATCGAGACTTCCATCTATTTTTTGTGCACCGATGGAAATACCATCGCAACCAATGTTTTTGCAAAAAAGAATGTCCTGACGAATGCTTTCAATTTCATCGGCACTATAAAAATAATAGCCACCTCTGGGGCGGATAATCGGATATAATTTGATGTTAACTAAATTCCTGGCTTGAATTAAAACTCCTGGTGCGGGTGTAGTGCCGCCTTCAGTAGGATTACCGCATAATTCAATTCTGCCCGCTCCCCCTTTTTCAGCATTGATACAGCTTTCTAAATTAAATGCACAAACTTCAATAGTAACTTCTTTCGACATAGCGATCCTTTCAGCTAAAATACATGATTTCCCATTCTTCCCTTTTAGTTTTAGCTTTACAGATGGAAATTCAAGAAGCACTTTTGCAAATTCTTTCTGCTGAAAAAGTAAAATCAAGAATTACAGATCGATACAGTTATGCAAGTGATGCAAGCTTTTATTATTTAATTCCCCAAGCTGTTGTTCAACCCTCTAACTTAAGCGAAATTAAATCGCTATTTGAATTATCACATCGTCTCAATATTCCAATCGTATTTAGAACAGGCGGTACAAGTTTATCTGGGCAATCTATCACAGATGGCATCTTGGTTGATTTAAGTCGCTATTGGCAAAACGCCACCGTACTTGAAAATGGAGCTGCCGTAAAAGTGCAGCCAGGTATGATTGGGGGCGATGTAAATCAGTTATTAAAAAAATGGGGGCGCAAGATCGGACCCGATCCGGCATCTATCAACGCTGCAATGATGGGTGGCATACTTTCTAATAATAGTAGTGGCATGTGTTGCGGGGTAACCGGGAATGCCTATCACACATTACGATCAATGGCATTCATGTTAACCGATGGTAGTTATTATGATACTGCCATTGAAGCCGATTATCAAAGATTTGAAATTGAACAAACCATTATTTTCCAAGAAATAAAAAAATTACAATCGCAACTTTTAGGGAATACAGATCTAGTAAAACGAATTCGAAAAAAGTATGAATTAAAAAATACGGTAGGATATGGACTAAATGCATTTATAGATCACAAGCATCCATTAGATATTTTATCGCATGTGCTGATTGGTGCAGAAGGAAGTCTAGCATTTATTGGGGAAGCTGTTTTAAACACATTACCTGATCTGGCTTTCAAGGCAACTGCTATCTTATATTTTGAAACCCCTTTGATTGCTTGTAATGCCATTGCAGGATTAAAAGAAACTGGCGCTGCGGCGTTGGAGTTGATGGACCGAGCCGCACTCCGTTCAATTGAAGATCAAAAGGGATCTCCAGATATCATTAAAACTTTGCCTTTCTTGGCTGCAGGTATTTTATGTGAATACCAAGCTGCATCCCTGGAAGAATTGGAAGTACAACTAGAAAAAGCACAACCTTTTCTATTAAGTCTAACTACTGTAGTTCCCTATCATTTTACCCTAGATGCAGAACAGCAAGCTAAGTATTGGAAATTGCGTAAAGGCATGTATCCATCAGTTGCAGCGGCAAGAGAAAAAGGTTCAACCGTATTGTTAGAAGATATTGCTTTCCCTGTTGAAGTATTAGGTGAAGCGGTTTTGGGAGTACAAGAACTGATGTTGAAATATGGATTTACGAATGGAATAATTTTCGGACATGCAAAAGAAGGCAATCTCCATTTTATTATTTCACTATCATTCAATGATCCATCAAGCATATTGGCTTATGAAAATTTTGCGAAAGACCTTGCTGTTTTAGTATTAGAAAAATACAATGGTTCATTAAAAGCAGAACATGGTACTGGCAGGCAGATCGCTCCTTTCATTGAAGACGAATGGGGAACTGAAGCTTATGAAATTATGAAGCAACTAAAGACCCTGCTCGACCCGCATCAATTATTGAACCCGGGTGTAATTATCAATGCCGATAAAGACTGTCATACAAAGAATTTAAAAACATTGCCCATTGTTGAGGAAGAAGTGGACAAATGCATAGAATGTGGTTATTGCGAACATCGTTGCCCAAGTAGAGAGTTCACACTAACTCCGAGAAGAAGAATTGTTGTTCGCAGGGCATTACAGAGATTGGCAAAAGAAAAAGATACTGCCAACTATGATCAATTACTCAAAGAATATCAATTTGATGGGTTAGATACTTGTGCAGTGGACGGACTCTGTGCACTAGATTGTCCAGTGGATATCAATACCGGAGAATTGGTTAAAAGATTGAGGCGAGAAAGTCATTCTTCAACCGCCAATAACATCGCTTTAATGGTTGCCAAACATTTTGACACGGTAGAATCGATCGTGAAAATTGCATTGAAAACAGGAAATCTTACCAACCGATTATTGGGCAAGCAAGCAATGCCGAATCTTACGAAGGGCATTAGAAAAATCATTCCAAATTTTCCATTATGGACAGCTGAAATTACTGGACCTATTCAAAATTCAAAAAATCTAGTCAGCAATCCTTCGGCTATATTCTTCAATGCCTGTATCAGCAGGATGATGGGTGCTGATAAGGAATCAAAAGAATCAACAGTTGAGCTTGCAGTTAGAATTTCAAAAAGAGCAGGTATAGATCTACTAGTTCCTTCAGATTTAACAGGCACTTGTTGCGGCCAAATTTATTCTTCCAAAGGATTTACAGATGCGCATAGTTATACAGTAAATCAGACAATAGAAAAATTATGGAACTGGTCGCAGGAAGGGAAATTACCCGTTGTAATGGACACCACATCCTGCACTAATTCTTTGTTACACAGTCGCCCCTACCTAAATAAAGAAAATCAAGAAAAATTTGATAAACTCAGAGTTCTTGATATCATTGATTTTTTAGCAGATACTATTCTTCCGAATTTGATCATTACGAAACCGAAAGAAAAAATTGTGTTCCATCCTGTTTGTAGTACTTACAAAATGAATTTACTGGGCAAGCTAAAATTAATTGGCAAAGCATGTGCCATGCAAGCAGATTTTCCAGTCAATGCAGGTTGCTGCGGCATGGCCGGAGATAGAGGGTTTTACTATCCCGGACTCACCGATGCAGCTACAAGAAAAGAGGCAGAAGAAGTTTCGTTAACAGATTACGACGGATACTATTCATCAGGAAAAACCTGTGAAATGTCGATTTCAAAAACAGTTGCAAAAAACTATCAATCCATTTTGTACTTACTCAACGAAGTAAGTGCTTAAAGGATCTTTACGCCTTTTTATTAATAATCAATTTAGAATAATCCTTCTATAGAAAGATAACGTTCTCCTGTATCATAATTAAATGTAAGCACTTTAGAAGCTACAGGAATATCGGCTAATTTTTTTGCAACGGCAGCTAATGAGGCCCCAGTTGAAACACCCACCAGAATGCCTTCCTGTTTTGCAATTTGTTGTGCATAGGAAAAAGCCTCATCCTTACTTACTGTAATTATACCGTCGAGAATCTCCGTATTTAAGATAGATGGTACAAATCCTGCGCCAATTCCTTGTAATGGGTGCGGACCCGGAGCACCCCCACTCAACACTGGAGAAAGTTCTGGTTCAACAGCATACACTTTTAGATTGGGGAACTTTGCTTTAAGTACTTCAGCAACACCCGTAATATGTCCACCTGTTCCAACACCAGTAATCAAATAATCTAATCCATCAGGAAAATCTGCCAAAATTTCTTGTGCAGTAGTTTTACGATGAATTTCGGTATTGGCAGGATTATTGAATTGTTGTGGCATCCAAGAATTAGGAGTTGACTGAACTAATTCACCCGCTTTTTCGATTGCTCCCTTCATTCCTTTTTCACGTGGCGTTAAAACAAACTCAGCACCATATAACGACATCAATCTGCGGCGTTCAATACTCATGCTCTCAGGCATTACAAGAATGATCCTATACCCTTTTACTGCAGCCACTAATGCAAGACCGATACCGGTATTACCAGAAGTTGGTTCAATGATCACGCTATCTTTATTAAGCAATCCTTTCTCTTCAGCATCTTCAATCATTGCAAGAGCAATACGATCTTTAATACTAGAACCTGGATTTGTTCTTTCTAATTTGATCCAAACTTCATGATTGGAACCAAATAGTTTGTTTAATCGAACATGTGGTGTATTTCCAATTGTTGCTAGAATATTGTTTGCTTTCATGGTGTTTAATTTAAGTTGTAAAATATTATATGACAAAATTTAAGGCTTCTGTATCGGGGTATTTATCTTTTACAGCTACTTCACTTTTATGGTAAACAATGCTGTTTGGTAACACACTATAGGTGAGCCAAACATTGCCTCCAATAACACTATCATGGCCAACGATGGTATCTCCCCCTAGAATGGTGGCTCCAGAATAGATGATCACATTGTCTTCAATAGTGGGGTGACGCTTGGTGCTTGCTTTATCTTTTGAAACATTCAGTGCTCCTAGCGTAACGCCTTGATAAATTTTCACATTATCTCCAATCAAAGTAGTTTCTCCAATTACAATTCCAGTTCCATGATCAATGAAAAAAGATTTACCAATTGATGCACCAGGATGGATATCAATACCCGTTTTCCCATGCGCATATTCTGTAAATATTCTTGGAATGATCTTAACGTCTAAATTCCATAACAAATGGGATAAGCGATAAATAGCAGTTGCATAAAAGCCAGGATATGCCACGATAACTTCCTCAACCGAAACGGCAGCAGGATCGAATTTCAAAATAGTGTTTGCGTCTTCGATTAAATTATTATACAATGCTGGAATTGCATCAAAAAACTGATCGCCAATAATTTGTGCTTTATCGCCATCAGGAATTACATCATATACTAAACTGGAAAAATGACACTTTAATGATTCAAATTCTTTTTCTAAATCGGATGCTTGTTTATGTCGCACTGTTTTAGGTAGAAAGAGAAAATCGAAAAGTTTATCAATGAATTCCTCTGCCAACTCTTTGTCGGGAAAAAAGTTAAAATTCTTTGAGTTCTGATGAAATAAGTTATTTATAAATTCTTTCTGTGTCATTAAATATTTGTAATAGTCTACTTAAACAGTATACAAATATACCGTTTCATAATCATCGAGGAAAATATTTCCTATTTATTTGGTAGACTACTAAAAAGCAAGATTATGTAACAAAAAATACGAACAGTTGTTCGTATTTTTTGAGATACTTATTTTATAGTAAGCATAATCACAGACTGTGCGGGAAGGGTTAGCACTAGCTCATCTCCCTGTTTTGTTGCTCCTTCAAATATTTTAGGTTTAATGAAGTCGGGTTTATCAAAACTATTAATATCGGTGATCTTAGGTGAAGTAAGGATCTGCCCCTCCACTTTCGTCCATTTAATTGTTTGAAGTGCCGTTCGAATTTTAATAGCATTATTAGGATCCAAATTTACGATCGTCATATGTACCACAGCATTTGAATCGATTGATGCAGACATATTTAGAGCAGGGATCTTTTCATTACCATTTTTAAAATCTGGACTAACAAATTGAACAGGTAATAGCTTCGCATCCTGATGCGCTTTGAACAAATCAAATACATGATAAGTTGGCGTTAGTAACATTTTATTTCCTTCGGTTAAAATCAAAGCTTGTAATACATTAATCGTTTGCGCCAAATTCGCTACTCGAACTCTATCTGCATGATTATTAAAAATGTTTAATGTGGTAGCCGCTACTAAAGCATCTCTCAAACTATTTTGTTGAAACAAGAATCCAGGATTGGTGCCTGGCTCAACATTGGTCCATATTCCCCACTCATCAACCACCAACGCAACTTTTTTATTTGGATCATAATGATCCATGATCGTTGAATGCTTTGATACGAGTTCTTCCATTACCAAGCATTTTTTCATGGTAGTAAAATATTCTGATTCATCAAATGATGTGGCAGAACCCTTATTACCCCAATCCTTAGGTACTGTATAATAATGTAGGGTTAGTCCCCACATCATCCAAGGATCAACTTTCTTCATCATCGTTTCAGTCCAATTATAATCCCCACTATTAGCACCAGATGCGATCTTCATCAATCTTGCGCCTGGATAGTCTTTGGTAAAACCCGCATAGCGCTTATATTGGTCTGCATAATAATCTGCAGTCATATTTCCACCACAACCCCAGCTCTCATTTCCAACTCCCCAAAAATGTACCTGCCAAGGTTTTTCTCTTCCGTTTTGTTTGCGGATCTGAGACATCGGACTCATCCCATCAAAATTTAAATACTCCACCCACTTCGACATTTCTTCTATTGTACCGCTTCCTACATTACCAGTGATATATGGTTCGCAATTTAAAAGGCTGCAGAGTTCTAAAAACTCATGGGTACCAAAACTGTTGTCTTCTGTAACATTACCCCAATTGGTATTCACCATTTTGGGTCTTTGATCCCTTACTCCAATACCATCTCTCCAATGGTATTCATCTGCAAAGCATCCACCTGGCCATCTTAAATTGGGAATCTGTATTTTTTTTAAGGCCGCTACAATGTCTAATCGAATGCGATCTTTTTTGGGAATATTAGCACTGTCCTTTACCCAAAATCCATCATAGATACACCTACCTAAATGTTCAGAAAAATGTCCATATATATGCCTACTAATCACGGTTTTAGGATTGGCACCCTGAACTTGAATGTTTACAGTTGATTGAGCCATCGCTATGGATGCAATGATTACTGTAAATACGATAGTAAATAATATTCTGTTTGGCATTGAAAGTTTCATAAAAAAATATTTGAGCAGTTTATTGCACACTGAATTTATAAATGGTTTTAGTAGAATAGGTCTTACCTGGAACAAGTTCTGTACTTGCGAAATTGGATTGATTTGGAGCATTGGGGAAATGCTGTGTTTCTAAACAAAAGGCAGTTCGAAAACTATAATGAAGATCTTTTTTACCTAGTAAACTACTGTCTAAAAAATTTCCTCCATAAAACTGAATACCCGGTTCCTGTGTAAATACTTCCAGTTTAATTCCTGTAGTGCTAGCATAAACAGTTGCAGCCAATTCCAAGTCATGATCAGTTTTCCGATTCAAGACAAAATTATGATCATAGCCCTTGCCGTTTTTTATTTGTGCAACATTGGCATTCACACTATCCCCAATAGCTCTTGGCTTTCTAAAATCAAAAGCGGTTCCGGCCACATCAACTAGCAGTCCTGTTGGAATGAGGGTTGAATCAACTGGTGTAAACTTATCGGCATTAATAGTTAATAAATGATCGTTAATGGTTCCACTACCTGCTCCATTTAAATTGAAATAGCTATGATTGGTTAAATTTAAAACCGTTTTCTTATCAGTAGTGGCCGTATAACTTATTTCAATACTATTCTCTTCCGTTAATTGATAGACTACTTTTACAGATAAGTTACCCGGATAACCTTCTTCACCATCTATTGAAAGATAAGTTAACTCCAAAGTATGATCATCAACTTGTTTGGCATCCCAAACCTGATCATGAAATCCTTTGGGTCCCCCGTGTAGTGAATTAGGCGCGTTATTAACAGCCAACTGATAAGCTTTCCCATCGAGTTGAAATTTTCCTTTTGCAATTCTATTACCATATCTTCCAATTAGTGCACCAAAATAATTTTCTTTTCTGCTGAAATAGTGATTCAAACTATCGTATCCTAATACCACATCAGTAAATGAACCTGATTTATTCGGAACATTCACAGAAACAATTCTTCCTCCGAAATTGCTTATATAAACCCTCATATTTTGCTTGTTCTTAAGTAAGTACAAGTCAACTTTCTTGCCCTGCAGCTCTTGCTGATAGGCCGCTCTAGAAATTTGCGCTACTTGATTTGTTGAATCTTTAATAGCATCCTGTTTATTATTTGCATTGTTGCATGCTTGCACAGTGAATAGCAATAAAACTGCTGAGAGTTTTTTAAAAGTGATCATATGGCTTATTTTATTTTAGGCAATCGAAATAACCGAAGTTCCATCTCCGATAGATACAATATACGATTTCAAGTTGTTGTTAAATACTTTTTGAAAAGCAATTTCTGATTGAGCAATAAAATCTGGTACGGCAGATTCCTTTACTAAATTTATTGTGCATCCTCCAAAACCACCACCCATCATTCTAGCACCCAATACCTGCTCATTTAATTTTGCATGATCAGCAAGAAAATCAAGTTCATGACAACTTACTTCATATAACTTACTCAATCCCTCATGCGTCTCGTACATTTTTTTACCAAATGAAATCAAATCATTTTGAGCTAGGTTCAAACATGCATCCTGCAAGCGTTTGATCTCTTCCACTATAAATTTACAACGATTAAATACTTTTTCATTTACCTGCCCTTCTAATTCTCTTAGCATTTCAAAACTAACATCTCTAAGCGATGCTACTTCAGGGTATGATTTTTGAAGAAACGCTACACCTGCTTCACATTCCTTGCGTCTTACATTATACTCAGAGGATGCTAGCGAATGTTTCACACATGTATCTAGTAACACTATTCGAATGCCTTCTTGATTGAATGGACTATAATGGTATTCCAAAGATCTGCAGTCCAACTGAATCACCGCATCCGCTTTGCCAAACATACTAGCAAACATATCCATGATACCACATTGCAAACCCACAAAATGGTTTTCTGCTTTCTGTGCCAGCTTCACCATTTCTAATTTTGATAAACCCAGTACAAACAATTCATTCAATGCAAAAACAGTGGCACATTCAACGGCAGCAGAAGAAGAAAGACCTGCTCCTAATGGTACATCACCGGTAATAACTGCATTGAACCCACTAAGTTTAGCTCCACTTTTTACTAACTGATCAACAATTCCTAGTAAATAGTTGGGCCAGTCCATTTTCGACTTTTCCATCTCATTCATTGATACTGAGAATGACTCATTCAAATCAGCGGCAGTTAAATGAATCTCCCTATCTGATCGCTTTCCAATGGCAATATAAATTGCCTTATCAATGGCCGCAGGCAAAACAAAACCCAAATTATAATCTGTGTGTTCCCCTATTAAATTGATCCGTCCTGGAGATTTTACAAATAAATCTGGTGTCCCATATTTTGACTGGTAAACTGTTTGTAGAATGGCTATACAGTTTTTAATTTCGACAGACATAATTTGCTTTTTCTTTATATGAAAAAAATCGAGCCGGGTAAACCCCCAGCTCAATTTCTTAACCGCTAATCTTACATGCTTACTCAAACAAATCAGCAAAATAGCGGGTCAAAAGTAATCATATTTTACAAATAAATGTAATTACAACACTTATTATAAAAATAATTACCTGAACTTTTCGCTATGTCAAAACTCTTACATAAATTCCGAAACGATTTATGCCAAAATATCAAAAACAATTCCGCATATTGGTTGCAGTGGACTGCATCATTTTCGGCTTCGACGGAGCGGAATTGAAACTATTGTTAGTAAAACGTGACCTTGAACCTGAAAAAGGGAAATGGAGTTTAATGGGAGGATATGTTTCTGAAAAAGAAAATTTCGATCGTGCAGGTGCTCGGATCCTAAAACAGCTTACTGGTCTTGAGGGCGTATATATGGAACAGCTTCATGCTTTTGGGCAACCAGATCGCGACCCAAATGAAAGAACCATCTCTGTTGCCTATTTTGCTTTGATCGATATTCATACATTCGAAAAACAGTTGAGTTCCGAATTCCATGCTGAATGGTATCCATTAAAAAAGATTCCAAAACTAGTTTTTGATCACAACAATATGGTTAATAAGGCTAAAGAAAGATTACGCTATAAAGCGGCATTTCATCCTATCCTTTTTGAATTACTCCCTGAAAAATTCACGCTACCTCAATTACAGAGTCTCTATGAAGGGATCTTTGATACTGAGTTTGACAAAAGAAATTTTAGCCGGAAAATTCAGTCAACCAAATTACTTGTTAAACAAAAAGACAAGGATAAAGAAAGCTCCAAAAAAGGAGCCTACTATTATAAACTAGACAAAAGGCGTTATGCCGCAAACCTTCATGCCTTCTTAAATATTATCCCTAACCCTGTAATATTTAATAGGATTTAATTTTATTTTAAAACGGCTGAAACTGTTATAGAACCTGATTCGGCGAGATATAGAACATGAGTAATAAAGCATATACAATTGGTGTAGATTTCGGAACAGATTCAGTAAGGTCGATACTTGTAGACACCAGTAATGGCGTTGAGATCAGCTCCTCTGTTTTTTATTATCCAAGATGGAAAGAAGGGAAATTTTGTAACCCTTCAATAAATCAATTCCGTCAACATCCGCAAGATTATATTGATGGACTTCAGTATACCATTCGTTCATGCATTGATATTGCTGGTTCAAATATTGCTGCAAACGTAAAAGCAATTGGTGTTGACAGTACTGGAAGTAGTCCTGTAGCTGTTGATGAAAACGGATTACCACTTGCACTAAAAAAAGAATTTGAAGAAAATCCCAACGCCATGTTTGTGTTGTGGAAAGACCATACTGCAGTTGGCGAAGCTGCTGAAATAAATCAACATGCCAAGAAATTTCCCATCAACTATTTACAATATGTTGGTGGTATCTATTCATCAGAATGGTTCTGGGCAAAATTCTTACATATACTTAGAGAAGATGTATCAGTGCGTAATGCATGCTATACCTGGGTTGAACACTGCGATTGGATTCCCTATTTGTTAACTGGAGAAACAGATATTCGCTCCTTGAAAAGAAGTGTTTGCGCGGCAGGCCACAAAGCACTTTGGTCAGCCGAATTTGATGGCTATCCACCTAATGATTTTTTTGCATCGCTTGACCCCAAGTTAGATTTGCATGTTGAACGACTTGGCAAAAAAGTCTATACCTCCGATAAAGTTGCTGGAATAATATCTAAGCAATGGGCCGAAAAATTAGGCTTAGCTCCTGATACAATTATTGCCGTAGGCGCGTTTGATGCGCATATGGGTGCGGTAGGCGGACAGATCGAACCATTTCATTTAAGCAA
Source organism: uncultured Bacteroidota bacterium (assembly GCA_903821465.1). Taxonomy (GTDB): domain Bacteria; phylum Bacteroidota; class Bacteroidia; order Chitinophagales; family Chitinophagaceae; genus Sediminibacterium. The sequence continues at coordinate 16,537 of CAIJLK010000258.1, read as the reverse complement.
GGTAATGGGCACATCAACTTGTGACATGCTGGTAGCACCGAAAGAAAAAATTCAAAATAAATTGGTAAAGGGAATTTGTGGCCAAGTTGAAGGTTCTATCATCCCAGGCATGATTGGTCTTGAAGCGGGTCAATCAGCTTTCGGTGACAGCTATGCCTGGTTAAAGAAATTGATCCTAACTCCTGTTCTGGAACTTCTTTCAAAGACTAAGAGTACTGACCAAGAAACCATTGATAATTTAACTCAAGAACTTTCTGATCTTTTATTATCTGAGCTAAGTAGAAAAGCTGCTGAACTTCCTTTATCTGCAAACGATCCTATAGCAACGGACTGGTTAAACGGCAGAAGAACACCTGATGCAAATCAGCTTTTAAAATCTGGTATCATCGGTCTGAATTTATCTACTGATGCTGTCATGCTTTTCAAAACTATAGTTGAATCAACCTGCTTTGGGGCCAAGGCAATTGTAGACAGATTTATAGAAGAAGAAGTTCCGATTGAAGGTTTGATCGGACTTGGTGGTGTTGCAAAAAAATCGCCTTATATTATGCAAGTCATGAGCGACATTATGAATATGCCCATACGAATTCATAAAAGCGATCAAACCTGCGCATTAGGTGCTGCAATGTTTGCTGCCACAGCCGCGTGTGTTTTTGAAAAAGTAGATGATGCGATGGTAAGCATGGGACAAGGATTTGATGCAACTTATCATCCGAATAAAAACAATATTGATTACTATGCCAAGAGAATGCTGACTTACAAAAAACTCGGGGCATTTATAGAAAACTGATCATATGAATGCGATTAATTACGACAGAATAAAACAAGAAGCATATTATGCCAATATGCAATTACCTAAACTCGGATTGGTGCTTTTTACTTTTGGGAATGTGAGCGTGGCTGACCAAGAACATAATGTCTTTGCTATTAAACCTAGTGGCGTACCATATGAAGAATTGACCATAGAAAAAATGGTGGTAGTTGACTTTGATGGAAAAACAGTAGACGGAAATCTTCGGCCTTCTTCCGATACGCTTACTCATGCTGTGTTATATAAACATTGGGGGCATATCGAAAGTATTGTTCATACGCATTCAACCTATGCCACCGCATGGGCACAGGCTCAAAGGGCCATCCCCATTTTTGGCACCACACATGCAGATCACTTAACAATGGATATTCCATGCGCCCCACCAATGGAGGACAATATGATCGAAGGCGACTATGAATATCAAACAGGTTTCCAGATCATGAACCATTTCACGGAACTTGGAATTAACTATAAAGAAGTTGAAATGGTATTAGTTGCAAATCATGCACCATTTACATGGGGCAAAACAGCAAGTAAAGCAGTTTATAATGCTGCAGTGCTAGAGGAGCTTGCAAGAATGGCTTTGTTAACAGAACAAATAAATGATCAAGCACCTAAACTGAAAGATTCACTGATCAAAAAACATTATGAACGAAAGCATGGTGCGGGTTCTTATTATGGCCAATAATTGATCTGGCCCATTAAACTATTTATGAAATATTATTTTGTCATTTTATTTCTTTCAACTTTAATTTGTGTTAACGCACAAAAGAAAGACTATTCTATACAAGCATTGGATTTTACGAAAGTAAAATTACAAGACCAATTCTGGATGCCCCGAATTGAGACCAATCGATTAGTAACCATCCCTGCATCTTTTGCAAGATGCGAGAGCACCGGAAGGGTAAAAAACTTTTTGATGGCTGCAGCTAAATCAGGCAAATTTTGCACCCGCTACCCCTTTGATGATACAGATATTTATAAAACGATTGAGGGAGCATCCTTCTCACTTGCGTTACACTATGACGCAAAGCTTGATGCTTATTTGGATTCAATGATCCAGATTATTTCAAATGCACAAGAGCCCGATGGATACCTGTATACCGCTCGCACGATCGACAAGATCAATGTGAATCCATTTTTCGGAAAAGAGCGTTGGGAAAAAGAGCGCGAGCATAGTCACGAGTTATATAATGCCGGCCACCTCTATGAAGCCGCCGCTGCACACTATTTAGCTACTAAGAAAACTAACCTGCTCAATATTGCTTTGAAAAATGCAGATCTGGTTTGCAGTGTATTCGGACCTGATAAACGACATGTTGCGCCCGGTCATGAGATCATTGAAATGGGTTTGGTAAAATTATACCGCATCACAGGAAAATGGGAATACTTAAATACTGCAAAATATTTTTTGGAAGAACGAGGTAATTTTAAAGGGTATGATGCTAAGAGTAAAGACCCATTCAAGAACGGCGCATATTGGCAGGATGATATTCCCGTAAAACAACAACAGGAAGCAGAAGGCCATGCAGTTAGAGCTGGTTATTTATATTCTGCCATGGCAGATATTGCCGCCATTACAGGAGATAAAGAAATGCTTGCTGCTGTAGATAGAATTTGGAATAATGAGACCGGTAAAAAAATGTATGTGCAAGGTGGTGTAGGTGCTATTGGCGACGGTGAAAGATTCGGATCCAACTATGAACTTCCAAATACTTCTGCTTATAATGAAACCTGTGCCGCTATAGCAAATATTTATTTCAATCAGCGAATGTTTTTATTGCATGGCGATGCAGAATATATAGATGTTCTGGAGAAGATTTTATATAATGGATTTTTATCTGGAGTGGGCTTAGATGGCAAATCATTTTTCTATACCAATGCCATGCAGATCCATCACTATTTGCAACATCCCGATATGGAATCTGAAAGATCAGGATGGTTTGAATGTTCTTGTTGCCCAACTAATATAGCGCGACTAATGCCTTCCATCCCAGGTTATATATATGCACAAAAAAACGATAGTATTTATGCCAACCTTTTTATCTCAGGTATTGCCTCTCTTCAATTAAATAATCAAAGCATTCAAATAAAACAAGAAAATAATTATCCTTGGGAGGGCAATCTGAAATTCACCATCAATACAGAACAACCTGTTAATTTTAATATGCTTATTCGCATCCCAGGATGGGCACAAAACATTGCCATCCCAAATAACTTATATCATTTTACAAATCAAACAACTACCAAAATAGCCATCCTCATTAACGGGAAAACTGTTGACTATCAAATAAAAAATGGATATGCTATTCTAAATAGAATCTGGAAAAAGAATGATCAGATTCAAGTTGCTCTTCCTATGAATCCAAGACGAGTAGCTTCTGATTCACTTGTAATAAATAATATTGGCAAACTATCTTTACAAAGAGGTCCAATCATGTATTGTGCAGAATGGAAAGACAATGCAGGTAACACTTCCAATATCATTCTTCCAGCTACTGCTAAATTTGAAGCTGTATTTAATCCGGCACTTTTAAACGGTGTAATGGTTTTAAAATCTCAATCATCAACAATTGAGATCAGTTCGAATGGACAAGAAATTAAAACAACTACTAAACCCTTCACTGCTATCCCCTATTATGCTTGGGCAAATAGAGGAAAGGGCGAAATGACTGTTTGGATACCAGAGAAAGTAACCGCAACAGAACTGATTACAAAATAATTATTAAAGTAAACAAAGCGTTATGATAAATTTAAAAACACTGGAAGTCTGGTTCATCACTGGAAGTCAGCATTTGTATGGGGAAGAAACTTTAAAGCAAGTTGCAGAACATTCAAAAACAATTTGTAATTATTTCAACGAAATAGATTTAATACCCGTTACTGTAATTTATAAGCCAACTGTAAAATCAACAGAGGAGGTTACTGCTGTAATGCAAGAAGCCAATAATGCAGCAAACTGTATTGGGGTAATGACATGGATGCATACTTTTTCACCTGCAAAAATGTGGATCAATGGTTTAAAGATCTTGCATAAACCATTATTGCATTTTCATACTCAATTTAATAGAGACATTCCTTGGAGTACTATTAATATGGACTTCATGAATTTAAATCAGAGTGCACATGGGGACCGCGAATTTGGATTTATGATGTCGCGCATGCGCATCAATCGTAAAGTAGTAGTGGGGCATTGGCAGGACAATGAATCATTGTCGAAGATCAATGGCTGGATGCGCGCAGCTGCTGGATGGCAGGATTGGCAGGGTGCCAAATTTGTTCGCTTTGGCGATAATATGCGTTATGTGGCAGTAACAGAAGGCGACAAAGTGGAAGCAGAATTAAAGTTTGGATATTCAGTTAATACCTATGGAGTAGGCGATTTAGTAGCTGTAGTAAATAAAGTAACTGATCAACAGATCGACGATCTCATTGCAATTTATGAATCAGAATATGAGTTAGTTGAATCATTACAAAAAGGCGGATCTCAACACCAGTCGCTCAGAGAAGCAGCACGCATAGAAATTGGTATCGAAACATTTTTAGTGAATGGTAATTTCAAAGGATTCACTACCACATTTGAGGATTTACACGGCCTTGCTCAGCTACCCGGAATTGCTGCACAAAGACTAATGGCAAAGGGTTATGGATTTGCAGGAGAAGGCGATTGGAAAACTGCCGCACTCGTACGTGCTATGAAAGTGATGGGAACTGGTTTAAAAGGTGGCTCTTCTTTTATGGAGGATTATACTTATCACTTCAATCCAGATAATAGAATGGTATTAGGATCCCATATGTTAGAGATCTGCGAATCAATTGCAGATGCTAAACCAAATTGCGAGATCCATCCACTAGGAATTGGTGGCAAAGCCGATCCTGTAAGATTAGTATTTAATTCAGGACCTGGTCCAGCTATCAATGCAAGCATGGTTGATATGGGCAATCGCTTCAGACTTGTTGTAAACGAAGTAATGGCAGTCAGCTCCTTTAATCCGCTTCCTAATCTTCCTGTGGCACGTGTGCTATGGAAGCCTTACCCCAATATGCATACAGGTTGTGCCGCATGGATTTTAGCAGGAGGTGCGCATCATGCTTGTTATAGTCAAAGCCTAGGTGCAGATCATATGGAGGACTTTGCTGAAATGGCAGGAATTGAATATCTTTTGATTGGAAAAGAAACAACACTCAATCAATTTAAAAACGAATTACGCTGGAACGAAATAGCATATAAATAAACAACCTATAAATATTTAAAATAAAACGATGAACAAAAACCTTGCCTTTGCTGATTACTTGGTCTTTATTATTTACTTCATAATTGTAGCTGGTTACGGTTACAGCATCTATCGAAAACGTAAAAAAAATGAGCACGATGCAAAGGCTTATTTTCTTGCAGAGGGTTCACTTACATGGTGGGCTATCGGCGCTTCACTCATTGCATCAAATATTTCTGCCGAGCAATTTATTGGAATGAGTGGTGAAGGATTTTTTTTAGGGATCGCTGTTGCAGCCTATGAGTGGCTTGCGGCTGTGGCACTCATAATTATTGCCATCTGGTTTATTCCTGTTTATTTAAAGAACAAGATCTATACCATGCCGCAATTTTTAAAAACAAGGTATAATGAATCTACTGCCTTGATCATGGCAGTATTCTGGTTGTTCTTATATGTTTTTGTTAACCTTACTTCTATTCTTTATTTAGGAGCTGTTGCCATTAACGGAATTGCAGGTGGCGGATACATTCATGTTATTATGATCGGCCTTTCCGTTTTTGCATTGTTGATCTCTTTAGGTGGAATGAAAGTGGTTGCGTATACTGATGTAATTCAGGTGGCGGTATTGATTATAGGCGGACTAGTTACCACTTATATCGCTTTAACAACGGTTGGTGCTTATTTTGGCGTGGGCGAAAATGCAATTGCTGGATTTAAAGTTTTATTGAGAGAAGCACCAGAGCATTTTAAAATGATTATACCTAAACCAAATGCAGCATCTTCTCAAAACGATATTGATAAATACATCACTTTCCCTGGACTACTTTCTTATGCAGCAGGTATTTGGATCATCAACCTGAACTATTGGGGTTGTAACCAATATATCACACAACGCGCATTGGGTGCAGATCTGCAAACTGCTAGAACAGGTATTTTATTTGCAGGTTTCCTTAAATTAATGATGCCATTGATAGTGATGCTTCCAGGTATTGCAGCGTTTGTATTATTTAAATCTGGCCATTTACCTCAACTGGTAGGTGGTAAAGATGGTGCTTACTCTGCCGTACTTACATTTTTACCTACCGGATTAAAAGGCTTATCAGTTGCGGCACTTACTGCGGCAATTGTTGCATCACTAGCGGGTAAAGTAAATAGTATTTCAACTATTTATACATTAGACATTCATAAAAAATATATTCAGAAAGAAGCTAATGAAAAAAGTCAAGTGTATATTGGCCGCTTCGCTGTCTTCGCTGCCATGATCTTAGCAGTTCTATTTACTTGGAACGACTTATTAGGAATCGGAGGTGTAGGCGGATTTACTTATATCCAAAAATATACTGGCTTCATTAGCCCGGGCGTATTTGCCATGTTCTTTTTAGGAATGTTTTGGAAGCGAACTACAGGATCAGCAGCAATTGTTGGTTTATTAACAGGATTCTTATTATCCGTTTTATTTAATGAGTTCGCTCCTGGTCTCTTCGGAAATGAAACATTATTATATACAGCTTATCCAAATGGCAAAGGTGGTTTTGAAATTCCTTTCCATATTTGTATGGGCTTGTCGTTTTTATTTACGATGATCGCCATGATTGCGGTAAGTCTATTCGGACCAAAAATAAATCCTAAGGCTTTCGAATTAGATAAATCTATGTTTAAGCTTTCTCCATCAACAACAGTTTTAATTGTTATCATGTTATTTATCATCACAGCACTCTACGTGAAATTCTGGTAGATCAGTGAAACTGCATAAAAAAAGCACCGATTTTAATCGGTGCTTTTTTTATTGAATCAACTTTTTTAATGTTAGTTCTTTATAATCTTTTATAAAACCAATGATATTAGGATAAGCTGCAAACTCATGTACTTCATGCATCGTAGTTAAAACAACCGCCTTCATACCCGCGCTCTTTGCCGCTTCTACTCCTTTTGGGGCATCTTCAAATACAATGCACTCTTCTGGTAAGACTCCTAATTCTGCAGCACCTTTTAAATAAGTTTCAGGGTCTGGTTTACTTTCTATCACATCATCTGCACTTACGATTGATCTAAAATAATGATGCAGTGTTAATCCATCTAACACAAAATTAATATTAAATGGAATGGCAGCAGAACCAATGCCCATAACTATCCCAGCCTCCTTCGCTTCTTCTAGAAATTCAGCTAAGCCATCTATCAATTTTAAAATAGGACGATACTCAGCCTGATATCTTTTTTCTTTTTCAACAGAAAGTATATCCATTTCTTCCTTGGTAAATCGATCTTTCCCAAAAACGCGAATCAAGAGTTCTGTATTTTTCCCATACATCTGTTCCTTCACTTGCTCCCAAGAAAGCTTTGCACCAAGATCATCATTTAATATATTGAACCAAGCCTTACAATGGTATTGCATATCATCGATCATGGTACCATTCAAATCAAACAAAAAAGCCTTTATGGGAATTGCCATTGGGTATTATTAAAAATAAAAGATGTGCAAAATTAAAGTTCTCAATTAAATTACCCTCAATTAGTTTTGGCACTTCCAGGTATTCAAGATAAAATCTGCAATGGTTTCAGGTTGCTCTATTATAACATGATGGCCATTCTGTTCTTGTTTACCCTTTGTCATTGGGAAAATCATAACTGGGCCTCCCTTTTGAATATAGTTTTCAGCAATGACCAAAGTATTTTCTTCGTATGGGATCATTGCATCATGTAATCCAAAACTAAAATATAGAGGCACTTTATAAGAAGCAAGTTTTTCGAGATTGTCTTTGGGATTATCAGCATAATTCAAAGCCTGTTCTTCATTAAACCCGTATGCAGCTAGTAATTGCTTCCATTGATCTGCAGTTGCGTCTACCCCTTTCATTTTTGAACCAGGCCAACTTTTTATTTCAGAAACTGGATTCTCTGCATAAATACAACTAACCTTATCAGGATATAGTTTAGCCCAGGCAAATTCGCATAAACTTCCTCTTACTGCACCAGACAAAGCAGGCTTTTTAGAAAGTTTTTTTTCATTGATCAGATAGGTATAAAACTTATTCCAAATATCCATCAATGCCGGCTGACCGTATAAATATTTATTGTTGATATTAATAAACGCAATATGAAAACCACGTAAAACTAAGAAGCTATCTATTTCAGTATGAAATTCAGGGGAGTAAGTACGCCACAACCAAGGGTTCCCTTCCAATGGTTTTTCTGGCACCACGATATATGCAGATGCAGTGTCAATTTTAAAACTTTGTTTTTTAAAACCATGCCAATTTTGTGAATCTGAAGTTGTTTGCGCATTTATAACTAAACTGCTCATCAACATCAACACGATAATCGAGAATCTTTTCTTCAAAAAAATTGTAACCATGCTATAAATTAAATGATTGTTTTTTCTTCATGCAGATCAGGAATTTCTACATCTTTAAATCCTTTACGTTCTAACCTAATTGCAAAATCCTGTTGTACATTATATTCCCCATGCACTAAGAACAATGTTTTAATTTGGGCGGAATCTTGGCAACTTATAAACTGACAAAGATCATCATAATCCCCATGGGCACTCATACTCTTCAGGGAACCAACTTCTGCAACCACATCAAATTCCTCACCAAATATTCTAACAACTTTATCTCCATTCATTAATCTGCCACCAAGCGAACGTTGTTCACAATAACCCACCATCAATATCGTATTCTGTGCTCCGCTAATATTGTTCATGATATGATGCTTCACTCTGCCAGCATCAGCCATACCACTCGCAGAAATGATCACACAGGGTTGCGTGAGAAAGTTTAAGTTTTTACTTTCATCAACTGTTTTAATATAATTGAGTCCCTCAAAATCAAAAGGGTCATCATCCTGTTCCATAACTTTTTGAATACGTGCATTGAAGTATTGCGGATATTTTTTGATCATTTCCGTTGCTTCTCTACTCAATGGACTATCTACATAAATAGGAATCTTCGGTAATTTTTTTTCAAGCGACAATTGATTCAGATCGTACAAGATCTCTTGCGTTCTTCCTACACTAAAAGCAGGAATAATGAGTTTGCCCTTTTTAACTGTACAAGTATGTTGAATCCACTTCAATAAATTATCGGGCGTACTATACACTTCGTCATGCAATTTATTTCCATAGGTACTTTCTAATAACAAATAATCTGCTTGCGGAAAAACAGCGGGTGACCGAAGAATCACATCACGGTATCTGCCTACATCTCCACTAAAACAAATTCTGGTCAGCTGATTATTGTCAGTAATTTTTAAACTAACTGCGGCACTGCCGATAATATGACCAGCATCTGTAAACATTACTTCAATTCCTGGCAATACTGTTTTCCAATTTCTATATTCAACCGGTTCAAATGCTGTCATAGCAATAGTAACATCGTCAATAGAATATAATGGATCATATAAAGGGAGTCCTTGTTTTACCCTTCTTTTATTGATAAACTTTGTATCTGATTGTTGGATAGTGGCAGAATCTTCCAACAGAATTCCGGCTAATTCTTTTGTTGCAGGAGTACAATAAATTTTACCAGCGAACCCCTCCTGAACTAGTTTTGGGATTAATCCTGAATGATCAATATGAGCATGAGATAAAATCATGACGTCAACTTTGGAAGCGTCAAAACCAAGGTTTCGATTCATGGCATCGGTTTCTTTACCCATACCCTGAAACATGCCGCAGTCCAATAATATTTTAACCCCCGATTTTAAAGTAATTAAATGTTTGGAACCAGTAACTGTTCTGGCTGCTCCATGAAATGCAATTTTCATACACTGTCCTCCTCCCGATCAAAGCGGGTTATTTAATCAACATGAATTCAATTAAGCACTCTTTGATTTAGCTTTAAAACTCCAGGTAAACCAAAATTCTGAAACTATTTCGCCGTCTTGATTTTTTCCTACTGAATAACATTTTATTGTTTGCCCTTCGCCAGTATACAATGCATCTTCAATTGCAGTTGCTATTTGCAATCCTTCCTTACAAATAAAGCTGGTTTTACCAATTGCTTTTTTATGAAATTTTGCTTCCATTCCTACTACCAGCATACTTACTGAAGGATTTCTTTGATAGATCTGTCCAAATGCCAACATGCCTGTACTCATTTCTGCAGCCATTGACTGTACAGCAAAATACATGGACCGAAAAGGATTTTGATTAAGCCATTGATAGCTAACTGTTACTATCGCTTGCGTTGCTTCAAATTGTTGCATACGAAGTCCCGCTATCCATGCTGCAGGTAATTTCTGAAACAAAAAAAATCTAAACTTCAACCGATGGTTAATGATTTTTTGAAACTTGGGAAATTGCGCGTTCACGGGAAATATTATTTTTTCTGAGTAGGATAATTTTTAGGATCTAGAGCCGCAACAGACCAATCACCAAAGAACCCTATGACTTTGCTTTTATTATACCCTCTGCCTTCTTCTAGGTAGGAAGAGTTTTGTGTATGTATTAATTTGCCCTCTTTGTCTAATATCAAGAAAACCGGGAAACCCATTCGTTGAGGGAAACCATATTTCGCAAAAACTTCATCATTCTGATTCTCTTTGCTATAGTTCAAATGATACACTATAAAATTGGCTTTAATGGCAGAGTCTAATTGAAAATCGTTCTTCACAGTTTTCTCAAATAGTAAACACCAACTACACCAGTTACCACCTGCCTGAATGATCAAATGTTTATTTTCTGCTTTTGCTTGTTTTACTGCTGCTGCTATATCTTTAGATGCATTAGCTGTAATAGAATATAATTTAGTAGTATCTGAGTTGGCTGCATTTGTATTAAATGTGGCAAACAAACAAACTAATAGAATCGACAACAGGATATATTTTCTTCGCATTCTAATCAATTTTACTTTTTACAATAATATTGCAGCAAGTGCATAATCGGCAACCAATATTAAAATACAACTTACCACAACGGCAGAAGTACTAGCCCTTCCAATTTCCAATGCACCCCCTTTAACATTATAGCCAAAATAGGCAGGCACTGAACTTAAAATAAAAGCGAAAGTATAGGCCTTGTACATGGAGAAATTAATATTGTATAAATTCAGATTTTGCCGAAGTCCCGTATCAAAAATATCTGTAGCTAAAATACCCGACATAGAACCGGCCATTCTTCCACCCCAAATTCCCAAAACAGCAGAGATCACAATTAAACAAGGGATCACTAAAAGTGCTGCCAAAATTTTCGGTAAAATCAAATAGCTTTTAGAATTAATTCCCATAATTTCTAAGGCATCGATCTGTTCACTAATACGCATATTACCTAGTTCACTCGCGATCTTACTACCCACAACGCCTGCCAATACAATACTCAATACAGTGGGAGACAATTCCAAGATCATACTATCTCTTACGATCTGAGCAATGGTTGATGCGGCTACTAGGGGGCTAACTAACTGATAAGCCGTTTGAACAGTTGTTACGGCTCCTAAAAAGATGGATATAATTACAACTATTGGCAATGCTCCAATTCCAATTTCTACACATTGATGCATGAATTCTTTCCAATACATCCGGTAGTTTTCGGGCTTGGTAAACATGCCTTTCAGCATGAGCAGATAAGATCCAAAATGTGTGAAAAAAGTCATTCTATTAATTTAGTTTCTTCTTTATTTTTTTTTCTTTTTCAAGCGTTTCCACCAACTACTGGTTTGAACAGCTTCATCAATATCACCCTTACATTTTAGTTGCGCATCAACAACTGCAACCGTGGCCATATTAATGATGTTACGAACACTGCTTCCTAATTGAAGCACATGCACTGGTTTTTTCAATCCCAACAGGATTGGCCCAATTGCATCAGCACCACCAATCTCTTTTAGTAAATTGTAAGTTACGTTACCTGATGTAAGATTTGGGAATATTAATACATTCACTTCTTCATCGACTAATTCACTAAATGGATAATTATCCTTTAGAATTTCTTTATTAAATGCCAAGCTACCTTGCATTTCTCCATCTACAATTAAGGAAGGATTGCGTTGCTTCAATATTTTAGTAGCATTAGCAACCAGTCTTGCTTCAGGGGAATCACTACTTCCGAAATTACTATAGCTTAACATCGCAATGCGCGGAGTTAAATTAAAGTTTCTAACTTCTTTAGCAACCATCATGGTAATATCGGCTAGCTCTTCGGCTGTTGGATTAAAGTTAACCGTTGTATCTGCTAAGAATAAGGGACCTCTTTTCGTCAATAATAAATACATACCCGCGATCTTCTTAACTCCTTCTTCTGTCCCTACAATCTGTAAAGCGGGGCGAATGGCTTCTGCATAATTTTTTGTTAAGCCCGATAACATAGCATCGGCATCGCCTGTTTCAACCATCATGCAACCGAAATGGTTACGATCTTTCATCAACTTCTTACTCTCGTAATGGTTTACACCTCTACGTTGGCGTTTCTTGAAAAATAAATCGGCATAATGTTCTCTCTTAGCTTCGTTCACATCATTGCGAGGATCGATAATTGGAATATCGGTTAAGTCAATATTATTTTGTTCCGCAATACTGTTGATCTTCTCGGGATCTCCTAACAAAATTGGATAGGCTAAACCTTCATCATAAACAATACTTGCAGCCTTCAAAATTTTCAGGTTGTCGGCCTCTGCAAATACCAAACGCTTCGGACCTTTTCTTGCTTTGTTACCAATTACACGCATCAATTGGTTATCTAATCCTAAACGTTTGTTCAACTCAAGTGCGTATGCATCCCAATTATCAATTGTCTTTTGCGCAACGCCAGATTCAATCGCCGCTTTAGCAACTGCTGGTGCAACAGTGGCTAACAAACGTGGATCTAAGGGTTTAGGAATAATATATTCAGGCCCAAAGCTCATGTTCTGTTGGTTATAGGCCATGTTCACAATATCTGGAACAGCAGTCTTTGCCAAATCAGCCAAAGCTCTTACAGCAGCCAGTTTCATAGCTTCATTGATCTGCTTTGCTCTAACATCTAAAGCTCCTCTAAATATGTATGGAAACCCTAACACATTGTTCACTTGATTGGGATAATCAGTGCGTCCAGTAGCCATAATGATGTCCTTTCTCACACTTGCTGCATCTGGATAACTGATTTCAGGATCGGGATTAGCCATAGCAAAAACTATAGGATTCTTTGCCATCGATCTTACCATATCCTGTGTTACTACATTTCCTACACTCAACCCCAAAAACACATCTGCATCTTTCATAGCAGAATCTAATGTCCAATCAGTTTTCTTAACTGCAAATTTTTGTCGAATCTCACCCAAGTCGGTTCTTCCTTCATGCAAAACACCATCTTTATCAAATACAATAAAGTTCTCGTAACGTGCACCCAATGCAACATACAATTGTATACAAGCCATGGCCGCCGCACCAGCACCATTTATCACGAACCGAACTTTTTCGATTTTCTTTTTTTGTAATTCCAATGCATTCAACATGGCAGCACTGCTAATAATAGCTGTACCATGCTGATCATCGTGCATCACAGGAATATTCATCTGTTCCTTCAGTTTTTGCTCGATATAAAAACATTCTGGGGCCTTGATATCTTCCAAATTAATGCCACCGAAAGTTGGTTCGAGCGACTTTACAATTTGCACAAATTTTTCAGGATCTTTTTCATTGATCTCAATATCAAACACATCTATGTCGGCAAATATTTTAAATAACACGGCCTTTCCTTCCATGACTGGTTTGCTTGCATCCGGACCAATATCACCTAAACCCAATACAGCCGTTCCGTTACTAATAACCCCTACTAAATTTCCTTTGGCAGTATATTTATAAACCTCTTCAACATTTTTAAAAATTTCTTTACAAGGCTCTGCAACACCGGGACTATATGCTAAACTCAAATCGCGTTGCGTCTTTGCTTCTTTGGTTGGGACTACTTCGATTTTTCCTGGTCGCCCATTTGCATGGTATTCCAAGGCTTGCTCTCTTCTTAAATCAGTTTGTTTCGACATAATATTTTTTTAAAAACCAGATTTTGCACCTAGCCAAGCCATCATTCCAATACCAGTTTCAATGGCTCTTTCATCAATATCAAATTTAGGAGTATGTACATTGTGTACTATACCCTTTTCTTCATTCCGAACACCTAAACGAAAGAAACATCCAGGTATCAGTTGTGTATAATATCCAAAATCTTCAGCACCCATTCTCAATTCTGTTTCAAGCACATTTTCTTTTCCCATGTATTCATCTGCCAATTTCCAATTTACTTCTGAAAATGCGGGATCGTTATCTACTGTAGGATAGCCAACATCAATCAACAAATCTAATTCCGCTCCCATCGCTTCTACCAAACCTTTCGCCTGTTTGCGAATTAATTCGTGTGCTTCAAAACGCCATCCTTCATCCATGGCACGAAAAGTTCCTTTCAACTTCACTTCACTAGGAATCACATTAGTTGTATGACCACCTTGAATAGAACAGATCGATAAAACAGAAGGCGATAGCGGATTATTATTTCTTGAAATGATTTGTTGTAAACTCACAATTAATTGCGACGCAATTAAAATAGTATCGGCTGTAAGATGAGGAGCTGCTGCATGGCCACCCTTACTGCGGATGGTCATAAAAATCTCATCTGCACTTGCCATTGCCCTACCCTTTCTAAAACTTAGTTTCCCGAAGTCAAGTCCGGGGTGAACATGCAAAGCTATAATACCAGCGGGTTTTGGATTCTCCAAAGCACCATCACGAATCATAAAGCTTGCTCCACCAGGATTTTTTTCCTCACCAGGTTGAAACAATAATTTAATTGTGCCCTCCCATTCTCCTTTCAATTCATTTAAAATTTGCGCAGCACCTAAGAGTATGCTCGTATGAACATCATGTCCACATGCATGCATAACTCCAGGATTTTGAGAGCAATAACTTACTTCATTTTCTTCTGTTATTTGCAAGGCATCCATATCGGCTCTTAAAGCAATTACGCGCGAATCAGGATTTTTTCCTTTTATAATTCCCAATACCCCAGTTGTGGCAATTGTTTCAAATGCAATTCCCATTTCGGTCAATTGCTTTTGCACATATTTACTTGTTTCGAATTCCTGGTAACTGAGTTCGGGATGCGCATGTAAATGCCTTCGAATTTGAAGAAATTTTTCGTAATGATTTTTTGCCTTTTCTTGTATCCTGTTTTTAAGTTCCATGGAAATTATTGTTGAAGTAATTGATCTTCCTCTTCTTTAGTTGGTGTATAATCAATAGCATCTTCCACTACAAATACACCAGTTGCATACAATTTAGCCAATTGTAATTTAAACTTTTCTGCATCTGCTTTCTTTATAAAATTACCAATCCTTACTTTGAAATTGGGTGATTGAAATAAAGCGTATGTTTTTTGATCTGGGAATTTTGATATCAATTCTCCTTTGACCTTAAATGCTTGATCTCTATTTGAAGTACTAACAACCTGAACGCGATAGCCTTTATATTGCCCACTACTAGTTAACAAAGAGGCTCTTTTATTGGCTTGAATTTGCTTGCTGGTCAATTGATCCATCCTCGCATCTTTATGAACGATAACGGTATCTTTTGGACTATTTGCATAAACCAAAAAATTAAATCCGAAAAACAAAGAAATAGTCACAAGCGCCTTCAACATAGATTGACTTTTGAATTTTGAATATCTCATTTCTTCTGTAAGATAAAATTAATATCCCGAATCAGTTATCGGAGTTCCTTCAACAATGGCAACACCCGCACTGCAACCCAAACGCGTTGCTCCAGCATCAACTAATTCCTTAGCAAATGCATAGTCTCTAATTCCGCCGGAAGCTTTGATTTGAACTTGTGCGGGTAAATGCAGTCTGAATAATTTAACGGCAGATACACTCGCTCCTTTTTCGGCATAGCCTGTTGAGGTCTTTAAATAATCGATCCCTGCAGCCCCATAAATATCACAACAAGCAATAATTTCCTCATCAGTTAAAATGCCACTTTCTATGATCACTTTAATGGTCTTACCTTTGCTTTTGATGATCGGCATGATATGATTGATCTCATTGGCTATATAGGTAAAATCCTTGTTCTTTATCGCTGAAATATTAGCCACCACATCTAGCTCATCTGCCCCATCTACCATTGCTAACACGATTTCAGCAATCTTTGCTTCAACAGCCGAATAACCAAATGGAAAGCCAATTACCGTTGCCACTTTTACAGAAGAATTTGCAGTTAATGTTTTAGCCAATTTAACAAAATTTGGAGGCACACAAACAGCTGCAAACTGATATTGAATTGCTTCTATACAAAGTTTTTCTATGTCAGCAACAA
Source organism: uncultured Bacteroidota bacterium (assembly GCA_903821465.1). Lineage (GTDB taxonomy): Bacteria > Bacteroidota > Bacteroidia > Chitinophagales > Chitinophagaceae > Sediminibacterium. The sequence continues at coordinate 238 of CAIJLK010000258.1, read as the reverse complement.
GGGTAGCTGGTTTTAAAACCGTATGATCGATATACTGATTCAGTTTCATACTAATCTTTTAATAGGTAAAGGTAACTAAAGAATCAAACTCTACTCAAGAAAAAGCCCCGCTAAGATTTCTCCGCAGGGCCCTAATTTTTTCTTCTTCTTCACGCTTCACGCTTCACGCTTCACTCTTCACTTTTCACTCTTCACTCTTCACTCTTCACTCTTCACTTTTATCTTTTATCTTTTATCT
>CAIJLK010000257.1 GCA_903821465.1 uncultured Bacteroidota bacterium | reverse complement strand
TTTATCTTGCATTGCAAATCCACCATTTCTTTTCACATAGTTGTACTCGACGGCGTATTTATCGAGACGTGTGATCATGTGACGCATGATTTGCTCATCGCGTAACATTTGGATCTTCAGTTTTTCGTTGATGTCTGAAGGACCTTGGAATTCTAACACCCAGTAGATACCGGTTGTTTTTTTCTGGATTGGATAAGCGAGTGATTTCAATCCCCAGGGATTGCTGTGCACAATTGCACCACCCAGTTCAACGATCAAATCTGCATACTTTTTTTGAGCAGCTTTGAAGTCTTCTTCAGACAGAACTGGTGTGAAAATCACCATCAATTCGTAATTGTTCATTTACTGAATTTTGAGGTTATAAATTGGTTTCTCCCAGTGGACATCCCGAGTACTCGGGACGAATCAGCCAAAACTGATTTGGGGCTGCAAAGGTAGGGGAATGGAACTTAATTTGAAAAGTTTTAAGCAGAAAAATGAGAAATAACAGGGCTTTCAGACGTTTATTTTTGAAAAATACCGAATATTTTAGCCTTAAGCAGTTCAGTTGATATTTTTTATTAATATAATATAGGTCGGGAAATGGTCGCTATACCCTCCCCGGTAACTATTTCCATCCCAGGTTCGCATCGGATAGCCCTTATACCGACCCCTATTTTCAATCATATAAGGTTTCTTGAAAATCGCCTGCCGATAAAAATAAAAACCAGTTTGCTGCTTACTCAACCAGCTTTGGGATAGTAGAATCTGGTCGAAGAGCGACCAACTATCCTGATTCGCCAATGTTCCAAAACCTTTGCCGTACATTTTTGCCCAAGGATTAAATAATTCTCCAGCTTCTAATTGATTCAGTTCACCATTTGCTTTTAATACTTTGCGAACACTATAACTATCAGGGTTGTCATTTAGGTCGCCCATCACGATTATTTTTGCAGCAGCATCAAACCGACTGATGCGGTCGATCTCAGCCCTGCATGCTGCAGCTACGGCCGACCTAGATGCTGTTGTTACATCTTCGCCACCTCTTTTGCTTGGCCAGTGATTTACCAGTACATGAATTAGTTCGCCATCTAAGAAACCTGTTACCAAAAGAATATCTCTGGTCTCCATTTTTTCCATATTTACCAAAGGAAGCTTCACGTGAATTTGTTTGCTCGATGCTATTTTGAAATACCTAGGATTATAAATCAATGCCACATCTATTCCACGCAGATCCTTTGAATCATAATGAACAAATTGATACTGCCTCTTTCGCAAAAATGGATGATGAATCAAATCGTTTAATACAGTATCGTTTTCAATTTCCGCAACGCCAAGTAGTACCGCACCATCAGCGGTTTTATCAGTCCCTATTTCAGAAATCACTTTTGACAAACGATCGATTTTATCGAGATATATTTTACCTGAATATCTTTTGATTCCCTTCAATGTAAAATCATCATCATTCACTAACGGATTATTAACGGTGTCGTACAAATTTTCTAGATTATAAAACGATGTGATTACAATTTTATATCGGTTCTTTTTTGTTTGTGCAAAAGGGAAATTTATTAGCAGCAGAAACAAGAATATCCATTTCATACTATTCAATTTGATGCTAAAACTAATTAGTTGGCAATTGCAAATACTGCTAATAAGATAAAATTATTTTACTCGCTAGTATTTCTGTAATGCCTACTATACTTTAGTTAGAGCATTTATTCATCTGCTATAAATAAATTGTATGAAGCTTTTATTTTTACTCTTCATTGCAGCGCTATTACCCATGTTTGTTTTATGTCAACTACATGATAAAACAAAAATTATTTTGGATAAAACCTATCGAATCGATTCGAGTTTGCAACCCTATTTTGGGATCCAGCGAGAAATAATTACGGAAATCGCAACGATCGATGAAACGGCTTTGAAAGAAAATACAGAAAGTTTATTGTCAGCCGATTTGCACGCTGTTCGTGATCCATTTCAATCTGCTAGTTCCTTTCAATTTAGTGCGATTCATTTTAAGGAAAAAGGATTGAACGGAAATTATGCAAGGGTTACTGTAAATGGATCGCCGATGCAAGATCTTGCCAGTGGGATGGGACTTTGGAATCATTGGCAGGGATTGAATACGGTTTTTAAGATCGATGAAAATAATAACGGGTTTCTTCCTAATAGTTATGCAGTTGCAGCAATCGGGCAATCGAATAATATTGATATCAGAGCATCGAAACAGAAAGCACAAACTAATTTTGATTATGGTTTTTCGAATAGGGCTTATACACATCGTTTTCAATTCACAACTAGTTCGGGAATTTCAAAAAATGGATGGGCATTTAGTATCAGTGGAGGTGGTAATTATACCGCTCAGCCCGCTGTTCCCGGCTGTTTCCAAAATTCGTTAAATTTTTATCTGGCAATTGATAAACAAATTAATCGACAACTATTTTCAATCGCTTTTTTTGCTGCTGATATTAACAATGCACGACAGGCTTATACACTTAAGGAATCAACAAACATTTTGCAAGACCCTCTTTATAATCCTAATTGGGGATATCAGAATCAAGTGCCAAGAAATGCCCATATTAGTGCTCAATTAGTACCTGTATTAATGCTTACTCATGAATGGCGTTTCAATAATCAGGTGTACTGGCAAACTACGCTATCTGCATCTTCAGGAACAAAAAATACTACTGGATTAAATTGGTTTCATGCCCCGGATCCAAGACCGGAATATTATAGATACTTACCAAGCTTTCAGACCGATCCGATACTTATTGAACAAGTTACTGATGCTATACAAAATGATATTAACCTGCAACAAATTAATTGGGATAAACTCTATGCAGCAAATAGGATCAGTGAATTTACCATTCAAGATGCAAATGGAATTGTAGGAAATAATATCAGTGGAAAGCTGGCTAGGTATTTTGTGGAGAATCGAAAAACGGATATTCAACATTTGAATTTTGCAAGTTCCTTTCATGGAAGAATCGGCGCCTCAGTTTTATTCGATATGGGATTGATGGCATCGATGCAGCAATTGCATTATTATAAAACGGTGAATGATTTATTAGGGGCCGACTTCTTCGTGAACTGGAATCAGTTTGCTGAAAACGAACTGCCTGTTAATGCAAATGCTATTCAATTCGATCTTCAAAAACCCAACCGAATTATAAAAGTAGGGGATGCTTTTGGATATGATTATTCGATGATGCATACAAAAACGGAAGCTTGGTTTTCGTCAGTCATCCCGTTTAAACGGTTTCAAATATCAGTAGCATCCTCTGTTGCCACAACACAGTTCTGGAGAGTCGGCAATATTGTAAATGGATTGTTTCCCGACCATTCATTGGGTAAATCGCAGGTTAATAATTTTATTCATTCTGGCATAAAATTAGGAATCAATTATGCAATCAATGGTAAGCAAACAATCTTCCTGAGCGCTTCCAATCTTACACAGCCGCCTAGTTCAGATAATGTTTTTATTTCTCCTACTACAAGAGATACAGAACAGGAACATCTTATTAACGAAATCATGTATGGAGCTGAATTGGGTTATCTATTGCATGCTCAAAAATTAAAGTTACATGCATCACTCTATTATATTAATTCGAAAAATGGACTAGATGTATTGAGTTTTTATCATGATGCCTATAACAGTTTTGTCAACTATGCCATTAGTGGGATTGGACAAACACATTATGGGTACGAATTCGGGATGGACCTGCACGTCAGTAACAAAATGAATGTACAGATTGCTGCTACAAATGGACAACACTTTTTTAATAGCAGGCAATTCGCCATTGTTACTGCCGATAATAGTGCGGTTGAATTAGAAAGCGTGTTGATCTATGCAAAAAATTATCCCTCGATCAATAGTCCCCAGGCTGCCTATTCATTCTCCCTGAATTATAGAACAAATAGTCAGTGGTTTGCAAGTTTGAATGCTAGTTATTTTGATCAACAATGGATGGGTTGGAACCCAATCAGGAGAACAGCAGAAGCTATTTATCCAGTTGATCAGTCAACCGAAAAGGGGCAACAACTCTTGATAGTTGAAAAGCTACCTGCAATTAGTATCTGCAATTTTTTTATTAGTCACGGGTTTCAGTGGGGGAAGAAGAATATTCATCGATTTACCTATTCACTTAGCATCAATAATCTCTTCAATAAGCAAGACATCATAATTGCTGCTAACGAGCAATTGAGATTTGATTTTGATAATAAGGACCCCAATAAGTTTCCTCCTAAATACTTGCATGGAATGGGTAGAAACTTCTTGATATCGCTTCATTATTCATTTTAAGTAATTAAAAATAATACAATGATCAACCAAACCGTTTTTCAAAAAAGAATCATGTGGGGATTACTATTAGTTTGCCAGTTCTATTCATGCGAAAAATTATATGATGCGCCACCTGCAGAATTGGAAAAAGCATTTAGTGCTGATATGACCATAAGGGAACTACGTGCAAAACATGTGATGGGTAAATTTGAACAGATCAACGAAGCCAAAACAATTGTTGCAGTAGTAGTTGCAGATGATGCTTCTGATAACTTTTATAAGTCGCTCGCCGTTCAGGATAGTACTGGTGGAATTACTATCAGAATGGATGGTATAAAATTAACCGCCAATTATCCTGTTGGAAGAAAACTTGCGATCAATTTGAAAGGCTTGTGGCTGGGCGATTATGGTAAGCTAATTCAATTAGGTGCAGGGGTAGATGATTCGGATCCGGCCAATCCAGCCCTACTTTCAATACCGCAATCCCTGTTTGATCAGATCATTAAACGGGGTGAGATCCTTGCTACCATTCCAGCAATTAAGGTATCGATCAACCAGCTCAACAATAATTTTCAGAGCATGTTGATTCAATTAGATTCGGTTGAATTTGTTCCACTGGATACCGCAAAAGCTTTTGCAGATTATCCTAATAAACTCTCAGTGAATCGAACCCTTAAAGCCTGCAATAACAGCAGTATTCTACTTCGTACCAGTGGGTATGCCAGTTTCGCCAATGCCAAAACACCCATTGGTAATGGGGCGGTTATCGGAATTTATAGCGTTTTTGGGAGCAGCAAACAACTGATGATTCGTGACTTAGCCGATTTGAACATGATCAGGGGACGTTGTAAATAGAGGGGCAACTGAAAAAAATACGGATATCGGCGTTCGGGATTCTGTCAAAAAATACGGATCAGCCCCCTGCGCCTTCTATTGCCGTCATCCTGTCAGAATTTGCTTCTTTGGTATTGTTATTGTCCATTGCAAGCAAAATAGATGACTATGCAAAAAGGACAAATACGCGTTCAGACGGAGAATATCTTCCCGATCATTAAAAAATTCCTTTATAGCGATCACGAGATCTTCCTTCGTGAGTTGGTGAGTAATGCCGTAGATGCTAGCCAAAAGATCAAAACCCTTTCTTCCATCGGTGAAGCCAAAGGCGATTTGGGTGATCTTCGAATTGACGTGGAATTAGATGTTAAAGAGAAAACACTGACCATTACCGACCGCGGTGTGGGTATGACAGGTGAAGAAGTTGACAAATACATTAACCAGGTAGCTTTCAGCGGTGCTGAAGAGTTCATGGAAAAATATAAGGATGCTAATATTATTGGTCACTTCGGTTTAGGATTCTATAGCGCCTTTATGGTCAGCGATAAAGTGGAACTATATTCTAAGAGCCATAAAGAGGGTAGCGGTGTTTATTGGACCTGCGATGGTAGTCCAGAGTTTGAATTATATGATGTGGACTATAGCCAACGGGGAACCAAAATAGTTTTACATATCAATGAAGAGAGTACTGAGTTTTTAGATGCTTCGCGCATTAATAGTATCCTAACTCGTTTCTGTAAATTCTTGCCGATCCCTATTTACTTTAAAGAAGTGGGCACAGTAAAAGAAGAAGGCGAAGAGAAGGCAGAAGAAAAAGTAGAAGAAAAATCGATCAATAATACGAACCCAATTTGGGTGCGTAAACCAAGTGAATTAACCAAAGAGGACTACGAAAATTTCTATAAGGAATTATATCCTTTTAATGAAACACCACTTTTCTGGATTCACTTGAATGTAGATTATCCGTTTAACTTAACAGGCGTTTTATACTTCCCTAAAATTAAACAGAGCTACGAAATTCAGAAGGACAAAATTCAATTGTACTGCAATCAAGTATTTGTTACCGATGAAGTAAAAGATATTGTTCCTGAATTCTTGATGTTATTACAGGGCGTAATTGATAGTCCTGATATCCCATTGAACGTAAGCCGTAGCTATTTACAGGGCGATCCGAATGTAAAGAAGATCAATGCGCATATCACTAAGAAAGTTGCTGATAAATTAGAAGAACTATTCAATAAAGAGCGAGCCGAATACGAACAGAAATGGGATAGCCTAGGATTGTTTGTGAAGTATGGTATGATGACCGACGATAAGTTCTTAGAAAAAGCTTCTAAGTTTTTAGTGATGCAGGATACAGCTGGTAAGTTTTTCACTTATGAAGAATATAAAACTGCAACTGAAACTTTGCAGAAGAATAAAGAAGGCAAACACACCATTCTTTATACTACAGATCCAATACAACAGGATGCTTATATTCAAGCTTCTGTCAAAAAAGGATATATCGTTGTGAAAATGGAAACACTAGTTGATTCTGCTTTCATCAACAATATGGAAATGAAATGGCAGGACACGCATTTCGTAAGGGTTGATGCAGATATCGTTGATAACTTGATCGATAAACAAGAAACCAGTGAATCGGTTTTAAGTAAAGACGAAGAAGCAAGTTTGAAAGAATTGTTCAATATTCAAATCCCTGAGCTTCATGTAACAACTGAAGTAAAAGGATTGAGTACAGATTCTGCTCCGGTAGTTGCAACACGTCCTGAGTTTATGCGTCGGATGAAAGATATGGGGGCTGTAGGTGGCGGAATGACCGCGTTTTATGCGCAGATGCCAGATGAAGTTACCCTAACCGTTAATGGTAATCATCCTATCTATCAAACCCTATTAAAACAAACCAATAAAGCGGTACAAGAAAAGCAAGTACGTTCACTGGCTGATTTGGCGCTTTTATCACAAGGTTTATTAAAGGGTGCAGAACTAACCAACTTTATTAATCGTAGTGTAGAATTAATGGAAATAGAAAAAGCAGCAGAAGCTTAATAGTATATTTTTTGAAATTATAAAACTGCTCACGCTCGTGGGCAGTTTTTTTTTGCAATGATTTTAGCTTTCACTCAATCTGAAATCAATCATCTTTAATTGCAAGCTAGTATTGCCATTGTATTCATTTTCATCGATCGTAAATACAATATCAAGTGGATGATTCATTTGTAAGAGTTGAAATTTCTCAGCCATATTGAATCCAATACCGGTTAGGTTAATATTATTTTGTTTCAATACGAATCGGATATGTGCTTCTTTCGCAATTTTTGAATAGCCAGTATCCCATACATTTTTTGCGATGAAAATTGGGCGCATATTATCCGGACCAACAGGCTCCATCTGTAAAAGGATCTGATAAAATGCGGGGGTGATTTCTGAAAAATTGATGGGCGCATCGATCACAATTTCTGGAATCAATAATTCATCGGGAATCGTTGCCGCTACCACTTTTTCAAAAGCTTCAGAGAAGGGGATAATATTTTCAGGCAGTAGGGTCATGCCCGCAGCTGCGAAATGTCCGCCATATCCTAATAGCCATTCTCTGCAAGCGTGAATGGCTTCATATAAATTAAAGCCAGCAACACTTCTTGCACTTCCCCCAACAATCTCACCGCTTTTAGTGAGTACAATAGTGGGTCGATAATATTTTTCAATAAGCCTGCTTGCAACAATACCTACAACTCCTTTATGCCAATGCTCTTGATACACTACCGTTGTTTTCTTATTGCCATTCGCAAGATCTTTCAATATTAGGTCCAATGCTTCTTCCGTAATACTGCTATCCATTTCCTTACGGTCTGAATTATCGCTATGCAACATCTCAGCAAACTGCATGGCTTTTTCAGCATCTTGTTCAATAAATAATTGCACGGCTTTTTTTGCATCATCCATTCGTCCGGCGGCATTAACGCGAGGTGCAATCATAAAAACCACATTGGTAATGAATAGTTGCTTTTTTACACCAGCCAATTGCATAATGGCTTTGATACCCGGGCAAGGATTTTCGTTCACTTTTTTTAATCCATAAAAAGCAAGAATTCTATTCTCGCCTGTCATTGGTACAATATCAGCTGCAATGGCAATGGCAACAAGGTCGATATACTTTAAATAACTATCTGCAGGCAGGTTTAATTTTTCAGCAAGGGCTTGAGCAAGTTTAAATCCAACACCACAGCCACAGAGTTCTTTATAAGGATAATCACAGTCTTGCTGCTTCGCATTTAAAATAGCAATTGCAGGAGGTAAAGTTGTATCAGGTAAGTGGTGATCGCACACAATAAAATCGATTCCCAATTCTTTGGCATAGGCAATTAATTCAACGGACTTAATGCCGCAGTCCAACGAAATGATCAACGTCATTCCATTGTCTTTAGCAAAATCGATCCCAGCCTTACTAACCCCATATCCTTCACGATAACGATGGGGAATATAGAAGTCCACCCGATCATAAATACCTTTTAAGAATTGATAAACGCAGGCAACAGCTGTAGTACCATCTACATCGTAATCGCCAAATACCATTATTTTTTCTCGCGCATTAAAAGCTTGCTGGATGCGTGTTACAGCCTTGTCCATGTCTTTCATTAACCATGGACTATGCAGCTCAGATAATTGGGGACGGAAATAATTTTTTGATAATTCAAAAGTATCTAGACCGCGTTGTACTAGTATTCTGCAAAGTGTTTTATTGATTTTGAGTGCAGAAAACAGGGATTCGACTTTTGCTTCATTTGCGGGTAATATCTTCCAGCGTTTTTGCATTAGTATTCGCGATCTGTAGTGTAGAGAACTAGTTCTTCCAATGCTTGCCGAATCGTAGAATCTGGAAATTCGTGTAATATGGCAAGGGCCTCATCTCTGAATGATTCCATTTTTGCTTTAGCATACGCGATACCGCCAGATGCAACAACAGTATCGATCACGAACTGCACTTTTTCTTTATTGGTGTTTTCGTTCTTAATAATATAGATCAGTTGTCGCTTGATAGCAGGACTGCAATTATTTAAAGTATAAATTAGAGGAAGGGTTAATTTTTTTTCTTTGATATCATTTCCCGTAGGTTTCCCAATATTAGTACTTCCATAATCGAAGAGGTCGTCTTTGATTTGAAATGCCATACCCACTTTTTCTCCAAAACTGCGTAGTTTTTCAATCTGTGCGGGATCTTCAAAAGTGGTTGATGCACCAGCTGCGCATGCAGAAGCCAATAAAGAAGCGGTCTTGCCATTAATTATTTCGTAGTAGACAGATTCTTGAAGATTGAGGTTTCTAGCTTTTTCAATTTGAAGTAGCTCTCCCTCGCTCATTAATTTAACGGCTTCCGATAATACTTGTAAAACCAGATAGTCTTTATTATTTAATGATAGCAGAAGTCCTTTTGACAAAAGGTAGTCACCCACCAAAACGGCGATCTTATTTTTCCAGATAGCATTGATAGAGAATAGGCCGCGTCGTTCCAAGGCTTCATCCACCACATCGTCGTGTACCAAGGTTGCGGTATGTAATAATTCAACCAGTGAAGCTGCTCGATAACTGCTATCGTTGATGTCTCCCCCTAAACGTGCGCAGAGCAAGACAAACATAGGTCTTAACTGCTTACCTTTTCGTTTCACGATATACTGCATGATCCGATCCAATAAAGCAACCCTGCTCTTAACTGCTTCTCTGAAATGTGCTTCAAAGAGAACTAGTTCTGCTGATATAACTTGTTTGGCTAGTTTCATCACTAAAATATATGCAATATAGCACTGATATAAACAATATTTTCATTCGAAGCAACGTAAATCATTTTAATCGTGTCAAATTACTATTAACAATTGCTTTGAACTTTATTTGTTGGGGTTCTGAACTACAATTGCTAATTTTGAATAATATATAAATCCTATTTTTATTTTAAACCCCAAATACCACTTATGGCAATTAAAAAGTTTTTATTAGCAGCAGCCCTAATTGTCTTTATTCAGACAGTTGGCTTCGCGCAGACCGATTTTGGTTCGGATTGGAGAGATAGTTCTAAAATCCCTACCAGAGCACTGCCGCAATACAATGAGTTTATTAATAATCAGTATCCTTACCCTACCAAACCTCGCGATCAGTGGGAATTAGGTATAGGTTTTGGCGCTGCCATTTTATCGAACGACTGGGCCAATGATGTAGGTTTTGGCGGAACAGTTACTTTGAGAAAAGCGTTGAGTCATACTTTTTCATTAAGACCACAGTTCTCTTATTATTCTAACAGTGGAGGAGGAATTGATTTGAATAGCGGAATTCAAACAGATTATAAAAACAACAGTATGCATTTTGGGGTTGATTTATTGACTTCATTCAATACCATCAGTCACTATAGAGCCAATCCTAAAGCAAATATTTATGCGATAACTGGGATCGAGTATTTTTCAGCTACAATTACGCAAAGCATTGCTGGTGCGCCATTCACAGATTTTACCAAGCCTAATTCAGGTGCGTCTGATAAGGTTGGATTTAATTTAGGTTTAGGTGCCGCCTTCAAAATTACTGATGCTATTAACATCGCTTTTGAATTGAAGAATACAATTACCAATAATGATAAACTAGAGACTTATAGAAGTCCATTTAGTAATGCAAATGATGCTTGGTGGTATACTGGTATCAAATTGAATTTCAATTTAGGAAATAAATCAAAACGGGTACAACCATTGTGGTGGATCAATCCAAACAACTTTGTGTATAGCGAGTTGAATAAGCCTGCTCACATGAAATTGCCTAAAACTGTTCTTCCTGATGCAGATGGAGATGGTGTTACAGATCAGTTTGACCTTGAGCCGAATACTCCAAAAGGCGCTCCTGTAGATAGCCATGGTGTTGCAAAAGATTCAGATGGCGATGGTGTTCCTGATTATAAGGATAAGGAATTACTAACTCCACAAAAATGTTTCCCTGTAAATGCAGATGGTATTGGAACTTGTCCAGAGCCTGCATGTTGCAAAGAAATCAAAGACATGGTTTCGAATATGAAAGTTAGTCCAGCCGTTGCTGAATGCAATATTGGTGGATTACCTAGCATACAGTTCAAAGGCAATGCTAAATTATCAAAAGATAATGAAGCGGTATTAGCTGTAGCTGCTGCAAAAATTAATGCGAATCCTTCTTGTAAAGTAAAAGTAATAGGATACGGCGCATCTAGTAAATCTGCTCAACAATTAAGTTGGGAAAGAGTAAATGCAGTAATGAAATACTTGGTAGAAAAACAAGGTATCTCTGAAAGCCGTTTGGTATTTAACTACGGTCAGGATGGAGATGTGAATACAGTTGATTTATTAGGAACCACTGAAGATGGTCCGAATAATGTACCAGCGCCACATCCAAATTTAAAATCTAAGAACTAGTCATTAGTTCCGCATAATAAAAAAGCGCCCACGAGTAATCGGGGCGCTTTTTTTTATCAAGGCCCCGAGTCCTCGGGGCTGGGGTTATCGTATTCCCTTTCAAGTTTTTCTTCACTCTTCACTTTTATCTTCTTCTTCCACTCTTCACTCTTAACTCTTCACTCTTCACTTTTATCTTTTATCTTTTATCTTCTTCTTCCACTCTTCACTTTTATCTTTTATCTTTTATCTTCTTCTTCCACTCTTCACTCTTCACTTTTATCTTTTATCT
>CAIJLK010000256.1 GCA_903821465.1 uncultured Bacteroidota bacterium | reverse complement strand
TGAATATCAGTCTCAGATGGGGGCGGTATTTGTTCCATCAAATAAACCAATAGGATTAATGGAATAAAGAAAACTGCTCCTGTTGCAAATGGCAACCACCAATCAGAAATCGTGAAATTAATTTGTAAGGTTTTGGCTACAGACTTTACAAATCCTGATGAAAAAATAAAACTAACCGCAAGGGCAGCTCCAATAAAATCGGTGGCTCTTCTACCTTCCACAAAAGAAAAAACTACGCCCCATATAATTCCTAATGGGAATCCATTAATAAATAAAAAAACTACCGACCAAGGAGCAGGCACAATAGCTAATAATAAAAGTGAAACCCAGGAAATGCTTACTAATAAAAGTATCAGTTTACCTCTACCAATTTTTTTCATTTCGGCAATAAACTTAATACCATAAAATTTACTCGTCATGTAACCCAATACCTGGCTGATCACTAGCGCATCCTTAAATGCTAAACCAAAAATAGTTGGTCCGTTTGCGAAAATCCCCACGGTAAACGGCTTTCTAAATGCATACACTGTTGCATAGGTCAGAAAACAAATAATCGCTGCATACAATGCAATCCAATTATCTCTGAATTTTTCTTGTCGTAAGTATTGGAACAATTGTTTCAATTCGTTTTGTTTACTTAAATATATCTCATTCAGTTTAGACCCAAAGTTTATTTGTTACCGGTAATTATAAACTGACTGGGTGACTGTTGTTGATAATGATTGGCGCGCATGTCAGATGGAGCATCCATTTTTGGACCTTGCTCAATTTTGCGCCAGTCGAATGTTCGATTGTATTTTTTCATGGCTTTTTGTACATCAAAAACACGCTCATCATGCTTTTCCAATGTATATGGAGTAAAGTCGGGCTTGTTGGTAAAAAAGTCAGTCAGTAACGAACCGGTTGCATCATATTGATTTACATAAGGCACACCAAGAATATTATAAATTGTTTTTAAAATGGCCCCAAAATTTGCATGAGTATGACTAACATAATTCTTTTTCACATATGGTCCTGCCATCATTAAGATTGAACGATGTGCATCAATATGGTCGACCCCACCCTGAGGATCGTCTTCCGTAATGATCACCAACATATTTTTCCAATATTTGGTGCGAGAAAGAAAATGAAGAATTCTTCCAACAGCCAAATCATTATCTGCTACAAAAGAATGCGGAAAATAATATCCATCATTGGGTCTTGCTCCAGCTGTATGATCGTTGGGAACCTGCATAGTTATTAAAGACGGCATTTTTTCTTTTCCAACAATCCATTTATCGCTAAACTCAGATTCGAACTGATCCATTCTAAATTGGTCAGGAATATTACAATTAAACCCAGCATAATTATGACTGGTATTTGGGAAAAGTGCTTTTTGCATAGGCACCATCACTACATGACCAGCACCCGTCGCGGTATCCATCCATTCCTCACGATTATGAGCAGTTTCATTTGCTTCACCAAAATTATAAAACTTAATTTTTTTCCTATCTAAAGCCTCCCATACACCACCCTTCTCAGCATAATCTTCGGGGTCCATACTTCCAGTTGTACCGGGAAATCTTCTTCCGGCTGCAGTTGAAAATATTTTTGCTTCTTTACTTACACTAGAGTTTACTTCAACCCACTCATTAGGAATTACACCCATCATCCAATGATGTCCGTGAATAGAAGCATCACTATCGCAATAAAAATTATCACTTAATGCAAATTGTTTTGCTGCTTTACGATGATTGGGTGTGACTTTTAAATTTTTAAATTTCGGACGTAAAGAATCTGGAATAGTATATTCACAATTCACACCAAATCTTGCTAATGAACTATCTCCATTTGCGTTTTCAAACTGACCAAATACTTCATCGTAAGTTCTATTTTCTTTTGTGATATACACCACATATTTAATGGGAGTTTCGGTAATACCAGGTAATACAGGTAATGGGTTATCTTTTGTTGCAAGCACCATGGTATCCACAAAAGTATTGCTGATACATTTTTTTGTATACGCTTTTAAATCCTCAATATTAGGTATTGAAATTTTCTGAAAACTTCCTAATTGAATATCACCAATATAAGTTCCTTGTATCGGTGCTTTAAAACCCTGCCCTCCATTCGGTCCGGCACCCAACCCCCTGCAAGTAATAACATAAAGATCTTTTTCATCCTTACCTAACAAAACTCTGGTTGGCCCCCATCCTGTAGGAATTAAACCCTTTGTTTTTTGAGTTGCAATATCTACTACTGCCACAGCATTAAATCCTAGTAAAGCCACATATAAAGTCTTTTCATCTTTACTAATGGTTATACCAAATGGCAAAAGTCCACGGTATTGATCAATCCTTTTATCAACTTTTAAATTGATATGCCCTTTTATTTTGTGATTTTTTAAATCGATTATTGAGATATTATCGTTGGTGGCATTTGTAACATAAGCAAAGTCTTTTCCAACTGCAATACTATTGGGACTAGCACCGCCAACTACTTCGGTTCCTTCTATCATCTGTCCGATTTGAAATCCAGTCTTGAATTTATCAACCACTTTATTAGTTGCCAGATCGATGGTAAATACACTCATAGCTTCAGGGGCATTTGCGCTGCCAACACCTGGGATTTTTCTTCCCTCCACTTCTGTTCCTTCATTAGATTCTTTCGTATCATTTCCATAAGGATGATGTGAGATCATGATCGAATCAACATTCTCTTTTTTTGCGCCAGTAATGAGAGGATAGGAATACATGCCAACATTGGCAACAATGGCAGTTTTTCCATCTGCACTTAATGCTAATCCGAAGGGTTGTCTACCAACTGGAATGGAAGCAACTATTTTTTTTTCTTTTAAATCGTACCGAATCATTCTAAAATTTCCACGATCAAGAATCAACAATTCAGAATTGTTCTGATTCAAGATCAAATCAGAGGTAAAACTATCTTCATATAAAATTCCATTCACTTTACCATTTAGAGAAATGGAATCAACAGTTTCCATTCTTTCTAAATCATATAATATGACAGCTCCATTATCTCCCCCGCTTAAAAATATTTTTTTTGAGTCCGCTGTAAAAGCAAGTCCCAAATAAGACCCATTAGAAAAAGGTGATTTTATTTTTTGATCATAAGAAGGCACTCGTGTAGCATCTAAGGGATTAACATTAATGAGTGTAAAAACGCCATCGTGCAAAGTCACGATTTTGCTGCCATCGGGCGACAATTTCATTCCAAAAGGATCATGTGTGATACGCAACAATTGTCCGGCCGGACTCACTATTCTACCACTAGGCAACACAGATTCTCCATTCACATTTATTGAACAAAAAGCTTGTATCGCAGGAACCTGCAGAATGCCTACTTTTTTTTGAGCCAATAATTGAGTTACAGAACAAATCAATAAAATTACAAAAAGCCCTTTTTTCATACCCCTTATTTTACATAAAAATAGGAGCGAAATTTTATAAATCTCGCTCCTATTCTATTATTTACTTTAAGATAATCTACTTACTATTGGATTACCCACATTTTAGCGTTGATATCGTCTTTACCACCATACTGACTTGCAACAGCAGATGTTACATTGTCTTTATTGGTAGAAAGTTCAGAAGATGGATATTGGAAACGCAATGGTATAACATTACTATTGCCTGTTCCAGCACCAGCCGAAAAGCTTGGTACACCTGTTCTTCTCCACTGATTATAACCTGCATAACCAGAGTTACGAGCTAAAGATAAATAGCGCTGTGTCAAAATTTGAGTTAACCCAGTTGCATTATCACCAGCATATTTTACTGAAGCCTGATTGAAATAATTTGCGAAGCTAAAGTTTACAGTATAGCTCACATAATCACCAGGAGCAGTTCCTTTTAAGAAGGATACAGTGTTTGCACCATCAACAATGCCATAGAAAGAAAACATCGCTTTCACACCTTTCTGATACCAGGTATCTGCAGAACCAGTGATCCAACCACGGTTAATTGCTTCAGCTATATTCAAACACATTTCAGGATAACCAACTAAGAAAGTATTTTCACCAACAAAATTGTCATAATAACGCTTACGTCCAATTGCTGAAATATTAAAGCTGTTAATCTGACCACCTAATGTACTCATGTCATCACCAGCTTTACCGCCTACAAATGATTTATAAGAAGTATCAGCAAAGCCAAGACCACGAGCCGGATCTGCAACTTTCATAGCACGTAAATCGTTCAATCCTGCTAAAGTATTTAACCAAGTAGAAGCTACACATAAACGAGTTGCATCATTACCATAGTTACCCTTATTGTTTGGATAATAGTTAAATGCTGAGTTATATTGATATTCCCAGTTGTCTGATAAATCAGTCATCAAAGGATACTTAGTTGGGTTATTGATTACATCAGCAAACTTTTGCTTGATATTCAAATCAGCATCAGTAGACTTCTTGCTTAATTCAATCAATACACGCAATTTATATGCATTAACAACTTTTTGCCATTGCTTCAAAGTGGTCAAAGCATCTTTTGAATTAGAGATTCTTTCTAAGAAATAAAAATCTCCTAAGATTGAAGTATTTGAAGCTGCAATCAAAGTAGCTAATTGCGTATTGGCATCTTCTAACAATTGCAAACTTTGAATGAATACTTGTTTCTGTGTATCATATTTTGGATTTGGCACATCCAATCCTTTTAATGCATCAGACATCGGAAGATCTCCTACTTTCAAAGACATATTTACGAACAAATACGCTTTAAAAAATTTAGAT
>CAIJLK010000255.1 GCA_903821465.1 uncultured Bacteroidota bacterium | reverse complement strand
GGTACCATGGAAGTTATCCTCGTATCGCCTCTGAGACCTTTTGGAGTAGTTATTGCAAAAGCAGTTCCTTATATGTTATTATCCATGGTGAATGTAGCTAGCATTCTATTGCTTAGTGTATATGTATTAGATGTGCCTATTCAGGGCAGTTTGTTATTGTTATTGTCTGAAGGCTTATTATTTACTATCACTTCTTTAGCCTTGGGATTATTGATTTCTTCCATCACCGATTCGCAACAAGTGGCGATGCTAATATCTTTAATGGGGCTCTTTTTGCCTACCTCTGTTTTTAGTGGTTATATGTTTCCAATTGAAAATATGCCCCTTCCGTTGCAGGTCATTTCGAATATCGTGCCGGCCAAATGGTTCTATTTTATTGTAAAAACAATCATGATCAAAGGATTAGGTTTCCAATATGTTTGGAAAGAAACTTTAATATTAATAGGAATGACGGTTGTCTTATTTGGCCTGAGTATTAAGAATTTTAAAACCCGATTGTCATGAGCGTCTTAAAATATTTATTGCAAAAAGAGTTTCGACAAATTTTTAGAGACCCATCAATCCTAAGAATCATTTTTGTAATGCCAGCATTACAATTAATTGTGATTCCTATGGCTGCAGATTATGAAGTAAAAAATATTAATCTGGCTGTTGCAGATCATGACCATTCTGTCTATACCCAACAAATTGTTCAGAAAATCAAATCGTCTGGCTATTTTAAATTGGTAAACTATTCAAGTACGTTTCAAGAAGCAGTTACCAGTATTGAAGCTGATAAAGCAGATATTGTGTTAGAAATCCCTGCCAAATTTGAGCAGAATATTGTTCGTGAAGATCATGCAAGTCTTTTTATTGCAGTAAATGCAGTGAATGGAATGAAAGCAAATCTCGGGGCTGCTTATCTGCAAAATATTATTCAGAACTATAATAATCAAATCAGAACAAAGTGGATTCAATTTCCTCCAATACCCCCTCAAACCAATATCAAAGTCTCGGTATCCAACTGGTTTAATCCCATGATGAGTTATAAGTATTTTATGGTTCCTGCCGTATTAGCAACACTGCTTACTATGCTGGGAACATTTCTTACTGCTTTGAATATTGTTCGAGAAAAAGAAATTGGTACTATCGAACAGATCAATGTAACTCCCATAAAAAAATATCATTTTATTCTAGGTAAACTGATACCATTTTGGGTATTGGGTTTAGTAGTATTAACGATAGGTTTTTTGATTATGCGATTTGGGTATCAAATACATCCAGTAGGAAATATGCTGATCGTATACTTATTTGCATCACTCTATTTACTTTCTATTCTAGGTCTTGGGTTACTGATCTCGACATATGCAGATACCCAACAACAGGCCATGCTGATCTCCTTTTTTCTGTTGATGATCTTTATTATGCTGGGCGGATTATTCACGCCAATTGATAGTATGCCGACATGGGTACAAAAACTTACTTGGTTAAACCCGGTTTCCTATTTTATTGATGTAGTGCGAATGGTGGTGTTAAAAGGAAGCGGACTCGCAGATATCAAGAACCATATTTTTGTAATTATTGGTTTTGCGATTTTCCTAAATAGTTGGGCTGTGTGGAATTATAAAAAGACAAGCTAAAAAATGAATTAGGCAATTTAATTGCCTAATTCATTAGCCTAAAATCTACGACTTTTATTTTTTAGTTTTGCAGGTATTGATGCCAAAAGGTAAATAAAGCGGACAAAAACTAATCAAACTTGTTAGTACGAAAACTGCGCCTAACACAACTAATACTATTCCCAAAATTCCAGTTACAGTATTTGTAAAATACAGTACTGCAAAAACAATTGCTACAATTAAACGAATTGTTTTGTCGATTGTTCCCATGTTTTTTTTCATTTCGTTGGTTTTGTTGGTTTATTTAAGTAAAATACGTTTTTTATTTAACTCCTGCCGCATGGAGTATTTTCTCTAAAGGGCAAAATTTGGTAATGGAGCTTTGTAGCAAATTCGCTCCTACAAAAACTGTTAACCAAATCCAGTTGGCATTTACTGTGTTTGTTAATACAATACTTATTAGTACTAAACTGCCTGCAACGGCTCTTACAATTCTTTCTCTCATGTTATTATTTTATATTTTAAAACTTGCTTTATCAACCGGAACTATAAATGCTCTGATTGGAAAGTCACTCTTATTTTGATTATTATATTCAATGATTTGGTTTAATGCTTGTGTTGCATTTTCATCTGAAGTAAAACTAAAGATCATAGAAGAATCACATTGTTCATCACCTGCAGCAAACCATTCCTCTAATAAGTTTGGTTGCTGATTGTTTTTATATCCAACAATATCAGTGCTACTATATACAATGATATTCGCACTACTTAATATTTTCTGAACAATCTCTTGATTTTCTTTAATACAGGTTACGATAAAAAATTTCATATATCTATAATTTTATTATTTATTTGATTGGATATTTTTTGCGCATCATTTTATAATATAATACTGGTACCACTAACAGGGTTAGGAATGTTGAAGTGATTGTTCCACCCATAAGTGATATAGCTAACCCTTGAAAAATTGGATCAAATAAGATGATCACCGCTCCCAATACAACTGCTCCTGCTGTTAATAGAATAGGAGTTGTTCTTACCGCTCCAGCTTCTATAATGGCTTGTTTCAATGGCACACCTTCCCGCAATCGAATATTAATGAAGTCAATTAACAGTACCGAGTTCCTTACCATTACTCCAGCTAGTGCAATAAAGCCAATCATAGAAGTTGCAGTAAAATAAGCGTGCATCATCCAGTGACCGAGTATAATACCAATTAATGATAATGGAATTGCAGCAAGCATTACCAAGGGAACCACAAAGTTCTGGAACCATCCAACAATTAATATATAGATCATTAAAATCACAACCGCAAATGCAATACCAAGATCTCTAAATACTTCATAAGTGATCTGCCACTCTCCATCCCATTTCAAAGAGAAATTATCTTCCAGGGTTGGTTGATGCGTGTACTCTTCAGCAAGGGTAAATCCTTTGGGTATTTTAATGGTCTTCAAACTATCAGAAACTTTTGCAATAGCATAGGAAGGGCTTTCTAAATTGCCTGCCATATCAGCTAAAACATACACCACTTCTTTCTGATTCTTGCGATAGATATTCTTCTGTTCTGTTTCTTTAGTTACTAACACTAGATCTCTTAACGGAACTGTATTGCCCTGGGCTCCCACAATTTTAACATCCAGAACATCTTCTAAGTTGCTTTTATTTGCATCGCTTAATTGCATCTTAATGCCTGTTTGATTAAAGGATGCCGGTTGATATAAATTACCTACTGTCATTCCTGAAACTGCAGCATTAACTGTAGCAGCTACCTGAGCTGTTGCAATACCTTGACGCATTGCTTTTTCTTTGTCAACTGTTATATGATATCCTGGCTGATCTG
>CAIJLK010000254.1 GCA_903821465.1 uncultured Bacteroidota bacterium | reverse complement strand
GATAATTAGTCTGAAAAGGGCTTTTTATTTTATAATTAGTTCCGCTGAATGACCTATTTCTATTGATTTTACTTACCTTCGCCGTCCAAAAAATATTTAAAAAATGAAGACAATTACAATCGAAGGACAACTGAGGACCGAACTTGGAAAAAGAGCCACCCGCCAACTTCGCTCTCAGGAAAACGTGCCAGCTGTAATTTACGGGGGTGCTCAGGAAGTAAATTTTTACGCTCCTGCAAAGGCTTTCAAGCCTTTAGTATACACTGGTGAATTCCAATTAGCTGATGTTAAAGTTGACGGTAAAACTTACCGTTGCATTTTGAAAGATTTGCAATTTGATAAAGTTTCTGATGCTTTGATCCACGTTGATTTGCTAGAACTTGTTGAAGACAAAAAAGTAATCGCTACTTTACCATTGAAATTCGTAGGAACTTCAGCTGGTGTGAAAGGTGGTGGTAAATTGGTTATCAAAATGAAGTCACTTAACGTAAAAACTTTACCTAAGTACCTCAAAGAAACCATTGAAGTGGATATCACAACTTTGGAATTGAACGAAAATATTCGTGTTGAAGACGTGAAAGATCCTAACTATGAGATCATGAACTCTCCACGTATTCCAATTGCTTCTGTAGTGATGACTCGTCAGTTAAAGCAAGAAGAAGCTACTGCAGAGAAGAAAAAATAATTCTTTTCTTGAAAAAATATATAATGTCCCCCCGAGCACTCGGGGGGACATTTTTATTTGTATCCATTGGCCAAGTATTTTGTACTTCATCAGCAAGCAACTAAATTTGGCGTATCGTATGAATAAATTTTTAATAGTAGGTCTAGGCAATATCGGAGAAGAGTACCATCATACCCGCCATAATATTGGGTTTGATGTAGTTACTGAATTCGTTTTAAAACAAGGAGGCTTTTTTAGATCTGATCGCTTAGCTGATATGGCAGAAGTTAAATGGAAGGGTAAAACCTTTATCTGCATCAAGCCTACTACTTATATGAACTTGAGTGGGAAAGCATTCAAGTATTGGATGGACAAAGAAAAAATAGAGATCGCACATACACTTACTATTGTTGATGACTTAGCCCTTCCCTTAGAAAAGATTCGGTTACGCGGAAATGGGACTGATGCAGGGCATAATGGACTCAAAGACATACAACTCACCCTCGGCACCGATCAGTATCCCAAACTCAGATTCGGTATCGGTAATAACTTCCCCAAAGGCCGCCAGGTAGATTTTGTTTTAGGAAAATGGCAGGCAACCGAACAAGGAATTGTAAATCAAAAAGTTGCCAAGTGTACGGAGATAATTGAACTATTTGCCTCAATTGGACTCGAAAAGACTATGAGTCAGGTAAATAATTTAATATTTACATAATAAAACAGCCCTATTTATAGTTATAGTCAAAGCAAATATAATTTAAGTAATCCGCCGTACCCGGAACTCAAGCTTTTTAGCAAGGTTCCCCCCGATTATTTAATTACTATTAAACGCTACAACTATGAAAATTTTCTGTGTAGGGCGTAATTATGCGGAGCATGCAAAAGAATTAGGAAACGAAGTCCCCGAAGAACCGGTGATATTTATGAAGCCTAAATCTGCGTTGCTACAGGCGAATACACCCTTCTTTTATCCGGAGTTTTCCAACGAATTGCACTATGAAGTAGAGTTAGTGCTACGCATCTCCAAAAACGGAAAATATGTTCCGGAACATCAAGCCGATAAATATTATGACGCCATCAGTCTAGGGATTGACTTTACCGCAAGAGATATTCAAGCAGAACTCAAGAAAAAAGGCCTTCCATGGGAAAAAGCCAAAGCTTGGGATAATTCTGCCGTGCTTGGCAAATGGATTGATTTGACTCCCGCTATGCTTAAGGAGCCGTTCCACTTTACACTGCAACAAAATGGGAATACGGTGCAGACTGGCAATTCAAATCATATGATTTTTTCATTCAATAAAATCATAGCAAATATCTCCACTTATTTCTCACTCAATATAGGCGACTTGGTATATACAGGAACACCTGCAGGGGTAGGTGAATGTGTGGTGGGTGATTTATTGGAAGGATATCTGGAGAAAGAAAAAATGTTTGATCTGATTATAAAATAATTTTTATCAAAAAATGTTGACCACAAATATTTTAACGAGTGCATACAAGCTGATGGTTACGGCCAAAGCTATGTGTGAGACATACGATGCAAACCGACAGGTCTGCAAGTATGTGCACAGCACTTCGCGTGGTCACGAAGCAATACAAGTAGCAACTGGTTTACAGTTGTTGAATTGCGATTGGGTAAGCCCTTATTATCGCGATGATTGTATGATGCTGTCGATTGGGTTTAGTCCGTATGAAATGATGCTCCAACTACTTGCAAAAAAGGATGATCCTTTTTCAGGTGGTCGTTCTTATTATTGTCACCCTAGTAGCAGGGATAAAGATCGCCCGTCCATAGTGCATCAAAGTAGTGCAACAGGTATGCAAGCCATACCTACAACTGGTTTGGCGCAGGGCTTACAATTTTTAGAACAATATCAGCATACACATCTCATAAAAAGTAAGGACAATCAATTACCTATTGTACTCTGTTCAATGGGTGATGGCGCAATGACTGAAGGAGAGATTAGTGAAGCCTTACAATTTGCAGCATTAAAACAATTACCTGTTGTTTATTTAGTTCAAGATAATCAGTGGGGCATTAGTGCACAAGGAGATGAAACACGTTCAATGAATGCATATGAATATGCAGCAGGATTCAAAGGATTAAAAAGAATGCAATGTGATGGTAGTGATTTTATACGTAGTTATGAAACCATGAATCAAGCTATTAGTTATGCAAGAAATGAACGTAAGCCTGTATTAGTACATGCAAAAGTTCCATTACTTGGTCACCATACCAGCGGAGTAAGAAAAGAGTTTTATAGAAGCAGAGAAGACTTATTAAAACATGGCCTTTACGATCCCATTCCAAAAATGCGCATGTTATTGAATGGTGTGGGTTTAACGGAAGGTGAGATCAATCAGTTGGAAGCTGCATCAAATGAAAGAGTAACACAAGATTTTACAAAAGCACAAGCAGCTGCAGAACCGGATATTAAAACCATTGAAGATCATATTTTCGCTCCATCCATCATTAAGGAAGAAAGAGGCACTCGTGATCCGAAGAATGGAGAAAAAATAATGATGGTAGATGCCGCGGTGCATGCAATTGAAGAGATCATGGAAGAACATCCCGAAGCAATTTTATACGGGCAGGATGTTGGAAATAGATTGGGGGGAGTATTTAGAGAAGCTGCGAATTTGGCACAGAAATTTGGCAATCAACGTGTGTTTAATACTGCCATACAAGAAGCGTATATAATTGGATCAACAGTGGGAATGTCAGCACTCGGATTAAAGCCAATTGTGGAAGTACAGTTTGCCGATTATATCTATCCAGGATTAAATCAGCTGGTATCTGAAGTAGCTAAGAGTTGTTATTTATCGAACGGTAAGTTTCCGGTACAGTTATTATTGCGCGTACCTGTTGGTGCATATGGTGGCGGTGGCCCTTATCATAGTGGAAGTATTGAAAGTACCTTGTTGAGTATAAAAGGTATTAAAGTAGTTTATCCATCTAATGCATCAGATATGAAGGGATTGATGAAGGCGGCGTTCCTTGATCCCAATCCTGTAGTGATGCTTGAACATAAGGGACTCTATTGGAGTAAAGTGCCCGGAACGGATGATGCAAGAACTGTTGAGCCAGCTAAAAATTATATCCTTCCATTAGGTAAGGCAAATATTGTTTTACATGCTGATGCGGCCTGTGTTAAGTCGGGCGAGTCAGTTTGTGTGATCACTTATGGAATGGGCGTTTATTGGGCCAAAGCGGCAGGAGAAATGCACCCCGGGAAGGTGGAGGTCTTAGATCTAAGAACCTTATATCCATTAGACGAAGAAATGATCTATGATTGCACGAGAAAGCATGGAAAAGTGTTGGTTCTCACCGAAGAACAGTTGAATAATAGTTTTGCGGAAGCCCTATCGCTTAGAATTTCAAATAATTGCTACCATTTTCTCGATGCTAAAGTAGAAGTGATGGGAGCCAAAAACCTGCCTGCAGTGCCAATCAACGTGGCATTAGAAGCTGCCATGTTGCCTACAGCACTTAAAGTTGCTGATAGAATTGGCAAATTATTAGCCTACTAATTTTTTCAATTTAGGGAAACCCCTATATTTGCACCCCGAATGCGAGATTTGTATTCATTCGGCGAGGTAGCTCAGTTGGTTAGAGCACAGGATTCATAACCCTGAGGTCTGGAGTTCAAATCTCCATCTCGCTACAATTTTAAAAAGGCTCCGATGAGGAGCCTTTTTAATTTTAAATACAAAATGTACTAAATTGATTAAAAATTAAAGGTGCAAAGAAAGTTCGTAGATATTAGCCATTATGAATCTAGAAATATGTCGAAGGATGGCAATATAGATTTTGGATTTTGGTTTGATAAAACAAACGAAGAAAAACTATCCGCTGCAGCAAGAATGATTGAGGTTGCCTATCAGGAGCCTTTGTTTATCAAAACCAAGGTTGACAAAACAATATATTCTGCAAGAAAACAACCTGATTAACATGAACATTTTCAATGACGATTTTCAGGATTTTATTAGCTCCTTGAATAAGTTCGATGTAGCATATATTTTGGTTGGTGGTTATGCTGTTATTATTCGGGGATATAGTAGATCAACCGGAGACATGGATATATGGGTCAATAAATCGGAATCCAATTTTAATCAATTACAATTAGCGATTACCGAATTCGGACTTCCTTCGAAAGCAATTCCTAAAGAAAAATTTTTCTCAATTTATTTTGATGTCTTTTCATTCGGGAAACCCCCTTATGCCATTGAAATTATGACAGCTGTTAAAGGCTTAGAATTTGGTTCCCTTTAATTTAAATTAATGATTTGCCAGTATTATTTTTTTCATAACTTCCTATCTAATGTGTAAAGCTGAAAAGAAAGGATATCAGAAATCGTTCAAATAAATATACTTTATACAATATATTCATCAGGGATTTAAAAATAGAAATAAACAAATAATATGGTAAATATCATTTGGTTGATTTTAGTTGTATTTGCACTCTGGTTTATTTATATTTTAGTTGCTGATTTTTTAGCACATAAAAATGAACTGGAAGATGTTAGTTGGATCAAAACAGGACTGATTGGTTTTGTAGTTAATTTTTTTGATGTGTTAGGAATTGGTGCATTTGCTCCCCAGACTGCCCTTTTAAAATTCACGAAGCAAACTTCGGATAAGTTGATCCCTGGAACCATGAATGTGGCAAACACACTCCCTGTTTTAATTCAAGCCATCATTTTCATTAAAGTGATTGAAGTGGAGCCCACAACCATGGTTGTTATGTTTTTAACCGCCATGTGCGGCGCATTTATTGGCGCTGATATTATAGCAAAACTTTCTGAGAATAAAATCAGACTAACTATGAGCATCGCTTTGATGATCACTGCTGGTTTTATGTTAGCTAATAAATTACATTGGATACAAGGCGATGGAATTGCGATTGGCATTCATGGCTGGAAACTTTTAGTGGCAGGTGTTGTTAATTTTATTCTGGGTGCTATGATGACTGCTGGCGTTGGATTGTATGCCCCTTGTATGGCATTGGTTTTTTTATTAGGATTATCACCTCAGGTTGCTTTTCCCATCATGATGGGATCTTGCGCATTTTTAATGCCCCTGGCTTCCTATAAATTTATCAAATCAGGAGCGTATAATAAAAAAGCCGCGATTGGTATGGCAATGCCCAGTATTGTGGCTGTGCTCATCGCAGCATTGATTGTAAAATCTTTACCATTAGATACACTTCGTTGGTTAGTACTTTTCATTATTGTTTACACTTCCATTACCATGTTTTGGAGTGCAGTAAAAAATAAATAACTTCCTATTTCTTTACAACATCTTTTAATTTAAACTATCAAAACATTTTATAGCATGCCCAATTACCCAAGTATTTTTAATGATGTTATTGGTCCAGTAATGAGAGGGCCATCAAGCTCTCATTGTGCTGCATCGCTTCGTATCGCACGTATTTGTCGCGACTTGATGGAAGGTAATATGAAAGATATTTTAATTGAATTTGATCCAAATGGATCATTGGCTACGACCCATAAAAGTCAAGGATCTGACATGGGTTTATTTGGTGGGTTTTTAGGATGGGAAGCGTATGATGAGCGATTGCCCGAATCAGAAAAATATTTATCTACAGCCGGTATTAATTACGTCATTCAAATTTCTGAATTAGAAGAAAAACACCCTAACACCTACAAAATAACTTTAACCAACGAAATAGAATCTAGAGAATTAATCGCAATCTCAACGGGTGGTGGGATGATTGAGGTTATTTATATAGACGGAAACAAAGTTTCAATTGCTGGTGATTATTACGAAACACTAATTTATTGCACCGACTTCAATAATATCATTGCATATTTAAAATCAACCATTTCATTCGACGATATGATATTTCATGAAGGAGCAAAGTCGTTCATTGAAATAAAATCGCAAAATAGTATTCCTGAAATCATATGTAAGGAAATTGCTCAGATGAATTCTGTGTGTGCTATTAAAAGTATTAAGCCGGTACTTCCGATCATGGCAAGAAAAAATTTATCGGTGCCCTTCATTACTTGTAATGAAATGATGGAATATAATAAGAATAAAAATAAAGCCCTTTGGGAATTGGCTGTAGATTATGAAAGTATTCGAGGTAATATTAGTCCAGAATCCGTTATGGATAAAATGAGAGCCATTATTCAGATCATGGGAAACGCCATTGAAACAGGATTAAAAGGCACTACTTATCATGATCGGATCTTAGGAAGTCAGTCACCTCAGTTTAAAAAAAGCTTGGAATCCAATCAATTAATTGGAGGTGATGTTCTGAATAAAACGATCATGTATGTATCTGCCATCATGGAAGTGAAAAGTTCCATGGGTGTAATTGTAGCTGCTCCAACTGCGGGCTCTTGCGGAGGATTACCTGGAGTTGTTTTTGGAACAGCTCATTGCATTAATAATAATGAAGATGCTATTACCAAAGCAATGCTTTCAGCAGGTCTTATTGGTGTATTTATAGCTGCTCATGCCACTTTCGCTGCAGAAGTGGGTGGTTGTATGGCAGAAACGGGTTCTGGGGGAGGTATGGCTGCTGCTGCATTAGTTGAATTGAATGGTGGAAGTTTAGAGCAATCAATTGCAGCTGCTTCACTAGCATTGCAAAATTCATTGGGTATTATTTGTGATCCAATAGGAAATAGAGTGGAAGCACCCTGTTTGGGTAGAAATGTTATGGCTGCTTCGAATGCCCTCTCATGTGCGAATATGGCATTGTCGAACTACGAACATTTAATTCCCTTAGATGAAGTGATTGAAACAATGAAGGAAGTTGGTGATCAGATTCACCATACTTTAAGGTGTACTAATCTAGGGGGATTATCTATTACGAATACCGCAAAAAAAATCGAAAAATTACTGGAAGAAAATCCTCCAGTCTTTTTCAAAAGTTGTTAAAATAAATTGGGAATCATATATATAACATTAAGTTTATTTTGCATCAAAGTATTATCTTATATTTCAAAAACTTTTGTTCCTTATCTTCCGTCTGACCATAATTTCTTTTTATTGATACTATTTGGTATCCTTACCGTTTTTATTGTTCATTCTCGCGATTACGGCCCACCTGATAGTGATCTGCATTTTATTTGCGCAAGAACTATTCAGTACATAAACGACTAATGCTATTGGCTACACTGTGGGGGCTAATATTTTTTGTATTCGTAACTGGTATTAAAGGTTTTTATATTATAGCGATACCTGGTTTAACCTGATGAAGCGAATGATTGGGGTGGCATAACCCTGATGTTGAGGTTGGATTTCATTTATCCATCTCGCTTCATTTA
This sequence comes from uncultured Bacteroidota bacterium, assembly GCA_903821465.1. Lineage (GTDB taxonomy): Bacteria > Bacteroidota > Bacteroidia > Chitinophagales > Chitinophagaceae > Sediminibacterium. Next base: position 13,118 of record CAIJLK010000254.1, on the reverse strand, counting down.
TAATCCAGAAATTATATTAACTTGATAAAGGTTAATATGTACATAATGAAAAATCTATTTTTAGTAATTACACTTTTATTTTTTCAATATTCTTTTTCCCAAACAGTTGAAATAAACAAAAAAGAGTTATTGAATATTGTTAAAAATCATAAACAAGATTTAGATACTGTTCAACAATTATTACTTGTTATAAACGATAGTGATGCTTCAAATAAAGCTTTTCTTGTTGCTTTAGAGAAAAGGAACAAAAAATGGAAAATAAAATTTCAACCGATGATGGCGAGTATTGGTCGAAATGGATTTGCATTACCAGGTGAAAAAGTAGAAGGAGATGGCAAATCACCAACTGGCGTATTTGCATTGGGACAATTATTTAGTTATGAAAATAAAGTAAATACTAGTTTGCCTTTTATTCAAACAGCTGGAGATGATAAATGGATAGACGATACAAATCATGTAGATTATAATAAATACATTAAGGGAAACACTACTGCAACATCCTTTGAACATTTACATTTATCTGATATTTATTATAAATACTGTATGGTTATCGAATACAATACAAACCCTGTTATCAAAGGAAAGGGAAGTGCTATTTTTTTTCATGTAGCAGATGCTAATTACAAACCTACTGCAGGTTGTGTTGCCATTAAGGAAACAGATATGAACAAAATACTTTCTTGGCTGAAGCCCAATTTTGGCAAAGCCATATTAATGGGTAATAAAAATAACTTAAAGGCAGCTCATCTGCATGATGGCATATGACAGTTAAGAATTGCAGATTCAGGGGGAAAATCTTGTAAAATTGGCTTGATAAGGGTAAAATGCACGCTACAGGGATATTTCAGTACATAGTTTGTTTGTTACCCATCATATAATTATTTATATTTATAGGAACATACCCCCTACTTATTTCAAAACCTATAGAATGCAAAAGCTTTTTCTTTTCATTGGAATAATGATATTGTGTTTCCTTTTTTCCTGTAAGAAAGAAATTGCGCCACCACCTCCACCTCCAACAATTGATAGTTTTCTGCTTCATCCTCCTCCTGTTCTTGATAGTTTACCGCTTCCTTTAACAACAGGTACTTGGTGGAAATACCAAAGATTGGACTCAAGTGTGGGATATTTAACGCCACATTTTGATTCCAGTATTGAGCTTATTAGTGTAATAGGAAAGACGCCATATGTTATACCAGTAGTAAACAATACAAACAATATTATTAGATACAGATACGATACTGTGTTCGCATTTATGCTGGAAGTAAAAAATCTAACTAAAGGAACTTTAGATACTAATTATGCAGTATACTATGATTCTTCCTTTAACGTGTATAAAATGAAGAATACAGATAATCTATATCTTACTTTAAGATTACCTCAATTTGAAACTAAGTTAGCAAGTGGTAGCATTATAATTTTGCCGTTTTATGTGCTTAATATTTATACTGTTGTAAAAAGTGCGGTGGTTTCAGTTAATAATAAGGTATTCAATGGGTGTATATATACTGAGGTAAGTGGAACTCATTTTTATAGTTCAGTTGATACATGGGTTTATCATTCAACAACTTTTTTAAAACCTGCTATCGGGTTTGTTTATTGGAGTTTCCAATCTGAATACCACAGTCAGTATCCTAGTAATAACAATTGGAGTGTTCGTAGATTGATTGACTACCATGTCGAACCTTGAGAAAAATGTTGGCTACTTAAAAAACTAGATTGTTCACTTTAAACAATATTTTATTGTAAGATCTTGGTCTTCTTCAAATTAGGATTGGGTGCGTAAAAATTGTCCTGTAATTTTGATCTCAGGGATATTTGTGAAGTCTAAAAGAAGAAATTAAGAAAGTATGGCCAATTCCATTAAAGAAACTATAAAAAGTAAATTACCTTTTTCGCCTAATACGAATGGATTCGATGAGATTACAGCGAACAAATTAAGGTTGGCAAGTAAAAATAATCAAGAAACTTTTCTAAATGTATTTGAAAGTAATATTGAAGGACTCAACGCTGATCAAGTTGAAGAGAAATTAGCAAAATTTGGTTTTAATGAAGTGCGTCATGAAAAAGCCCCTTCTTGGTTTAGTCAGTTAGTTACTGCATTTATTAATCCATTTATTGGCATATTAGTAATAATTGCTGCAATTTCATTTTTATTAGACGTATGGTTGGCGTCTCCTGGCCAAGCCGATTATAAAACTGTTATAACAGTTGGGATCATGGTCTTAGTCAGCTCTTTATTACGTTTTTTCCAAGAATTCCGAAGTAATCAAGCTGCAGAGCAATTAAAAAGCATGGTTAAAACCACGGCTACCGTTTTGCGAAAAGATATTGGAAAAATTGAAATTGATATTAAGGCGTTAGTGCCAGGCGATATTATTCTGCTCTCTGCTGGCGACATGATACCTGCAGATTGCCGTATCATTCATTCAAAAGATTTGTTCGTTAGTCAGGCTATGCTAACAGGAGAATCCCTTCCTGTAGAAAAGCGAAATCTACTTATTAAAAATGCAGATAAACAATCTCCTTTACAATTAGACAATATCTGCTTCATGGGAACCAATGTGGTAAGTGGTTCTGCTAATGCTATGATTGTTACTACCAGTAACCATACTTATTTTGGCTCTTTGAGTAAATCTCTGGTGGGGAAGAGAGCTGAAACAAGTTTTGATAAAGGAGTAAACAAAGTAAGCTACCTACTTATCAAATTTATGTTGGTGATGGTTCCATTGATTTTTGTTATAAATGGACTAGCTAAAGGGAATTGGTGGGAGGCACTCTTATTCGCAATTGCAGTTGCAGTAGGTCTTACTCCCGAAATGTTGCCAATGATTGTTACTGCCAATCTCGCAAAAGGCGCAATGAGCATGAGTAAACGTAAAGTGATTGTTAAGAGGTTGAATGCTATCCAAAATATAGGTGCCATGGATATTTTATGTACTGATAAAACAGGTACATTAACCATGGATAAGATCGTTTTAGAAAGACATTTAAATATTTATGGCGATGATGATGAAGAGGTTTTGAAATGGGCGTATTTAAATAGCTACCATCAAACTGGATTAAAAAATTTACTCGATATCGCGGTACTCGAACATGTAGAATTACATGATTATTTGATGGTGGAAGAATCATTTTTAAAAGTTGATGAAATTCCTTTCGATTTCCAAAGAAGGCGTATGTCTGTTATTCTAAAACAACGCAATGGAAAACACCTCCTGATTTGTAAAGGGGCAGTAGAAGAAATGCTCTCATTATGTACCAATGCATTCGACCCCGGCGAAGACAAATTATTGCATATCGAGAATGATAAAGTTATTCCGATGGACGAAACTGTCAGGAAAACTATATTAGACACTTCAAAACGACTAAATAAAGAAGGGCTGCGAGTTTTACTAGTTGCCATCAAGGAGTTTGATGAGAGAGCGCTGACTTATTCGGTAGAAGATGAAAAAGATATGGTGTTAACAGGTTTTATTGGTTTCTTGGATCCTGCAAAACCCTCTGCAAAAACATCCATCGAAGCGTTACATCAATTAGGAGTAAGTATTAAAGTGTTAACTGGCGATAATGAAGTTGTAACAAAAAAGATTTGTCGTGATGTAGGCATTCCTTATACTAAAATTTTGTTGGGAAATGAGATAGAAAAAATGACTGACGCTGAAATTTCAGCTGAAATAGGGGAGGTTTCAATCCTTGCAAAATTAAGCCCGATTCAGAAATCAAGGATCGTGAAAATCCTTCAATCTAAAGGGCATACAGTAGGGTTTATGGGTGATGGAATCAATGATGCCGCCGCCCTGAGAGAGGCCGATGTTGGAATTAGCGTAGACACTGCAGTGGATATTGCCAAGGAGAGTGCGGATATCATATTATTGGAAAAAGACCTCATGGTTTTACGAAAAGGAGTGATCTACGGTAGAAGAACTTTTGGTAATATCATCAAGTATATCAAAATGACTGCTAGCAGTAATTTTGGAAACATGTTTAGTATGTTAGGTGCGAGTGCATTCCTGCCATTTTTGCCAATGCTACCTGTGCAAATATTAATTCAGAATTTATTATATGATATATCTCAAACCTCTATTCCCTGGGATAGAATGGATGCTGATTTTCTAGAACAGCCTAAAAAATGGGAAGCCTCAGATATTACGCGGTTCATGCTTTTCATAGGTCCGATCAGTTCCATATTCGATTACGCAACATTTGCTTTAATGTTCTATTTTTTCAAAGCCAATTCAGTTGAACATCAAAGTCTCTTTCAAAGCGGATGGTTTATTGAAGGGTTATTATCACAGACTTTAATCGTGCATATGATTCGCACAAAGAAAATTCCATTCATTGAAAGCTGGGCCACTACTCCAGTAGTAGCGTTGACTTCTTTGATTATTCTAATTGGAATAGCTCTACCATTTACTCCATTTGCAGTAGCATTAAAATTGCAGGCGTTACCATTATCTTATTTTCCTTGGTTGTTTGCAATTCTAACAGCCTATTGCCTGTTAACACAGTTTATCAAAAATTGGTACATCAATAAATTTAAACAATGGCTGTAAAGAAGTTTTTAAAACAATGGGGAATTCCTATTATAGCATTACTGCTATTAATAATTATCCTCGAATGGTTTGTGAACAATCAACACCACGTGCATCCTGTTCATGTTTAAAGAAATATGCTTTATTTATCGGAAATTTTGGAAAAGCTTCCTCCATCAAATTCTAGGCCTTTCATGGTTATTATTTATTAGGCAATCATAAAATAACGATTAAATTTAATATGAACTAGTCTTTTTCTGATAAAAATAAAAAATAGACAACCAATTATCGGTAGAAAATGTTTTTTAAAGCAGCAAATGTCTTATTTTTATTACTTCAATATTAACAAGACTTTATTAAAACGTTTAATATCGGATTTGAATAAATGTTGATTCTAACTACTAAAACTAAACTAACATGAGAAAAATCTTGTCTAGTCTCCTTGTTGCAATGCTGTGTTTTGCCATTGCAGGCCAGGCTCAAACCCTGACCATATCCGGCAGGGTTACTGATGAAAAGGGAGTTCCTATTCCTTCGGCATCTGTTGTAATTAAAAGTAAAAGGACAAAAGGTATCGCTGCTGATGAGCAGGGTAATTTTAAAATTAGCGCAACAAAAGGAGACATATTAGTTGTCTCAAGTGTAAACTTCATAGCAAAAGAAGTAATTGTTGGTTCAAGTACTACTATTAATGTATCACTTGTTGCTTCAAGCGCTAATTTGAATGAAGTTGTTGTAACTGCGATGGGTATCAAACGCTCTGATAAAGCTTTGGGATATGCGGTTTCAAAGGTTGATGCAAATACCGTTTTGCAAAAATCTGAACCGGATGTACTAAAAAGCCTTGCTGGTAAAGTGCCAGGGGTTGATATCAGAGATGGTCAGGGTGCTCCGGGTGCAGCTACTCGTATCCAAATCAGAGGGGTTTCTTCATTTAATGGTGGAGAGCCTTTGATCGTTGTGGATGGCGTTCCTTACAGTAATAATATTATTAATACTACAAGCCCTTATAGTGGTGGTGGTGCTTATGGTTCTGGTTTTGGAGATCTTGACCCGAACGATGTAGAATCTATCAACATCTTGAAAGGAGCAGCTGCTGCATCTTTATATGGTTCAAGAGCTGCCAATGGTGTTTTATTGATTACTACAAAATCAGGAAACCCTAAAAAAGGTAGAAAAACTTTGAACGTATCTTATAAAGGTGGTTATAGCCAAGAGACTATTGCTGCTTTGCCTGATTTCCAAAATGTGTATGGTGCAGGTGCAAACTTTAGAGAACAAGGTTCTAACGGTTCATGGGGAGCAAAATTTGGAAGAGGTGTGATTTATGATGGATCTGGTAATGTTCTTACAACTTCTGCATCTGGAATTGACTCTATGCCTGCTTCTTCTAACTGGGCTGCTATGTATGCTGCTTACCCAGAACTTTTCCCTAACGGAAGAACTGCTTATAAAGCCTATCCTAATAACGTATCTTCTTTGTTTAATACCGGAAACTTATTTGAAAATTCAATTGGAATTAACGGTGGCGAAGGAAATACACTTTTTAACGTAACACTTTCTCGCGTTGATCAAAAGGGTTATATCACTAACACTAGCTATACAAAAAACAATATCAGTGTGGGTGGCCAAACTCAAATCGGTAAACTAACTCTTGGAGCTAGCGTCTCATATGCTAGAACACAACAGGTTGGTGGTTACATCGGTCAAGCACAAAGTTTCTTATCTCAGTGGGGTCGTACATTTACGATGGCTAGAAACTGGGATATTACAGGTTTCCCTTCTGCTGATAGAGCTGGTAATCAAATCGGATTTAACAGTGGTCAATATACGAACCCCGTTTGGGCTGCTAGCCATAACGTAATCACTTCAATCGATGATCGTATTGTTGCTAACTTAAGAGGAACTTACAAATTCAGCAATACATTTAGAATTGATTATACCGGTGGTGTGAATAGTTATTCTCTTTTCAGAGATCAAATTGTTGACAAATCTTCTTTAGGAAGTAGTGATAACACACTAGGTAATATGACTGAAGTAGTGAGCAGAAGTCAGGAAATTCAATCAACTTTAGTGGCTGTGTATACGCCAAGACTTTCTAGAGATTGGACTTTAGATGTTAAAGTGGGTAACGATATTAACCAGAGATCTTCAAGAGGTCAGCAGGTTTATGGCGTTAACTTTGTAATTCCTGGTTTATATAACCTGATGAACACTTCTACTCAGAAATTCCAAAGTGATGGAGTTTCAAAAAGAAGATTAGTTGGTTTCTTTGGAGATGCATCTTTGGGATACAAAAATTTCGCTTTCTTAAACTTAACAGGTAGAACCGATTTAACTTCTACACTTCCTTATAAAAATGCTACCTACTTCTATCCAGGTATTTCTGGATCATTTGTATGGACTGATGCATTTAATGTTAAGTCTAACGTGTTAGATTATGGTAAGGTCCGTGCTGGTTATGCGAAAGTGGGTAATGATGCTGCACCAGGTAATGGTCAGGCAATATTCGGACTTAACTCTGCAGGTTCTCTTGGACAGTCTCTAGCTTATAGAGGAGGTTCTAACTACGATCCAAATCTGACTCCTGAGTTTACAACAGAGTTAGAACTTGGTACTGAAATGCGTTTCTTTAATCGACGCGCTGGTTTTGAAGTTACTTGGTATGACAAAAAATCTACTGATTTGATTTATGCAATCGGGTTACCTACAACTACTGGTTTTAGTTCATTCTATACAAACCTTGGAGAAATTCGTAATACAGGTTGGGAAGTTTCATTGGATTTAAAACCAATTGCTACTAAGAATTTTCAGTGGGATGTGAGAGGTATTTTTACCAAAAACATCAATACTGTTGTGCGACTAGCTCCTGGTCTTACAAGAGATATCATTGGTGGATATAACTATATTGAAGCAGGTATGCCTTATGGTTACTTAAGAGGTGGACATTCTGCACGTACTGCTGATGGTAAATTGTTAATCAACCCAACTTCAGGGATGCCATATGTAGATCCTAATGAGGATATGGTAGGAGATCCAAATCCTAAATTCAAATTTGGTCTTACCAATACCCTCACTTATAAAGGACTTCAATTGAGCGTACTTTGGGATATGACTAAAGGTGGAAACTTCTATTCTGAAACTATTAATAGTATGTTAGGAAGAGGTACTACACTTGATACTAAAGACAGAGAAAAAAGTGCTGTTATTGATGGTGTTTATGGTAGCCCAACTCCAATTCTTGGAGCAGATGGTAGAAATCACTATGTTCCAGTGGTTGTGAATGGCGAAAGAGTAGTAAACCAAACAAAAGTTACTACAAATGACCTATTCTTCACAAACGGTACTGGTGGTAGCTTCGCTACAAATGGTGCATTTGAATACTCAGTTTTTGATGGTACTGTATACAGATTGAGAGAAGTAGTTTTGGCTTATAGTTTGTCTTCAAACATTATTAGCAAGCTAAAAGTATCTGCTATAACTATTTCTTTGAGCGGACGTAATCTTTGGTTTTTAGCACCCAATTTACCTAAGTATACACACTTCGACCCAGATATGAACTCTGTTGTGAGTGGTACTACACAGGGTGTTGAAACTGGAGGTGCTCCAAGTACAAAAAGATACGGTGTTAACATAAACGTAACTTTCTAATAACCCAAGTAAATTTTCAATTATGAGAAGGAAAAAATATTTAATATACTCTTTTACAGCTTTAGCACTGATTTCAGTTGCAATATCAGGCTGTAAAAAGTTTCTTGATGTAAACAAGAATCTTAACAGTCCTACTGCCGTTCCAGTATCACTACTTTTAAGTGGTGCAGAACGTTCAATCGGAAATAACCTTGCTTTGGGAACAGGACTTGGTAGCACCATGTCGGTTTATACCCATCAAACTACTGGCCGTGTAAGTGCCGACAGATATGGTGCAGGTGAATCTGGATGGGATGGTCTTTATACGGCTATTTCTAACCTAGATGTAATTATTAAGCAAGGGTCTGCCGAAACACGTTATACGTATTCAGGTATCGCTAAAATCTTAAAAGCATACACATTTAGTATCTTAGTAGACGTTTACGGCGATGTACCTTTTTCTGAGTTCAACAAATTTGATGCTGGTATCAAACAACCTAAATTTGATAAAGGGGTTGATATCTATCCTCAGTTAATCAAATTAATTGATGATGGTATTGCTGATATCAACAACACTGCCCCAAATGCTTCTAAGCCAGCTGGCGATGATTATATCTATAAGGGAAATACAACAAACTGGATCAAAGCTGCGAATACAATCAAACTAAAATTGTATACACAAGTAAGATTGGTTCAAGATGTTAAAGCCCAAGTACAAGCTTTATTGGCTAGCCCTGCTACTTTAATCAATGCTCAATCAGAAAGTTTCATGTTGCCTTATGGCCCTTATGGTACTACTGATGACAGACACCCTGCTTATGGCGATTATAACGCTACTCAACGTGGTAGTCAGTTATTTAGCCCATGGCTATATGAGATCATGAAAGGAAGAAATGCAAATATTTTCTTTAATATGGTTGACCCTAGGGTTCCTTATTATATCTACAACCAAAAAACTGCAGCAGCTGCTCCTGAAAACTGTACTGAATACCGCGATGGTGGATTTATCACTATCATCTTCGGTTCTGCTGGTCCTTGTAGAGATGGATCTAACAGTGCAACTTATTCTTTGTTAGGTTTATATCCTGCAGGTGGCAGATATGAAGATAACGCTGGTAAGTCTATTACTACTTTAGGTGCGATCAATGCTGGTACTGGTGCTTTACCTCACCAATTTATTACTTATGCAGACCGTTTGTATTTGGAAGCAGAACTGATTAATGTAGGATTGGCAACAGGAACTGCTAGTACTACATTCAGCAAAGCTTTGGATGAGTCATTTAGCCAGATGGATTATATCATCACTAATTTTATTAAGCCAGCTTCTGCCCTTGCTCCACAAGTTGTTCCAGCTATTGCTACTCTTGCGGCAACACTTACATACAAAGCTGCTGTTGTTGCAGCGTTTAATGCAGGAACTGCAGCTACACAACTAGAAATTATTATGACCGAAAAATGGATTAACAGAATTGAAAATCCAGTTGATAGTTATACTGATTATAGAAGAACGAAATACCCGGTTTTATTTGCACCAGCTCCTTTAGGTACAGTAACAACTGTACTAGGTCCTGATGGAAAAATTACTCCGGTAGTATGCGATAGACAATATCCGTGGTCATTGCCATTTAGTACTGGTGAAATTTCATTAAACTCTAATGCACCGCCACAAAAAGTTCCTGAATCTTATAAAGTATTTTGGCAACCTTAATAGATATATTCTCGTTTGATATATTTATTATTAATAAAATAAACAGATTATGAAAATTAGAAAAATCAGCATATTATCGGCCCTTTCCCTCGGACTTGTTATTGCTTTCACAGGCTGTAAAAAGGATGACGGACCAATTAGGTCGAGTGTAATCATTAATGATGTACCTGCTATCTCAACAGCAGTTAATGCATCTGGCTCTCAAGCAATAGATCTTTTAAACCTTGCGGCATTCTCAGGAAAATTCGATGTGAGTCTTTATTTCCCAGGTGCTGCCGCACCTACTCAAGTTGACATTGTTGTTAGAAAGAATGGTTCTAACGCAAACGTTAAAGTGTATAAAGCTGCTGTTACTTCATTACCAGGAAGCTATACAGTTACTACTACCGATTTACAAACTTTGTTTGGAACGGCTGTATTATTAGGTGATACTTATGACTTTGCACCAGACATCTATGTAGGCACTACAAAGTTTCAAGCTTTCCCTGTTTCAGGTGCTGGCTCGGGTGCAGGTCCGGTTGCAATGCCTGGCTATAGCGAATTTGCACGTTTCGCAGCAATTTGCGCTTATGATCCAACTATCTATGTAGGAGATTTCAAAGTAGTATCGGATGGTTTTGGAGACTTTAGTCCAGGTGAAACTGTAACTATTACCAAAGTAGATAATACACACTTCTCATTCATCGATCCTTATGTAACAAGTCCATTACCAATTATTGTTACAGTTAACTCGCTTAACAACCAGCTTTCTATTACTAAACAGAAAATAGGAAATGCATTTGTATGGGCACTTAACTATACCAATCCAAATATGGCAATGGCGGCTAGTGCATCTAGTTTTGTTGCTCCTTGTAGCAAAACAATTACTATGGCAATTACCTATACGGTTGACCAAGGTTCTTTTGGTGCATATACCCTAGTTTTGAAGAAACCATAAAAGAAATAACTTCTTAGGAAGATTATTTAAAATAGTAAAAGCCTTAAAGTGTTGATCACTTTAAGGCTTTTTTATGCTCACTTACATGGAATAATTGACTATTTTGAAATGTAATTAAATGAAACAGTAGGCATCGTAGGCATCCAACAGTTTTTCGAATGAATTAATGGCAAAGAATGCATCTAAGTTGTGCGTAAAGAACTTACTTATTTAAAACAGTACGAATATTAAAAACGGCATATTGTATGAAACTATGGATGGTTTTAATTGGCTGTAAGCCTATTGGTAGGCATACAGAACAACATGATGTTTTTTTTGGAATTTCAAATGAACTCAAAGAATTGATTCCTGCATTTGAAAAATTTTGGCCCGAGGCGAAGGGATATATGCATATTGATGGGTATAGAGAAATTAAACAAGTAAATGAATACGATATTTCCATTGTTCCGAAAACCGAACAAATGGTTGATCAAACCGTGAAACTATTTTTTATTAATCTAGGAGGGTATAAGAAAAACGAATTTGAAGAATTTCATTATAAAATGCTGGTGGCTTCCGAACATAAATCTGCTGCGATTGCGATTTCAAAACAAACGGCCTTTTTCAAACATACCCATTTTGAAAGTGCCAACTCGCATATTGATGACAAATATGGAATTGATGTAGATGATTTATATCAGATCGAAGACATACTAGATCTAGCATCAAAATCGAAATATAGTATTAAACTTACACTCTCAAATGAACTCAAAGAAGACTTATTGCATCTGGGATACTTTAAATTAAATGCTTTATAGTTTAATCGAAGACATCCCACCATCTACACGCAAAATCTGGCCCGTTATCCAAGCAGATTGTTCGCTTAATAAAAAGCAAGCCATCGCTGCTATATCTTCTGCTGTTCCAATTCTCTTTAAAGGGTGTCTTTGTGCATTTGAAGCAATCTTCTCGTCGGTATTAAGTAAGCTTGCTGCTAAGGGCGTGTTGGTGATGGAAGGTGCTATACAATTAACCCTGATTTTTGGGGCTAGTTCTGCAGCTAAAGACTTAGTTAGTCCCTCTATTGCACCCTTAGATGCCGCTACAACCGAGTGAAAATTAAAGCCGGTTTGTACTGCTACTGTTGAAAATAATACAATTGATGCTGCAGGAGATTTTTTCAGATTGGGCAGCAACTGTTGTATTATTTTAACTGCTCCTATAACTTGTAACTGATAATCTTGCAAAAATTCATCTGCACTAATTCTCGCAAATGGTTTTAATAAAATGCTACCGGGACAATAGACTAATCCATCGATCTGATCAGGTAAAAAACTGAGATCTTGTTTGCTATCTAATACATCTAAGTAGAAGTATTGAATGGGATGGATCGACTCTTTGCTATTTTTTTTAAATGAGGAAAAAACTGCCGCATTTGTGCTGGATAATTCTGATGTAATGGCAGCTCCTATGCCTGAACTGCCCCCTATAATAAGATAGTTTTTCATTCTTTCTTTTACTTAACAAAAGAGGAAGCAATTAGTTCAATTGCTGCAACTAAGCATGGTAAACTAATTGAACATGAATTATAAATTCTAGATGTGTACATTATATAACTTTTAGTGTTTTAAGTATAAATCCAATGGCTCTAATAAACGGACCTTTGATTTATAAATCTTAACTATGAAGACACAAACACTAACGAGACAAAGTCAAATATATACTCACATATATAGCATACATACACACATACATACATACATACATACATACATACATACATACATGCATACATACATACATACAATACACAGGACAGTTCGTCATATCATATCCTATAGACTAGATAGCCCACGACAAATAAATCATAACATTATTAATTCTATAATACAATATAGTAGTTATATACGGCGGATTATAGCGTGCAGTTCCCCACAAAACAAATATAAAAACACACACAGTATCAAGGATACTTTACTAATTCTTGCTATTAGATATCATAATACATGCATAAATAAACTTGTGATGTGATGTGATCGATTAGAAGAACCAGCCTCCCCCTGCTGCGTCCTTCTTCCCTTTGGTTGCTTCCATCTGCCCCCTCAGATCTTTGTTCTCTCAAATAATCGGTATTACATTCTGCTTCAGATCATCAAGAGACGTCTTCAAAGCCGATAGATCTGTAGCGGCCGAACGCTTCAATTCTGCGCCCTTCTTATCGACTTCGAGTTTAAGGTGTTCTATCTGCAGTTGCAATGAGCCTATATTCGCTACCACTGGTTTCTTCCCAAACATACCCCCACCCTTTCCTGCTTATATCCCGCGAGGG
>CAIJLK010000253.1 GCA_903821465.1 uncultured Bacteroidota bacterium | reverse complement strand
CAAATTTCCATGAGGGTCCAGTTTTTAGTAGTGATACGATGAAGCTCTTGAATATATTCTTTTACTAATTCAGGGTCTCTGTATTCCGATAAAAATTTCATAATCAGGATTTAAATTTGAGGTGAATCTGGTGAATCTAATTCTTCCACTTCCCCCATACTTTTTAAATAACTAAAAGTGAGTTTTGCTTCTTCTTCATCAACCACGTTAATGGCTACTCCCACATGTACCAGCACATAATCACCCACTTTTGCTTCTGGAACCATGAAGAGGTTTACAATTTTCATGATACCACCAAAAGACACTTTTCCTTTTCTGAAAGTTTCATCTAATTGATCAGTAATTTCAATTATTTTTCCTGGAATAGCTAAGCACATAATTATTTAATTTATTGTGTGTGAATAGGAGTTAATGTATAATGTAATTTAGTTTATTCTTTTCCAAATTTACTGAACCATGCCATTTGTCCCAAACTAATGCATTCATCATTCGGGCTTAATTGAACATGGAAATATAATTGTCTTTTATGTTGCAGGATTTCAATGACCATATCTACTAATAAAGCATTCTGAAAAACGCCGCCACTAAAAGCAATTTTATCAATGAAATAATGGTTGCTTGTTCTTGCAATAGCTTTAGCCAAAGAGTAAAAAAACTTCCAGGCAATTACTTCATTGGCTTCTTTCTGAAACCAATCATGAATTAATTCATTGATCAAAACTGACCAATCAAAAACACCATCGTTCAAAGGTAAGTTGTAGTAATCATAAGTTCTGCTCCTGCATTTTTTTGCTAAAGCCTCTAGAAGCATAGCAGATTCTCCTTCATAGGAACATATTGGCATCAATCCCAAAATACATGCAACTGCATCAATCAATCTACCCATGCTGCTTGTCAATACTTTATTGGGCTGACGAAGTAATTGTAAATAATAAACCCATTCCTTTTCTGTAAAATGTTTCTGAATCAGGTTTTGTGCAAGTGGAAAATTTTGTAAAATACTCAGCGCACTGAGTCTTGGTTCTTTACTCATTTTATCGCCTAAGAGTTGTGGAAAGTATTTCAAATGAGCCGTTCTTTTAATTTCGTTCTGATCATAAATAAATATTTCTCCACCCCATATATTGCCATCCAAGCCGTAACCAGCTCCATCCCAAATGATACCTAATATGGGTTCCTTTAAATCGAGCAATTTATTCTCTGCCATAACCGCTGCAAAATGTGCTTCATGGTGTTGAATACTTGTAAAACTCGTATCGTTTTTTTGTGACAATAATAGACCCTTTTCTGACACATAGTAACGGGGGTGTTTGTCAACCAATATATGTCTGGGGGTAAAGTCTAAAAGTCCTGAAACGTGCTTCAATGCAGCATCATAGCTTGTTTGTGATTCAACCGATTCCTGATCTCCTAAGAACTGACTAATGAAAAGTAAATTGTCTTTTGCAATGGCGAAAGATGCTTTTAATTCAGCACCCATTGCTAATGTATTTTCAGGTAAATGTGTAATAGGAACTGGATGATAATTAGGTGCAAGTCCGCGACTTCTCCGAAGAATTATTTTTTGTCCCCTGTTACTAATTTGCAATACAGAATCATCTTGCGGTGCAACAATATCGCGGTCATAACTAAGCACATAATCTGCAATGTCAGAGAGCCATTTAATAGCTGCATCATCCTGGTAAATAATAGGAGAACCACTGATATTTGCCGAAGTGGCAATCAATGGTTTACTGAATTTATCTGCAATCAATTGTAATAGCGCAGAGGACGGCAGCATTGCTCCAATCGAATTTAGTTTTGGAGCAACTGCTTCTATGCAGATTCCATTCTCCGGAAATGTTTTTAAAGAACATAAAACAATGGGTGCAGATTTATCTTTCAAATAAGTTAACTCTAATGCGCTCAAAGCTAGATCGGCACATGCCATTTCAATATCAGCATACAAAATGGCCAATGGTTTACTGGGTCTGAATTTTTTCTTTCTTAAAGAATTAATGGCAAGTTCATTTGTAGCATCGCACAAAAGCAGGTAACCGCCAATACCTTTTACTGCAACAATTTTTCCTTCTTGTAATAGCTTCACTACCTTTGTAAGATATTCAGATTGGTCACATACTATTTCCTCTCCCTTATTTTTATAAAGATGCATTTTAATACAGCATTCTAGGCAGCTATTGGTTTGACTATGATATCTTATATCTTCTAATTCGGCATATTCTTTTTTACAACTCTTACATTGTTGTAATGATTGCATAGTGGTATTCTCTCGGTCAAATGGCAAGTGGGTGATAAGAGAGTATCTGGGTCCACAATTCACACAAGTGGTAAATGGATATTGGAAACGTTTATTTGTTGGACTTTTAATTTCTCTTCGGCAATCCTCACAAAGACAGATATCAGGGGTAACAAGCATTTGAACCGAATGTGTTCTATCGCTTGTTTTAATCGAGAATCCTTTCTCAATTAAAATGGAAGTTGCGTTAATACTATGTGATGTTATAAAAGCTTGTACAGGAGGCGCTTTGATGAGTGATTCATAAAACAGCTGCACAGTCGTTTCATTGCCCTCGCAATAAATATGAACCCCATCCAATCCATTGTTTACATAACCATCTAATTGAAACTTTGAAGCCAACTTATGTACATAGGGGCGGAAACCCACACCCTGAACTAACCCGGTGATATGAATATGAAAAGCCGGCATTGGAGCTGATTTAAGCAGGCGTTAAAACTTTGCTTTTTAACCAGTCGTACCATTGTTGCATTCCTTCACCACTGGTGCAGCTCAATTCAATAATTTCTAAAGCAGGATTTACTTTTCTAGCGTATTCTTTCGCTTTTTCTACATTAAACTTAACGTAGGGAAGTAGATCAGTTTTATTGATGATGCATAATGTAGACGAGTGAAACATGTCAGGGTATTTGAGCGGCTTATCTTCCCCTTCAGTTACACTAATTACAACCGCTCTTTCTTGTTCTCCTAGATCAAACATAGCGGGGCAAACCAAATTGCCTACATTTTCGATAAACAAAACAGAATCGGCTGATAATTTCATTCCCTGAACGGCATGTAAGACCATATGGGCATCGAGATGACAACCCTTGCCTGTATTGATTTGTGTAACTTTAGTTCCTGTTGCATGAATGCGATCTGCATCATTTGCAGTTTGCTGGTCGCCTTCTATTACAGCAAATGAAAGTTCACCTTTGAGGTCGGTTAATGTTCTCTCAAGCAGGGTGGTTTTGCCAGAGCCCGGAGAGCTTACTAAATTAATTGCTAGGATATTTCTACCTTCAAAAAAGCCTCTATTTCTTGCTGCCAAGAGGTTGTTTTCTTGTAAGATATCCTGTTCAACATCAACAATGGTCTTTCCAGTCTTCTGGGTTTCCCCATGACTATGCCCATGGTCGTGTTCGTGGTGAGAAGTGGGTCCACACCCGCAGGTTGCACACATATAAGTCTATTTATTTCTTCTAATCCGGAAGAACTAAGGACTTTACCTTCAGTTCTTTGCCTTTAACTATTTCTGCTAAATGGCTATTGCAATTGGGGCAACTGTCGAATAATTGAACCATCCTGAAATGGGTATCACAGTCGCTACATCTTGCTTTTCCTTCAATTCGATTCACTTTTTTCTTCGCACGCTCTAATATAGTTCTTTTTACAGCTTGTTGCCAAGCAAAATCAAAAGCATCCATATCAATTCCAGAGAGACAACCAATATCCAATTCTATTTCTTCAATAGCCGTTGCATGATGCTTGGCCGCCTCCTTGGTAGCCAGATCAACAATGCTCATAACGATGGATAGTTCGTGCATGGGAGCCCCTAATCTAAGATTTGCTCTTTCTACGTTCTCTAATGATATACATAGTTACTAAGGCCAATGAGCCCAAAGTAATAATGGCATGTTGGGGTTCAGAAAAATAATGGATAATGGTATAACCATCAGTTCCACCATGTCCTGGATGAGCCCAAGTTAAAGCTGGCAATAACAATGCGAGGGAAGCAAATATTTTTTTCATACTGGAAAATTTATATGATTTCAACTGCAATGTAACTAATCAAAATGCCTAGAAACATGATTTAAATCATGAAGATGCGTGATAACAGTCATCTTGAAACCTTTGACAGAAAACTACTTTGTGTAAGCATTTACCAATTAAAACCAAAACATATGTCTAACGAGCTTGTTCCAATGAAACAGCCTACTTATTATGAAGAGGTAGAACGCAAGGGTTATAGCCGACGCGACTTTCTCCAGTTTGTAAGTATGATGACTGCATTTATCGGTCTTGAAAATTCAGCTATGGGTCAGGTAGCTAAAGCACTTGAAACTCAACCAAGGCTTCCTGTAATTTGGTTACACTTTCAAGAGTGTACCTGTTGTAGTGAAAGTTTTATCAGATCGTCACATCCGATCGTAGCAGATATTCTGCTAGATAAAATCTCTCTAGATTATACTGAAACATTGATGGCTGCTTCTGGATTTCAAGCAGAAAAATGTTTGCAGGATACCATGACAAAATACAAAGGAAAATATATCCTTTGCGTTGAAGGCAGTGTTCCAATGGGAGCAGATGGCGTTTATTGTATGATTGGAGGTAAGACCTCACTCCAAATTTTAGAAGAAGCAGCTGAAAATGCACAAGCCATCATTGCCTGGGGAAGCTGCGCTAGCAACGGTTGTGTTCAATCAGCCAAACCAAATCCAACTAAAGCAACTCCAATACATAAATTAATAAAAGGTAAACCAGTTATTAAAGTACCTGGATGCCCTCCAATCGGAGAAGTTATGGCAGGTGTAATTGTACACTTACTTACATTCGGACGTATTCCTGAATTAGATAAATTAGGTCGCCCTAAAGCATTTTACAGTAAGCGTGTTCACGATACTTGTTATCGCCGTCCGTTCTATGATGCAGGTTTGTATGTAGAAACCTTCGATGACGAAAATGCAAGAAAAGGCTATTGTTTATACAAAGTGGGTTGTAAAGGACCTTCTACTTATAATGCCTGTGGTGTAATGAAATGGAATAATGGAACCAGCTTCCCTATTCAATCTGGCCATGGATGCATCGGATGTAGTGAAGAGAACTTCTGGGACAATGGCCGACTATACGAAAGAGGCTCTTCTTTTG
This sequence comes from uncultured Bacteroidota bacterium, assembly GCA_903821465.1. Taxonomy (GTDB): domain Bacteria; phylum Bacteroidota; class Bacteroidia; order Chitinophagales; family Chitinophagaceae; genus Sediminibacterium. Next base: position 2,021 of record CAIJLK010000253.1, on the reverse strand, counting down.
CAGGCTTTGGTATTGAAGCAGATGCAGATACTTTGGGTAAAGTAGCACTGGGTGTTACGGCTACCGCTTTGGCCGGACATGCAGTTATGACGAATGTGCGTAAGAAAAAACTGATTCGTAACCTCGAAGATGAGGGTAAACAAAGCGAACACGAACTGAAATCCTAATTCTTAATTATTAACGATACAATTTGCTTTATGAGTAAGAGAATTGTTGTTGATCCGATCACCCGAATAGAAGGCCATCTGCGTATAGAAGCAGATATTGAAAATGGCAAAATTACGGATGCTTTTAGTAGCGGTACCATGGTTCGTCTTTTAGAAGAAATTCTGAAAGGGCGTGACCCCAGAGATGCATGGGCCTTTGTTGGCCGCGTTTGTGGCGTTTGTACCTCAGTACACTCACTTACTTCGGTAAGATGTGTGGAAGATGCACTAGGCATCGTTATTCCGCCTAATGCCGAACTCGTTCGGAACATCATGTACTGTGCGCAGTACATGCACGACCACGTTGTTCACTTTTATCACCTCCATGCCATGGACTGGGTGGATGTAGTGGATGCACTGAAAGCTGATCCGAAAAAAACATCGGAACTGGCACAAAGTATTTCAAAATGGCCAAAAAGCTCTCCGGGCTATTTCAGTGATATTCAAACACGTATTAAAAAATTTGTTGCCAGTGGGCAGTTGGGCATTTTTGCCAATGGCTACTGGGGTCACCCCGCATACAAACTTCCTGCGGAAGTAAATTTAATTGGACTAGCCCACTACCTGGAAGCATTGGAATGGCAAAAAGAAATTGTCAAAGTACATGCTGTATTTGGCGGTAAAAATCCCCACCCAAATTACCTGGTTGGTGGAATGGCCTGTTCAATCGGTATCGACGATGTAAGCGGTATCAATGCTGAGAGACTGGCACTTGTTCAGCAATTACTGAAACAAGGAAAAGAATTTATTGAGCAGGTGTATATCCCTGATCTGATGGCTATCGCTTCTTTTTACAAAGACTGGGGTGCGATTGGTGGCGGACTGGGTAATTTCATGGTATACGGAGATATTCCAATGAATGGATACCGTGACGAAACATCATATAAATTTCCTTCCGGCGCTATTTTGAATAAAGACATCAGTCATTTACATGAAGTAGATCTTAGGAAAGACGATGAAGTGCAAGAGTTCATCACCAATTCATGGTATGAATACAAAGGAGGCGACCAGGTTGGTTTACACCCTTGGAAAGGAGAAAGCAAGATCAATTACACCGGCCCTAAACCTCCTTTTGAACACCTCGATACCAAACAAAAATACAGCTACCTTAAAACGCCAAGGTGGAAAGGACATGCCATGGAAGTTGGTCCTTTAGCCAGGGTACTGGTAGGATATGCGCATGGCAGAGAAGAATATAAAGAAGTAGTAGATAAAGCCTTGAAAGATTTGAATATCCCTGTAACCGCTTTGTTTTCAACATTGGGTAGAACTGCCGCTCGTGGTTTAGAAAGTGTATTGGTGGCAGGTTGGGGACTTGATTTCTTCGATAAACTGATTGCCAATATTAAAAACGGGGATACCCGTATGGCAGATACCAGCAAATTTGATCCTTCCACCTGGCCTAAGAAAGCCATAGGTGTTGGTCATGCTGAAGCACCACGTGGTGCGCTCGCACACTGGATCAATATCGAAGACGGCAAAATCGCCAACTACCAATTAGTGGTACCAACTACCTGGAATGCTTCACCAAGAGATGGAAAAGGTGGCTTGTCGGCTTATGAATCAGCGTTGGTTGGTACACCAGTAGCCAATGAGCAACAGCCGCTTGAAATTTTAAGAACCATTCACAGCTTTGACCCTTGTATGGCATGTAGTGTGCATTTGTATGATGAAGATGGAAAAACTATCAGCCGTATCAGTGTCGTTGGCGATTAAAAAGATAATAACCTGTTTTTTATGAAATCCGGTAATGCTTGTTTGTAAATACATTACAGGCTTGCCGAATTCCATCCGACTATTCAACTTTTAAATAAT
>CAIJLK010000252.1 GCA_903821465.1 uncultured Bacteroidota bacterium | reverse complement strand
GCAATTGCTGGTAGTTCAAATGTAAATGGCGCAACAATAATATCTGGTACTTTAAGTCTAACACCAGCAGATGGAACAAATGGCGGGATAATTACCACAGGTGTACAAACTATTGCAGGTGGGAAAACTTTTAGTGATGATTTGAATGTAAATGGATTAACGATTGGGAAAGGATTAAATGCGAAATTAAATAATACAGCAATTGGAGTAAATGCAATTTCTTCGAATACAACGGGTTCTGAGAATACTGCAAACGGCTTTGAATCTTTAAAAAATAATACTGTTGGATTTTTCAATACTGCTTTTGGATCTTCTTCGCTCAGAACGACTGATATTGGTGCCCGAAATACTGCAATAGGTAGCCAGTCGCTATTTGCTACAGAAAATGGATATGATAATACTGCAGTGGGATATTTATCGTTAATGGGTAATACAACTGGAAGTTATAATGTTGCAGTAGGCTCGGAAGTAATGGTCGGAAATACCACTGCTAATTTGAATACTGCACTCGGAGCATTTTCAATGCATAGCAATACAGCAGGAGAAAACAATACAGCAACCGGCTATAGTTCCTTATTCAATAATACATCGGGTGGGGGTAATACTGCAGTGGGACATAGTGCTTTATACAAGAATACAACTTCAGGTTACAATTCTGCTTTTGGCGTACAATCACTCGAGCAGAATACCACTGGAAATAGTAATACAGCGATCGGCGTTGCAGCAATTGATAGAAATTCAACTGGAGGATACAATGCTGTTCTTGGTGCATTTGCCGGTAGATATTTTGGAGATGTTGATGGTCCTACCTATTATAATACAGAAATTAATGGTGCTGTTCTAATCGGAGCCTATTCAAAACCACTTGCTGATCATGGTTCTAATGAGATTGTTATTGGATATAATGCTATTGGAAAAGGAAGCAACAGCATCCAGTTAGGTAATACGGGAATAACAAATGTAAATACTAGTGGAACATTAACTGCTGGAGCAGTTACATATCCAAATACTCACGGTACTTCGGGCCAAATATTAAAAACAAATGGCAGTGGCACTTTAGCTTGGCTTGATGCAGTTTCTGCTGTTCGTGAAGTAGCAGATGAAGTTTCTGCTACTGCTGCACAGACTGCCTTTACATTAACTCAAGCTCCATCAACAAATAGCAAAGTGAAAATGTATATTAATGGTATACGCATCAGCAATACTGCATATAATGTAAGTGGCACAACATTAACATATGTAAAAGAAAATAACGGCGCATATGCTTTAGTAACGAGTGATAGAATTCAATTTGATTATTATTATTAGCCTAATCTTTTTTTAATGAAGCAATGTATTATAATATTTTTTTGTTCAGTTATTTCAGTAACTGTTATGTCTCAGAATACGCTAGACATAATGGGGTTAACCAGCAGTACGCCTGCAAGCGGAGTCTATTCTTTAAGATTATTGAGCAACAGTTATACTGGCCCCTTGATTCGTTGTACTATTGGAAGTAATTATTATGATATATATCCTGATAATACAACCAAACAAATTGCTTTAAGTTCCAGAATTTCAGCAGCCTACAGTTCTTACAATGCTTCTGCAACAGGTGTTACCAGTACACTTTTGAGCTCTCTAATAGGAAGTAATTCGGGAACAGTAGCAATCTGGTACGATCAAAGCGGTAGTAATAATAATGCGCTTCAATCAAACAGTTCAAGTCAACCTCAAATTATTAATGCAGGGTCTGTTAACTTATTAAACGGGGTGCCCACTATTATATTTTCTGGTCCCAATTATTTAGTAATTACTTCCACAGCTTTTGATGATGATTTGAGTGGGTCAGTTGTATTTAATGCTACATCTTCAAATACTAGCGGCGGTGGGACAAACACTTGGTATAGTATGAACGGTATCTTCAGTTCGGAGCAGCCGGGTGGTACTTCGGATTTCGGTTACGGTATTTATAATAATAAATTTACTGCAGGTAATGGTTCCGCAGACAATTCGTTAGCAGGAAGTATTACTGCCAATGATGGAACGACCAGGCTATATTCCTGGACTAGAACAAATTCTACGGGAGCAATTGCTTTATATTCCAATGGTCGATCCGATGGTTCGGCTACTCTAAATAGCGGTACACGTGCTGCCGTGCCTTCAGTTGCTATAGGGAATGCAACAACAGGTTGGGGTGGCGATGTTAATTATAATGGTAGCATAAGTGAAATAACATTATTTGCGTCAGTTTATATAGATGCTGACCGTCAAACCATTGAAGGCAACCAAGGAGCCTATTATGGTCTAAGTATTTCAGGCCATCCTGTTATTACCGGATTCAGTAATATCACGAAAACCTTTTATGATGGATCCTTTACGCTGTCTACACCCACCAGTAATAGCGATGGTGCATTTACCTATACTAGCAGCAATACAGCAGTAGCTACCATCAGCGGAAGTGTTGTAAGCATTGTGGCAGCAGGTTCCACTACTATTACTGCCACCCAAGCAGCAGCAGGTGATTACAGCAGCGGTACCATAAGCGCAACCCTTACTGTAAACAGTGTAATTGTAATTACCAAAAACGGACAAACTACAAGTACCAATGCCAATTATGTAAATAAAAACGGGTCACTTGGAAGTAGTACCGGCAATAACCAATATGGGCAAATATTAACAGCAAAATCAGCAGGTAATGGTTTAACATCCTATAATCCGTCTACAAGTGCTTATCAAATTAAACAGGATTATCCAGCATCAACAGATGGTCTTTATTGGATCGCTAATCCTAACATCAATGGAGGCGCAGCTTTTCAAATTTATGCTGATATGACAACAGATGGAGGTGGTTGGACCTTAATTCTAAAAAACTCAAACACTTCCGGGTGGGATGCTGATAAGGCTTTATCATTAAATGCTAGCATGCCTTTTACAAATACTGCGGATGTTGTAAATAACGCTACGCCTAATTATTCGATTATAGGTTGGGCCGATTATATTAAAAAAAGTGCTAGCGGATTTCAATACATGATTGATGCAAATACCCGGGGAAATTGGGGCGCAATATGGACAGCAAACGGAGCATATAGTTTTGTAAAGACCAATAATACTCAAACCGATATAACAATCAATACAAAATTCGGTTCTTGGGATTATAATGGAAGTGGTGTTGAACAAATCATGCCTTGGTATGCACCAGGTTCAGCAGGCACCATAACTACCAGTAGTGATGCAAACAGTGATTGGTGGGGAACTTTGGTTTCTACAGCTGGCTTTGGTCCGGCCCCTTGGATGGGTTGTTGTGAAATGTCAGATCCCGGAATTATCTGGTATTGGGTTCGATAAAATCAATATTATTTTATCAATAAGAAATCAAATTATTGTAGAATTTGAGTAGCTGTTAGACTTTTTCTATTAAAAAATACAGTTTGGTTCCTTGAAAATTTTATGTAGTAAGAAAACTACAATTTCAATTGGTTTTATTTAGGTAATTGCAAGAACAACAGCATGTTCATAATATAAAATTATTGTAGAAAATATTAGCCCCCCCTTTAAAAAAAAGAGCGCTCTATATAAGAGTGTTCTTTTTATCTTACTAATTAATATAAAATTAAGTTTTAATGATTAAACCTATCCCTTCCACTTTCTCAACTGCTGCAATACTGCGCGCAGATCTTTGGGCACTTCTGCTTCTAGATCAAAAGTTTCATCGTTCAGTGTAAACTTTAAACGATGGGAGTGCAGGGCGAGTCGGTTTAAGATCGGACGTTCTTCATCTGCAACTTTTGCCAGCTTGAAATTGCGTTTTAATGCCGATAATAAAATGGGTTTTGCATCTCCATAAACAGGATCACAAACAATACTATGCCCGATATGTTGCATGTGCACTCTAATCTGATGCGTGCGCCCGGTATGAATTTGAAACTGTACCCATGAATAAGATCGGAAAGATTCTAGCACTTCGTAATCGGTTAAAGAAACTTTTCCTTTGGCATGCGTCATCATCTTTGTAGCCTTGCCCGGATGCTCCATGATCGGCGCATCGATGCTAGCTTTTGGTGTCATCATATTACCATACACCAATCCTACATAATATTTTTCCATCGAGCGGCCTTCGAACAGAACTGATAATTCCTTGTGACTTTCTTCTGTTTTTGCAAACACAATAATGCCACTCGTATCTCTATCTAAACGGTGTACCGTGTAAATCTCTCCCAGCTTTTCTTTGAGTAGATCTTTCAAAGAAATATCCTTACCCATACGATCGGGAATACTTAATAATCCAGAAGGTTTATTAATGGCAATGAACTGTTCGTTTTCAAAAATAATGTCGAGTTGCATAGGATCTTCTATTCGAAATTGTCTACTTCGTTTTCTGCCAATTTTGTTTTACGAACAAATGATTTGTTCATGAACTTCAATAAGCGCACTTCTTTTTCGTTGAGGAAACGAAATTTACCGCGCTCCACATTTTTCTTAGTAAGGTTGGCAAACATAACACGATCCAATGCTTTTACATCGTATCCTAAATGTTCAAATATGCGTCGCACAATTCTATTTCGTCCACTATGAATTTCAATGCCCACAACAGTCTTGTCCTTAGCGTCTGCATAAGCAACTGAATCTGCTGTGATCAATCCATCCTCCAATGTCACACCATTAATAATAGCTTCCATGTCTTTTTTCGCAACAGGTTTATCAAGTGTTACTTCGTAGATCTTTTTAACCTCGTAAGAAGGATGCGTTAATTTCTGAGCTAACTCTCCATCATTGGTAAGAATCAAAACACCTGTAGTATTTCTATCTAATCGTCCAACAGGATATACTCTTTCAGGTGTTGCAGACTTCACAATATCCATCACCGTTTTTCTTCCCTGCGGATCACTAGCGGTTGTGATGAAGTCTTTTGGTTTGTTGAGCAAAATATAAACCGAATTCTTTTGAAGAAATACCTGTTTGTCTTTTACTACTACTTTATCTCTACCAGAAACTTTATAGCCTGGTTCAAAAATTTTATCTCCATTTACCGTCACTTTTCCGGCCTTCACTAATTCTGCCGCTTCTCTTCTACCACAAACTCCAGAATGCGCAATGTATTTATTCAGAGGCATCACGGTATCTGGGGAATTACTATCTACTTGCTCTTTGTCTTGTGCATCTTTATCTCTTAAAGCAGGTCTTCCATTAAATCCAGGTTTTCCACCGTCTTTATTAGGAACAAATCCTGCTTCACGCATTGATTTTGGCGGGCGTGCACCTGCTCTTTTTGATTGTGGTGCATTCGGATCTCTAGGAGCTGCTTCTTTTGGTTCCGGCTTCACGCGAGGTGCCGGCTTGCCAATATTCTTGGAATTCTCCTTACGCTCATGGTATTCAGCCTTATTGGCTCCGGGAGCTCTTTTTGGAAAATTAGTTTTTTCTTTTTTAGGTTCTTCAGTAACAATGCCGAGTTTGGCATTCTTTTTTTTGAGTCTCAATGCTTCACCAGCTGCGCGGGCTTCTGCCTTTATTTTCTTTTTTGCCTGGCGGTATTCTTCTTTAATGGCACTGCCTCTTTTTTGACCAAACTTGTCAAAATTGTCTGTTCTTTTTTGCATGTTATATGTTTTTGCTGTTTTTCAACAGGAAATGCAAAGCTAAGCTTTTATATTTTAAGCTATATTTACAAGCTTTTAAAACGATTGATATGAAGAAATTTTTCAAATTTTTAGGCTTTACTATATTATTCTTGATCCTTATAATTCTTGGATTCTTTACCTATTATTATATCACTACTTCCAGGCAATCAATGAAAGACATGAGTCTATTGGGGAATGAAGCGCCAACTCTAACTATTGATGGGTTTACTTTTCGGGATTTAAATAAGAATGCTAAGCTCGATATCTATGAAGATACACGTGCCGATATCAATAGTCGTGTGGATGATCTTTTAAAACAAATGAACCTCGAAGAAAAAGCAGGCACCATGTTCATTAATATGGCAGCGATGAATAGCACGGGTAAATTGAGTAATGTAATGTCGCCGAGCAATCTGTTTTCATTACTATTAGAATCGAACGTGGCCATGGTGGCAAGAAAAAAGATGAACCATGTAAACATTATGCAATCGCCTTCACCAGAAGCGATGATCATTTGGAACAATAATATTCAAAAGCTAGCCGAAAAAACAAGACTAGGTATTCCTATGACCATTGCATCTGATCCAAGACATGGGGTACCCAATGCACCAGGTGCAAGTATTTATACCCCATTCTTTTCTAAATGGCCTTCCACACTTGGATTAGCTGCAACAGGTGATACTGATTTAACCAGAGCCTTCGGAAATATTGCTCGTCAGGAATTTTTGGCAATGGGGATTCGATTAACCTTATCGCCCATGGCTGATCTGGCAACCGAACCACGATGGGCTAGAATTAATGGCACATTTGGAGAGGATGCAGAGCTGGCTGCTAAAATGACCAAAGCCTATATCCTAGGATTTCAGGGTGATACAATCAACAATCAGAGTGTGGAGTGTATGGTGAAGCATTTTGCAGGCGGCGGCCCGCAGAAAGGCGGCATGGATGCGCACTTCCCTCCAGGCAAACAAGCTTATCCAGGAAATAATTTTGCCTATCATTTAATTCCTTTTGAGAAAGGGGCTTTCCCTGCACATGTGGCTCAAGTCATGCCCTATTATGGCATACCGGTTGGGCAAACAAAACAAGATGTAGGCTTCGGATATAACAAAGAAATCATCACGGGTTTATTGCGGGAGAAATATCATTTTGAAGGAATCATTTGTACCGATTGGGCACTGGTGTCTGATGCCAAAATATTTGGGTTGATGATAAAACCTGCTGCTGCTCATGGAGTTGAAAATTTGAGTAAGGAGGAGCGGATACTGAAAATATTGGACGCAGGTTGCGATATGTTTGGAGGTGAATCTTTGACAGAAGACCTTGTGAATCTTGTGAAAAACGGGAAGTTATCAGAACAGCGCATTAATCAATCTGTAAAGAGAATTCTCAAAGAAAAATTTCGTTTAGGACTCTTTGATAATCCATATTTGAAAGCTGAGAATGCATCGATCGTGAACAATGCCAAATTTATTGAGAAGGGAATCGAAGCACAAAAAAAATCATTGGTCTTATTGAAGAACGATCAGTCGATCCTGCCATTAAAACCAACTACGAAAATTTATTTACAAGGATTTAATAAAGAGGAAACTGCTGGGTATAAAAATTTAGTGACCGATGCCAAAAATGCAGATGTAATTATCATCAAACTCAATACGCCATATGGACTAAAGCCGGGCGAAGAAAAATACCTGATGCAGAAAATATTTCATCAGGGACATTTAGATTTTGATGCAGATAAAAAAGCAGAGATTCTAAAACTCATTCAAACCAAGCCCACTATCACGGTAATGAATTTAGAGAGACCTGCGGTTTTTCCTGAAATCAATTCGGCCAGTAAAGCGGTGATCGGCGATTTTAGTAGTCAGGATAATATCATCCTAGATTTGATTTTTGGAAAATTCAAACCCACCGGTAAACTGCCTTTTGAATTGCCTTCTTCTATGGCTGCAGTAGAAAAGCAGAAGGAGGATGTTCCTTATGATTCTGAAAATCCTTTATATCATTTTGGATTTGGACTTGAGTACCGATAAACTTGTTCTGAATTCTAAATATGAAACAAGGATTCGCAATAATTAATCTCGGATTAAATTAATTTGCGCTTGTTAATTTTAGAATAAATGAAGACGATCAGAAAACAAGTGCTAGGAGTTGTTGCACTATTTTTTTTAGCTATCTCTGCGCAGGCTCAGAATAACACTTTGCCTATTAACGATACGGCCATTGTTCCAAATGAGCAAGCCCCAATGGCAGCGGCTCCCATTCTGGCACAGAAATGGAATCAAATTCATACCAAATGGTTTAACCTGAATTTTGGGGCTGCATTTATACTGGATCATAATATTGTTTCTCAGGACGATGCTAGCATTGGACAGGTGGGGAAAGTAGACCCCGGCACTGAATTTCGGGGTGAGCGATTACTGGTTACAGGAAATCTTTTGTTTTTTAAACACCCATGGCGCTATATGATCAGTGCCAATTTCAATGGATTGGATGCGCCTCAAGGAAGCAAAAAATTTAGTTTTATTGATTGGAATTTTGAGATTCCTTTTGGCAAAAACGGTGGATGGATGACGCTAGGAAAACAAAAAGAAGGAGTGGGTCATGAATATGTGGCTCCTGGTACACAATTGATGTTTATGGAAAGAGGTGCTGGTGTACCCATGATTGTTCGTCAAAGAAATATTGGTATTCGTTATTCAAATAGTATTCTAAAACAAAGAGCCACTTATACCATCGGATTTTTTAATAATTATTGGGAGACAGGAAAATCATTTTCTGACAATGGTTCACAGATCACCATGCGTGCAACAGCATTGCCAATTTATACATCAGATGCAGACCTAGTGCACCTGGGAATTGGATATCGTTATACTGATGCAACTGATGGCAAGTTGGGCTATAAGGCAAAACCAGAAGTAAACACTGCGCCTAGTTATATTAATACAGGGTCGTTCAATGCATCGGCTGCGAATACTTTGATGCTCGAATTAATTAAAGTGCATGGCCCGATTAGTTTTATTGGCGAATACATGAGTAATCGTGTAAAATCTGTTGATGCAAATAATCCCACTTTTCATTACTGGCAAGTAGGCGGAAGCTGGTTCATCACTGGAGAAAATAGAAGGTATAACCGCAATAACGGAAACCTCGGTAAACTAATCCCGAAAAAGAATTTCAGCTTAGCTAAAAACGGCGGTGCCGGCGCCTTTGAATTGGGTGCTAGATATACTCGTTCTAATTTAACAGATGCATTAATTGCAGGCGGTGAATTTGGCCGATTAACTGGCGCCTTTAGTTGGTATCCCAATACAAGCTTTCGATTCTCCATTAATTATGGAACCGGAAGTCTGGATAAAGGAAATACCAAAGGCAATTCACAATTCTTTCAATTGCGCGCCCAGTTTGAATTGTAAGGTCTAATTATTTATTTACTGATTTATTTGCAAGTTGACCGCAAG
>CAIJLK010000251.1 GCA_903821465.1 uncultured Bacteroidota bacterium | reverse complement strand
CACTTGAAGAAAATAGAATAATTGCTTACCTTTTACTAGCAATTATTACTGTTTATGAAGACAAGAATTTGTTTTGTTTTTTCTTACCTAATGATCTCTATTCAATTACTCCTTGCGCAAGGAAGTACTAATAGTTGGATTCGTGTAAACCTATTGGGCTATCCTACGAAATTTATTAAAGTTGCTGTATGGTGTAGTAAGGATAAAATAGCCTTACAAGATTTTGAACTAGTAAATGCGGCCAATCAACAGGTTGTTTTCAAAAGTAGTGCGGGAGAGGCGTTTGGGGCTTATGGTCCATTTAATACTACTCATCGATTAAACTTTTCATCATTTCAGAAACCAGGTAAATATTTCCTAAGAACCGGAAAAACAATATCACCCATTTTCACGATTAGCGATACGGTATATCAATCAGCTGCCGATTTTTGTTTGCGCTATATGCGTCAGCAAAGAAGTGGGTTCAATCCTTTTTTAAAAGATAGTTGCCATACACATGATGGGTATACTGTTTATGCCCCAGTTCCCGATGGAACACATATTGATGTGAGTGGCGGTTGGCATGATGCAAGCGATTACCTGCAATATTCGGCCACTTCCGCAAATGCAACGTATCATTTATTGGCTGCTTATCGTGATTTTCCAAATGTGTTTGCTGATACGAAACAGGCAAATGGATTAGATGGCAAGAATGGCATTCCTGATGTAGTGGATGAAGCAAAATGGGGATTGGATTGGTTACTCAAAATGCATCCCAAAGACGATTGGTTATTTAATCAATTAGGCGATGATCGCGATCATCGGGGTATGCGCATTCCTAAAGAAGATAGTTTTTACAATAAGGGATTTGAGCGACCCGTATATTTCTGTTCTGGAGAACCACAAGGTTTATTCAAATACAAGAACAGGGCAAATGGTGTAGCATCCACTGCTGGAAAATTTGCAAGCAGTTTTGCATTAGGGTATCAAGTGCTCAAAAAATGGAATCCTACTTATGCCAATACATTGTATAAGAAAAGTTTCACTGCCTATCAATTGGGTTTGAATAAACCCGGTGTGGCGCAAACTGCTCCAGGAGGTGCTCCATATTTTTATGAGGAAGACGATTGGAAAGATGATATGGCTTTAGCAGAAACGCAATTGTATCAAATCACTAAAAATAAATCGTACCTGAATAATACTTATCAAAAGCTGCACAGGTCGTCCGACTCTACCTGGATGGGTAATGATACCATGCACCATTATCAATGGTATCCTTTTATTCAATTAGGCGTAAACGAATTGGCTAAGTATTATCAGCATTCAACAATGGCAACAGAAACGATGCTATATTATCAAGATAATATTTATAATGTTTGGAATAAAGCAAAGCACAATGCATTTTTTAGAGGCGTACCATTTACATGGTGTAGCAATAATCTAACAACATCTTTTGCCATTGAATGTTACTGGTTTCGTAAACATGAACAGCTATCTGATTATCAAGAATTGGAACAATCGAATTTCGATTGGTTATTTGGATGTAATCCTTGGGGAACCAGTATGGTATATGGGTTGCCATCTAATGGAGATACCCCTGTAGATCCGCATTCGGCTTTTACGCATTTAAAAAACTATCCTATTGATGGTGGGTTGGTAGATGGACCAGTTTACACATCCATCTATAAAAACCTAATTGGAATTAAATTAATTCATGAGGACAATTATGCAACATTTCAAAGTGATCTGGCTGTGTATCACGATGACTATGGTGATTACAGCACCAACGAACCAACCATGGATGGAACAGCTTCATTGATTTATTTATTAGCTGCAAAAGCGGCTGAATCAAAGCAAGAAATAAAATATTCGGAACTTATTTCAACTAGTCTGCCTAAGCCAAAAACATTGGTTAAGTCGCATGGTGCAATTGTTAGATCTGATACAACTTTGAAAGAAATGGCCATCGTATTTACTGCAGATGAATTTGGGGAAGGATTGCCAACGATCATTAATACTTTAAATAAAAAAAATGTTAATGCATCCTTCTTTTTTACAGGGAGGTTTTATCGGAATCCGATTTTTAAAAATGAGATTCATCAATTAGCAGAAAGTTATAATTTTCTTGGACCGCATTCAGACCAGCATTTGTTGTATGCAGATTGGACCAAACGGGACAGTACATTAATTACAAGAGCAAGGTTTCAATACGATTATAATCAGAATTTATCAGCAATGTCAAAATTTGTTTGGATTTATGGAGGTGATCAATATTTCATTCCGCCTTATGAGTGGTGGAATGATGACATTGTTCGTTGGTGCAATGAAAAAGGAATTACGCTTTTCAATTTTACACCAGGCATAGGTACTAATGCGGATTATACCTGGCCGGAAATGGGAAATGCTTATAAATCGAGTGAAGTACTCATCAGCAATTTGAAAAAATTCGAAGCAACTAATCCCAATCATTTAAATGGGGCAATCATTTTAATTCATGCTGGCACGGATCCGAGAAGAAAGGATAAATTATATGATCATCTGGATGAGCTAATTGTCTATTTGAAAGAAAAGGGATATCAAATAAAAGAGATTCCAATGTTATTAAAATAAGGCTACCACTTATCCTCCTCAGGGATATCCTGTTCCCGTTGTTTGAATTGTTCGCGGGATTTGCGTTTTTGTTCTTGTCGCTCTAACATTAATAGCGCAATCAATTTACCGGCATCTTCATTGGGATGTTCTGCTAATAATTGTTTCAATTTTTTTTCAGATACATCTACTGCATACAATAAATAAACAAGTTTTGAAAAATCCTTAGCGATGAGCTCATTGATAGTTGCCACTAATTCATCGAAGGATAGTTTTTCCAAAGAAATAAGATCAATATTGTTGTTCATGTTATCTGTATTTTTCCATCACCCCCAAACCAAATAATGCGTAATCGTATTTTACGGGATCCGATGAATCTAAGGTACGCAAGTATTGGGTGAGTTCAACTGCAGCTGCCCAATCAGCTTGCTTACGATCAAGTAATTGAAAGCGTTTTGCCACACGAGCTACATGTACATCAATGGGACAGATCAGATCTGCAGGTTTGATTTTTTTCCAGATCCCAAAATCTACCCCTTTTTTATCATTCCGCACCATCCATCGCAAATACATATTCAATCTTTTACAACCCGAATTTTTATCGGGTGTGGCAATATGTTTTCTGGTTCTGTTTGGTGCATCTTCCAGAGAAAAAAAATAATGATGAAAATGTATGAGGCCCCGTTCTACTATATTTTCTTTGGCTGACTTTATAATTATTTCCGGGAAAAATGCTGTTTCAAGACTCTTGTGTTTCGAATAATGGTATTTCAGAAATTCGATACAGTATAAAAGATCGGTAGCATTGAAAGTTCGGTGTTTGAATTGCAGTAAGTTTTTTAGATCATGATCAGAATGATTCAAACAAAAATCATGCGGCGCCATCTGCATCAATTGCATCAACTCAGTTGATTTATTAATGATGGTTGTACGATTGCCCCAGGCAAAGATGGCTGCAAAAAATCCTGCAATTTCAATATCCTGTTTTTTTGAAAATAAATGAGGTATACAAACAGGATCAGCTGCTATAAAATCAGGCCGATTATATCGGTCTACTTTTTCATCAAAAAATGCTTGTAATTGTTTATTTTTCACTCATCACTTTTATCTTTTCACTTTTATCTTCTTCTTCACTCTTCACTTCATCCTATCGCCTGATTAAGATCCACGATTAAGTCTTCTACGTCCTCAATGCCTACACTTAAACGAATTAATGAGTCGGTTAATCCATTCTTGATCCTTTCTTCTCTTGGAATGGAAGCATGGGTCATTGTTGCAGGATGATTGATCAACGATTCTACTCCACCCAAACTTTCGGCTAGGGAGAAAAGCTTGGTGCTACTTAAAACACGTTTTGCATTTTCAACGCTATCATCTTTTAATGTAAAGCTCATCATGCCACCAAATCCACGCATTTGTTTTTTCGCGATCGCGTAATTATGATGGTCTTCAAAGCCACACCAGTAAACCCTTTGCACTTTTGGGTGGTTGCGTAAGAAATGCGCAATTTTCTCACCATTCTCACAATGCCGCTGCATGCGCACGTGTAATGTTTTGATGCCACGCAAAACAAGAAAACAATCCATCGGTCCGGGTACAGCTCCAGTTGATTTTTGAATAAAATATAATTGCTCGCGCAAATCTGTATCATTCATCATTAAGCAACCTTGGATCAGATCGCTATGTCCGCCTAAATATTTGGTAGCCGAATGCATGACTATATCTGCACCTAAGGTCAATGGATTTTGTAAATAAGGCGATGCAAAAGTATTGTCAACACAAAGTATCGCTTTTGTTTTTTTAGCAATTACAGCAACGGCTTCAATGTCAGTAATATTCATGAGTGGATTGGTTGGTGTTTCAATCCAAATCAGTTTTGTTTTTGCAGTAATAACATTACTTATATTGTTTACATCAGTTGTATCAACATAAATGAATTTGATTCCAAACTTGGCAAAGATCTTTGTGAATAAGCGGTAAGTACCACCATACATATCATTTGCTGCAATCACTTCATCTCCTGGTTCCAATAATTTTATTACCGCATCTGTAGCCGCAACACCACTGCTGAATGCTAGTCCGTATTTAGCCATCTCGATTTGCGCATATGCTTCTTCTAAAGCTTTACGTGTAGGGTTCTGACTACGTGCATATTCGAATCCTTTGTTTACACCAGGGGCTTCCTGAACAAAAGTGGAAGTCTGATAAATCGGTGTCATGATCGCGCCAGTAGATGGATCGGGTTCAGCACCTGCATGGATATATTTGGTACCCAGTCTCAAATTATTATCTTGATTGCTCATAACTATTTCTTTTTTGAATTTGTTTCATCAACCAATGAAATTGGAAGACTAGTTTTAATATCATCCCAAAGGAAAATTAGATTCGCTCCATTTTTAGTATCGTCGAAATAAATAGTGAAAGCTTCTACCGATTCTGTATTTTTTTCTACATCAATATCTGTTCTGATCAAATCTTTTTTACTATCGTAAGTGAAATTACCCCAACAGAAATTATCCTTATTAAAGATGATAGTCCATTTATTTTCTTTAGGTAAGCAGTATACAGTATATCGTCCCTTTGCAAGAATTTTTCCGCCAATTTTTATACTGCGAAAGGTTTCAATTTCGGTTGCTTCATTGGCACCCAGGCGCCACATTTCGTTATAGTTAATAATACCCCCAAAAATAGTTCGTCCGTTTTTTAAGGGTCTACCATAAATGATTCTGGCAATAGGCTGATCTTTAGCCTTTCCACTCATCTTTAGTATGGGATAGTTTGCTGGCCAATAGCTCATATCCATGGGCGACTTATCTAACTCGGTAGCTTTGGGCTGTGCGAAACTGCTAATACTAGCAAAAAGGAAGAGGTATAATAATAGTTGCTTCATCAGTATAAATTGTTTGATACTTGTAGAAAACAAAGATAAGTGGCTATTGGTTTAGTAATCGGTTTAACTCGGTTTGTGCAAATTTTTTAACATCCGGGAAAAATAGTTCGTATTGTTCTTTTAAAAAGGAATATTCCGCTTCAAAAACCTCAAAAGCAGGTAGATGATCAGTTAGGTATCGAGTTCTTCGAACTAATCCTCCAAAACTCTTCTCAATTGCCGCATCATATCGGTAGTGAAATAACCAATTATGTGTACTCATATGCGGCAGTTGTACCGCGAAATTTTCAGGTAGAAACTGGCTGCTTTCTTTTAATTGACTATATACGTTTTGTGTAAAAGGTAGCCATTCAGCTTCGCTTAATTCATTGGTATCTAGTGCAAGAAAATGATCGTACACCACATCCATAAAGGCCCCAGCGTATAATCCTACTACTGGTTTAAAAACCTGTTTGCCTGTATGGGTTGCTAAGTGGTGGTCAGTAAAATGATCGATTGCACGGTGTAATCTTATCCCATGCTGAATTCCAATTGGATAATCATATTGTTTTTTCCCCTTTACATAATCACTGATCATATTACCCACCAGGATCTCCGGTTGTTCAAAAGAAAGATAGGCGTGGGCAAGTAGGTTCATAGCACAATGATAACGTAATGCTGTCTATTTCTTAACCCCCTCAGTTAAAATCCAATTAGCCGCAATAGCAGCAGCAATTGGGGAGAAAGTTTCGTCTATCGATTCGTAAGCCTGATCCTTATTTTTTGAAGTTTGGAATAGATGGTTCAGTCCTTCTAACTCTTTTATTTGATAGTGTGTATTGCCTGCTTTTTTTAAAGCGGCATCAATGCCTGCGAGGTTTTCAGTACTGTTGATTTGTATATCGTTCGATCCGTTTAAAGCTAAAACAGGGATCCTGATCTTTTGAAGATTTTCTGCTGGTTGATAATTTAAAAAATAGTTAAGCCAGTACAATCCGCTTTGGAATTGTTTAGCAACTTTTAAAAAACTCTCTTCTGGGTTGGCATAGAGTAAGTCGTTCTCTTTGCTATTGCGCACATTTTTTTTCCAGTCCGCATAATTGGCTTTCATTTGATCTGTAATAGTTTTAAGATCAGTTGACTTTGCAAATGGCTCATTCATCTTATTAATGATCTCTGTAGCTGTTGCCTTATCTGCTTCTGAAAGATTTGGTTTAATAATATTTCTTCCCATCTGAAAATCCCAAATTTGCTGACCACTAGTGCCCGGACCTGCAAGTAGTACTAAGAATGCCACTGTTTGATTCTTCACAGCAACCATTGGTGCAATCATTCCTCCTTCGCTATGCCCTATTAATCCGATTTTCTTTTTATCGATATCAGCTCTACTCAACAAATAATTAATACTATTATTCACATCAACAGCAAAGTCTTTAGAAGTAAGTTTCGTTGGGTCAACCCCAATTCCCAAATTGCTTTTTCCAATACCGCGATCGTCAACACGTAATACTGCAACTCCTTGTTTGGTAAGTAAGTCGGCCAGTACTGCATATGTTTTATGCCCCATCATGGTTCCATCTCTGTCTTGTGTGCCACTTCCTGTAATAATGATCACAGTTGGAAAACCTGTTTGATTTGTTGGTTTAGTTAGCGTTGCCCCGTAATGAATAGTTTTATCAGCGTTATCATATTCTACTTCTTCAGCGCTATATCCAAAGGGTTCTTTAGGCGTTTGTGGGCGGATCTTTACTTCTTGTTTGGGAATCTCATCGTCTTTCAATCTTTTCATATCAATGGGAAATGATCCTGGTCCCTGACTAAATGTTCCAGTTAACGCATCTTTCCCATCCCAACTTGCTCTATAACCACCTTTAATAAGTTGAATCTCGCAGAGCAAACTATCTTTTACTAATTCAACTTTATTAACGAGGAGTCCATATGCTTTTTGATCAGGACTATCGAATGTTGCAGTTAATCCCTTTTCAGTTTTATTTACATGTATCACTATCCGAAGTTTCACAGCCCCTGCTTTAAGAGAGCCCATCCAAGCGCCTACAATATCTTGCGCATGTATGTTAGCAATAATCAAAACAGTTGCGAGGAGGATGGATATTTTTTTCATCGATTTATTTTGGTTGATGCTTTTTAAAATAGAGATAGGAAAATACAAATGGAATAATTGTAATGATAGCAATGATACCCATAAATGCGATGAACCTATATTCAGTTGGCAATGCTATTGTGAAAACAGTAATAGCAATTCCGCCAACCATCCACATACTACCAGCTAAGCGATGTGTTTCTTTCCAATTATCATCATTCTCTAATGCCCAAGGTGTTCTGAAGCCAGCGAAATAATTGGGTTTGATATCCCGCATATACTTTCCGAGAAATGCAAAAAATATACCCATGCCCGGGAAAATAATCCAAGTAATATTTTCTCCTTTATTAGCTGCGCCATAAGTGATAGCAAAATTGATAAAGCAAAATAATACAGCGATGGTTAATCCCATTTTCTGAAATAATTCAGGCGATTGACCAGCTGTTTTTTTAGGATCAATTTTTGGAAGGTTTGTAATGAGTAAAAAAGTTCCTACCCCTATAGCGCTAAATAAGAGCGTAAAATAAATGAGGGAAGATCTTTCGCTAAATCCATTGGGTCTACCTTCCATATCAAAATGTGTTGGCACGATAGCGGGTAAACTTTGATAAATAGCTGCTAAATAAAAAAGAGGAAGGATGGATAAGATTCCAGCAATCCAAAGATTCAGTGATTGATTATTTTTCATATCTTATTTATTGGTGGACAGAAAATTTCTAATCGTTGAAAATTCGTAACCCCTTGCCTTAAGATCTGTAATTAATTGATCAAGTCGATCTAGTAGTGGTTGTCCGCATAGTTTTCTTGTAAAAGCGGGGAGCCCAAAATTAGTAATATCTATAAATTCCCAGGGATGAAGGTAGAGACAAACATAGCCATCTTTTTCAAGGGTTTGTATAGTTAAATGTTTAAAATAACTATATGGGAAGTTCTTGAAACTCAACCAGAATAAGGGAATGCGAAGGTTTGGAGATACCGAAGCAGGAATTCTTTTCATTCCTTGATCCATATAAATGGTTCTAGGTAAATGCAAGTTATTGTATTTGCCGGGCAGCCATGTTGGATTGATAGAGGAGTCATAAGTATAACCTGCTTTGATTACCTCATGCATATCTACCACACGCATACGTGGCATACGTAATCCTGTTACAGAATGACCACTTATTTTTTCCAAAGCCAATCTTGATTCCAATAAATGTTCGTTATTGAAATGCGAATGATAAAAAGTATGTGAAGCAATTTCATGCTTAGTAGCATGTGCACGAATGCAATCAGGAAAATGATTGGCAAAATTGGCAGTTGTAAAAAGGGTAGTAGGAATTGCTTGCGCATCAATTAGTTTCATCACTGCGTCGAGTCCGTCTTTACCCAAAGCTAATTGCCGGTCAATAGAAATGTCGAATTGATAGTCGAGTGGCATATCAAACTCTTCCACGTCAAAACTGATCAATACCTGGGGTCTCATAGTAGATTTGATTCTTTAACGATATAGTGTGGTCGATGTTTGCTTTGCATAAAGAGTTTTCCAAGATAGATCCCGATAATGCCAAGAATCATTAATTGTAGTCCCCCAAAAAAAGCAATCGTAGCGATCATGGAGGCCCAGCCAGAAACATAATGACCTGTAACGATACTTATAACTATATAAGGAATATATAAAATGGAAAGCACTGAAAAGAATAGTCCCAAGTAAGCAGCTATATACAAGGGCTTTGTACTGAATGAAGTAATGCCTTGCAATGCTAATCGAAGCATTTTCTTTACGGTATACTTACTTGTTCCAGATGCTCTGTTTGCAGCAGTATATTCGATACCAATTTGTTGAAAGCCCATCCACTTGATCATACCACGCATGAATATATCTGCTTCGGTAAATAGTGAAAATGCTTCAACTACTTTTTTACTCATTAATCTAAAATCTGCAGTGCCAGGCTCTAGATTAATTTCTGATAGATTATTGATGATCTCATAAAACAGATTGGAAGTAAGCTGTTTCATCTTACTGATCTCTTTATGATCATTGCGAATAGTATAGACAATATCATTACCATTTTCCCATTCTTTAATTAAACTTGGGATCAGTGCCGGTGGATGTTGTAAGTCGCCATCCATCATGATCACTGCATCGGATGATGATCTGTCTAAGCCGGCTTTTAGTGCGTTCTGGTGACCAAAGCTTTTGGTTAGAGCGATGTAAAATATATTGGCCGATTTTTTAGCGCAGTCTTTGATGTACTCTAATGTTCCATCTGTGCTGCTGTCTTCCACAAATATGAGTGAGTAGTCGTAATTCAGTCCGTCGAAAACAGATTTGATTTCCTCCATTAATAAAGGGAGGTTTCCTCGTTCATTACAAACGGGGATAACGATAGAAATTGTTTTTCTTAGTTCAGATAACTGCATTAGTCAGACTGTTATTTGTAAAGCTAAAACTTATTTACTAACCAGCCAATGCTCTGTGTAACTATGCTTGCTGTGCTTGCTTATAAAGTTGAACAATCGCGGAAAGTCCGTCGTAGATGCTTGTAGTAGGCGTCCAATTCAGTAATTCCTTTGCTTTTGAAATATCTGCAACGGTATCCATGATCTCTGCAGGTCTTTTTTCGGCACTACTAATTACGGGAATAGCTGTGCCACAGATATCCTGAATCATTTGAATGATCTCGCCTACAGAGTAGCTGATTCCTGAACCAATATTAAATAATTCAAATTGATGCATATCAATAGAACGGATAATAGCATCAATGAAATCGGCGATATAGATATAATCTCTTTTAGGTTCTAAATCTTTTACATGTACTTCTTTTCCTTTTAGAACTTGAAGGATAATTTCGGGAATCAGGAAATTATCTGATTGGCCATAACCGTATAAATTGAATGGACGAATAATGACCATATTTACATTGAAAGAATCGGCATAGAATTTACAATAATCTTCTGCCCCTTTTTTTGAAAGCGCATAGGGGTTAGGCGTAACTATTTTTGCGGTTTCATGGATCGGAAGACTTTCGGGATTTCCATAGAGATAGGAGCTAATAAAAACCATCCTCGCATTGTATTTTCTACAATATTCTAAAGCCATCACAGTACCCAGTGTATTGGTTTGCAAAAACAGATCTGGATTCTTCCAACTATCAGGAACAAAAGTTTTTGCAGCCAAGTGAATTACAGTATCAGTTGGTGGAATGGTTTCCCATGTCTTTGTATCAATAATATCGCCGGCGCTGCTAGTCAACTCAATCACATCATGATTCAATTGCTTCAATGCTCTGCAAAGATTTTTACCTACAAAGCCATTGGCACCAGACACGAGGATCTTAGACATAAAGGATTTTATCTTTCAATTGATCAAAACATTCAATTGCTTCTATATAATCATCAGGTCTTCCAATGTCTAACCAAAGTCCTTTGTAAGTATTTACAAAAACGTTTTTCTTTTGATCTAAAAGAGATAACATTAATTGATCAAAACCAAAAGCTGTATTATCTGGAATATAGTCTAACACTTTTTTATTAAGCATATAAATTCCCATGCTTACTTCAAAACTCTTAGTTGGTTTTTCTTTAAAGCCAGTTAAAATATGATTCTCAGTTTGTAAAACACCGTAATCAATTTTTTCTTCTCTTACATGTGAAGAGATACTAAACAGCGCATCACTGTTTACATGTGTCTCATAAAAATCTTTATAAACAAGATCAGTAAGAATATCACCATTCATTACTAAAAAATTATCGGGAAGATCTTTGATCAATTTGAGCGGTCCCATGGTACCCAATGGCTGATCTTCCAATGAATAGTTGATAGAAATTCCCCATTTGCTTCCGTCGCCAAAAAAAGCTGCAATTAGTTCGGCCTGATGATTTACAGCAAGTGTTATTTGTGTAAACCCCTGCAAAACCAATTGTCGAATGATCACTTCCAATATGGGGTATTCTCCAATGGGCATCAAAGGTTTGGGCAAAACAACTGTATACGGGCGAAGCCTGCTTCCTTTACCACCAGCCAATATCACTGCATGTTTATTCATTGAGCTAAATATTATAGGTGTCTGTTTTATAACGAGCCAGGTTTTCAGGAACGGTAAACCAATCAATCGTTTTCTGTAATCCTTTTTTGAATCCTTCTAATCCGCCATAGGCCGGTTCCCAGTTCATGAGTCTTTTTGCTTTATCATAGCTAGCAAAGAGCCTTTCCACTTCACTCTTCTCAGGTCTTAAACGATCGCTATCTAATTCAAATTTTATTTCTTTACCCATCAATTCAGCGATCAGTTCTGCGGTATGTAAAATCGATATTTCAAAACCACTTCCCACATTGGTTACCGTACCATTGATCGCATCGCATTGCATTGCTTTAATGAATCCATTGGCAGTGTCTTCTACAAAAGAAAAATCCCTGGTTGGCGTTAAGGCTCCGAGTTTGATGGTTTCTTTTCCAGATGCAATCTGAGAAATAATAGTTGGGATCACAGCTCTGGCTGATTGCCTTGGACCATAGGTATTGAATGGTCTTAAAACTGCAACTGGTGTATTGAATGATGTATAAAAGGATAAGGCGATTTGGTCGGCTCCAATCTTACTTGCTGAATAAGGCGATTGACCTTGTAAGGGATGCTCTTCTGTGATAGGAACAAAACGAGCCGTACCATAAACTTCACTTGTAGAAGTATGTACTACTTTTCTGATCTCTAATTCTTTTGCTGCTTGTACAATATTGAGTGTGCCTTTAATATTGGTATCAACATAAGTATCGGGTGAATGATAAGAATAAGGAAT
The DNA here is from genome assembly GCA_903821465.1 of uncultured Bacteroidota bacterium. Classification (GTDB taxonomy): domain Bacteria; phylum Bacteroidota; class Bacteroidia; order Chitinophagales; family Chitinophagaceae; genus Sediminibacterium. The sequence goes on along the minus strand of CAIJLK010000251.1, from coordinate 21,000 downwards.
GGCGATCAAAGCAGCGAGATGCAAAACAGTATCGCATCCTTTCATGGCTGTTTTAACGCCATATGGATCTCTTACATCTCCCATGAAAACTTCGAATTTTCCCTTCACTGCAGGATCGCAATGATCGAGCCAACCCCAGGTGTTAAAAGAATTATAGAGTGCAAATGCACGAACGTCGTAACCTTGTTTTACAAGCATCTCGGTTAGATGTGATCCGATAAAACCGTCAGCACCTGTGACTAATACTTTATTTTTCATGATTTATGTGCTGCTGAAATCTTTCTTTAACAATTGATAAATTAATGCCACCCAAACGATCCAGCAAGGTAAGGCTTTCAATGAATATCTAACAATGAGCTCCCTTATAACATGGGTACTAAATTTGTGGGGGATAATATAGTTAGAATTAATAATGAGATTGGGAACCAAGTTCTTGGAAGCGGTTGTATAATATACCAAACACCAAAGAAAGCAACCCAATAAAGTAGGTAAAACAGCAAAAGGAGCAATGATTAGCCCGAAAAATGGAAGATTCCTGAAAACCGCGCAAAAAAATTACTTTTGCGCCTGATCAATTAAATCATTTAAAAAATAGGATATGAGTAAAGGACCCGTTTCGCAGTTTATTCAGCACCATTATCGCCATTTTAATGCTGCGGCATTGGTAGATGCTGCTAAAGGATATGAAACCCATTTATTGGAAGGTGGTAAAATGTTGGTGAGTTTGGCTGGTGCTATGAGTACCGCAGAGTTAGGAATTAGCTTGGCTGAAATGATCCGTCAGGATAAAATTGCCATCATCAGTTGTACTGGTGCAAACTTGGAGGAAGACGTCATGAATTTGGTAGCGCATAGTCACTATAAGCGTGTACCAAATTATCGCGATTTAACGCCGCAGGACGAGTGGGATCTGTTAGAGAACCATTATAACCGTGTAACTGATACCTGTATTCCAGAAGAAGAAGCTTTCCGAAGATTGCAAAAGCACTTGGTAAAGCAGTGGAAGGATGCAGAAGCTGCTGGAGAGCGCTATTTTCCGCATGAGTTTTTATATAAGACTGTATTATCGGGTGAATTGGAACAATACTATGAGATTGATCCAAAGAATAGCTGGATCATTGCTGCAGCTGAGAAAAACCTGCCGATCGTGGTTCCAGGTTGGGAAGACAGTACAACCGGAAATATCTTCGCTAGCTATGTGATCAAAAATGAGTTGAAAGCAAGTACCGTTAAAAGTGGTATTGAATATATGGTATGGTTAACTGAATGGTACCGTGCCAATAGTGGCGGTAAGGGAATAGGATTCTTTCAAGTAGGTGGAGGCATTGCAGGTGATTTTCCGATCTGTGTTGTTCCGATGATGTACCAAGATCTGGAATGGCATGATGTTCCTTTCTGGAGTTACTTCTGTCAGGTGAGCGATTCAACCACTTCTTACGGATCTTATTCAGGTGCTGTTCCCAACGAAAAAATTACTTGGGGCAAGCTCGACATTCATACACCAAAATACATAGTAGAAAGCGATGCGACCATCGTAGTTCCGTTGATTTTCGCGTATTTGCTCGGATGGTAAGAAATTAAGTGAAGAGTTAAGAGTTAAGAGTGAAGAGGGGCTGGAAAGTTTATAGGATTAAAGTTAATTGAAAAAAGGGTGAAAGTAGGTATACCTCGCTTTCACCCTTTTTGATTTTCTCTTCACTCTTCACTTTTATCTCTTATCTCTTCACTACCTTGATGGCATATTTAGTTTCATATCCCGCTTCAGCATATTATCGCGATTAGCGATTTCCCATGCTGTGTAGAAGATCATCAAAACACGCTTTTGCATGAGGTCAAAATTAATTTTATCGATGGTGTCTGTTGGTTTGTGGTAGTCTGCTTGTAACATACCATCATAGAAGAATAAAATAGGAACACCTTTCTTAGCGAAGTTGTAGTGATCGCTTCTGTAATAGATATTGTTCTTATCTGCTGGATCATCGTATTTATAATCCAAAACCAAGTTGCTTGATAATTTGTTTGCAGCTTCATTGATCGACTGTAATTCAGAACTTAATTTATCATGTCCGATTACATATACTGTATTTGCAGAATCTGCAGTTTTGCGTTCTGTATCAATTCTTCCCACCATATCTGTATTCAAATCAGCAGTTGTTTTATCCATCGGATAAATAGGATGCTCTGAATAATAATCAGAACCCCATAATCCTTTTTCTTCTCCACTAACAGTCATGAACACAATATTTCTACGCGGACCCTTTCCTTTCTTAGCTGCTGCTGTAAAGGCTTCTGCCATCTGCATTACACCAACTGTTCCAGAGCCATCATCGTCGGCTCCGTAATAGATCACATCACCTCTTTTACCTAAATGGTCATAGTGACCGGTTAGCATTAAATACTCATCTTTTTTATCAGTACCAGGAAGAATGGCAATTACATTGCTGCTCTCTAAATTCACTGTTGTTTTTGCAGCAGATAGTTTTATTTCAGAAACATAATCAGTTTTCTTTAAAGATTTGATTTGTTCGATGCTTAGTTTTTCAGAGCGACCAGTCATGGCAGTTGCAACATCTGCAGAAACAGTTGCCATCAAGAAACCATTGTTGGCATTAGCTTTCAGGTACATATTTCCTTTAGTAAGTGAAGCTACTTTCTTTGGAAAATCAGCAGAGATGATTAATAAACCCGCAGCACCTTTTGCAATAGCAGCACGCATTTTCATAGTTGGAGATGCAGGGTTAGACATCATAGCACGCATCCCACCCTGAGCAGGCGTTGCAGTAGCAGTACCAGATCCTTCTAAAACAAATACCAATTTGCCTTTTACATCTAAGTCTGCATAGTCATTGATCTGTTTAGCTGAATCAACAATACCATATCCCGCAAAAACTGCTTTCGCAAAATTCCAATCGCCAGTTGAAATAGTTTGCAGACTGAAACTAAAATCCTGATCCCATGCAAATGGACGTCCGTTAATAGAGAATGATTTTGTAATTAATGCGTCTTGATAAACTGGATATACTTGCTGGTAGCTATCGCCATTACCTGGCTTTAGTCCCATTCTCTTAAATTCCGACTCGATATAAGCAGCAGCTCTTTTCTGTCCGGGAGAAGCAGTTTCTCTGCCTTCCATTTCAGCTGAAGCAATGATCGACAATTTTTGTTTTAAATTTTGTTGGTTAATGATGCTGCCGAATTTTGCAACATCTGAAGGAGTTTGAGCGAATGCCATGGTACCTAACAATGGCAAGCAAATCAATAACAGTTTTTTCATGTGATAGTTTTTATTAAGAGCAGGTCATTTTATTTACGCGAGTAGCATGTCGGCCACCTTCAAAAGCAGTGCTCATAAAGGTTTCCACCATTTGTTGTGCAACAAAATAAGAAACAAAACGGGCTGGGATACAAATGATATTAGCATTATTATGCTGACGAACAAGTAATGCCACATCGTTCTGCCAGCAAAGTCCCGCACGAATGCCAGCATGTTTATTGGCTGTCATAGCAACACCATTAGCAGATCCGCAAAGTAAAATTCCAAATGCAACTTCCTGCTTTTCAACGGCGGTAGAAACTGCGTGTGCATAATCGGGATAATCAACCGAGTCGGCTGTATAAGTTCCAAAATCTTTAACAGGCATTCCTTTTTCTGTCAACCATTTTACTAGTAGGGCTTTATACTCTATACCTGCATGGTCGCTACCTATAGCAATAGGTTTAGTGCTGTCGAATACAAATGGCATCGATCTAATTTTAAGATATGAAGTTAAAAATTTGTAGCTACGCTATTTAAAAAAAGGTTGAATGGTTAAAGGGGCATTTTCATACCCTGATCATTAACTCCATTCTTCATTTTCCTTGTTTTGTTGTTCTTTAAATACTCTGGCTGAAACAAGAATACTTAATTCATACAATAAGAATAGTGGGATAAATACGATGGTTTGGCTCATCCAATCCGGACTAGGCGTAATAAATGCAGCGATGATTAGTATCACCACTATCGCATATTTACGAGTAGTGCGTAGAAATTTAGGAGTAATGATGCCGATCTTGGTTAGGATAAAGGCAAGTACAGGCAATTCAAATGCCAATCCACAACCCAAAATAATATTCGTTAAATTATCTAAATAATCAGATAGTGTAGGACGCGTAATCAAGAAATTTTGAGTTCCCAAATGGAATCCTCCGAGGAAATTAAAAGTAAAGGGCCCGAGTAAGAAGAAGCCAAAAGCTGCGCCGCAAAAGAAGAAGAACGACACCCAAAAAATAATAAACTTGGTATTTTTTGTTTCTTTGTCTTTTAAAGCCGGTTTCACAAAACGCCAGAACTCCCAAAATATATAAGGAAAAGCGGCAATGACCCCACCCACTAAAGCAATAGAAATGGCTCCTAAAAACTGTCCACCGAAAGTGGTAGTTTGCATTTCAACTTTTACGGGAGGCATACATAGGGCATCTCCCATATAAGCCCAATGACTAAATTGGCATAATGCTCTGTAGCTGATAAAGTCTGGGTTGATAGGCCCCATTAAAATATAATCAAAAACAAAATCTCGGTAAATAAAAATTACCGTAGCCATGACTAATATAGCCAGAACAGAACGAATAATATGCGAACGCAATGCTTCAAGATGATCAATAAAGGTCATCTCTGCTTTTTCTGAATCTGGGTTTCTACTAAATAAGGCCATTGATTAGAGATCTATTAAGGTCGGCAAAGTTAAGTGATGGAGCGGCTTAAAACACTAGACAAAGTTAACTATTTCAAAATTTTCATTTTCACCATTTCAATCCTGGTATCGCTTACTGCAGCGATATCGAATTTATAGTGACCAATTATGATGGTTTCTTTTAATTTAGGGATAGTTTCATGTGCATTAATGATATATCCACTGAGCGTTTCTGAATCAGCAACTGCAAAATCCATTTTGTATTTTTCATTCAAATAATCGAGTTCCAAGCGACCACTGAACATAAATTCATCTTCGGTAAGCTGTTTTTCTTCAAATTCTGCTACATCGTACTCATCGTGAATTTCTCCAAAAATCTCTTCCAAGACATCTTCCATGGTAACAATCCCAGAAGTTCCCCCAAATTCATCAACCACCCAGGCAATACTCCTACGTTCTTTGGTAAACTTATTGATCAGGTCAGTTGCACTCATGCTTTCTGGTACTGCCATCATTGGATGCATGATAGCGCGAATAGAATCGGGCTTTTGAAAAAGATCTAACTGGTGCACATACCCCAATATATTATCAACATTTTCATCATAAACAACCAACTTACTTAGTTGTGTGCTAATAAAATGTGTTTTTAATTCTTCAATACTGCAATTGATATCAACTCCTTCAATCTCTGTTCTAGGCACTAAGCACTGACGAATCTTAACTAAAGGAAGACTTAAAGCATTTTCAAATAATTCTGTATTCAGTTCTTGATTGTCTTCGTCCTGATCTTTTGTTTGCTGAAAAAAATGTTCCAGATCAACTTTATTAAAAGCATCGTTTCGATTACTTAAATGCATATTGAAAACATATTTCAAAATCCATTGAGACATGTTTACAAACAAAGTGGCAACAGGTTCAAATAAAGTATAAAAGAAATGCGCAATGGGAGCAAATAGACTGAGTAGTCTTTCGTTTTTTGCCTTGAAAATAGCCTTGGGTATGAATTCACCTAAAATTAAAACAACAATTGTGGATATCAATGTATCAGCAATTAACTGAACAACATGATTCTGAAAATTGATGGGCCTCCATGCGATCGATTTAAGAAACTCGTCGAAAAGCAACCCGTAGATCACCAAAAAAATATTCAAGCCAATGAGGCAGGATCCGATAAACTTAGCCGGATTTTCCATGAAGTTGGCGAGGATTATGCCGCTCTTTTTGCCCTGCTTTTTCTTGAGTTCAATACTCAGTCGATTTGCACTTACAAATGCAATTTCATAGCCTGCAAAAAAACCGATCATCACCAATGTGCCAATGATTGAGAGGAGCGTATACAGTTCAGACATAGTGGAAAAATAGGATAATTATTTTGTTTTGCAAAGCTGGGGGATGCCGATAAAACGGTTGCCCCCGATTGCTCGGGGGCAACTTATTAAAATTCAGCAAGCTTGGGTTTAGTTCCCACAATTGCATCTATCTGTTGCATGAGCTCTGTAGTTAATAACGGAAGCGCTTTTAAGGCCTCCAAATTATCTATTAACTGTGCTTTTTTAGTAGCGCCAAGAATAGCAGTAGTTACATGTTCGTTTTTAACACACCAGGCAATGCTAAGTGCAGCCTGACTCACCCCTAATTCTTTAGCTAATTCGCCTAGTTTTTTCACTCTTGCAATCAGGTCTTCCGCGATCCATCTGTCTTTCAACCAATCAAATCCTTCAATGGCGAATCTGGATCCTTCTGGAATACCATCGTTATATTTTCCTGTTAATAGTCCTGAAGCAAGCGGACTCCAAATAGTGGTTCCAAGGCCTACATTTTTATAGACTTCTAGGTATTCATTCTCCACTTTATTTCGCTCGAATAAATTGTATTGGGGTTGTTCAACTGAGGGACCAATGATACGATAGTCTCTAGCTACACGGTGGGCTTCCATGATTTCAACACCACTCCATTCGCTGGTACCCCAGTAAAGGATTTTTCCTTGTTGAATTAAAGTATTCATTGTTAAGACCACTTCTTCAATCGGGGTATTTTTATCTGGACGATGGCAGAAATACAAATCCAAGTAATTGGTCTGCAGTCTCTGTAATGCTTCATGGCAGGCTTCAGTTAAATGCTTTCTGCTTAATCCGGTTTGATTGGGTTTATTTGCTTTTCCCCTCCATCCAAAAAATGCTTTTGAGGAAAGGACATAAGAGGTTCTATCCCAATTCTTTTGCTTTAATACGCGCCCCATCATTTTTTCACTTTCGCCTAATGCATAAACTTCCGCATTGTCGAAAAAATTGATACCATTATCATAGGCAATGCCCATTAGTTCATCGGCTGTACCGTCTTCAATTTGTTTATGAAACGTAACCCAACTTCCGAAACTTAGGATGCTTAACTGCAAGCCTGTTCGGCCCATTCTTCTATATTCCATGATGTTATTTTATATATTTATTTAATAGTACTGCTATCTGGAACTATGAAAAAACTCCCAGGTTTAACGTGACCAATATGTACGTCGTTTAAATTCTGATCAGAATTAAATCCAATGCCTATCAGGGTTTGACGAACTGGCAAAGACTGACTAATATATACTTCTTTGTCAGTTGAAAATCTTTGTGTGGCCTGATCCCAATACAACTCTTTAGAGATCAATGTATCACCCTTTATTGTGAATACGATGACGCTATCTTTTAAGAAGATCTTATTATCTCTTTCCGAATAACTTCCATATCGCGCAAATAATTTGCTCTGAATATGCAGTGAATCATCGAAGAAATCAACTTTTAATGTTTTTGGATATTCTACCTTCTTACCGTATTCATCTTGCGTCAAAAGCATAGAGGGAGCATTTAGTTTGGCCTTTGTTTTGCCATTTTGACTCATGTAGCTTTCCACATTTTTCGCTTCGTCTATTCCAATAACTTTTTTCCCAAGATTCTTAACAGCATTAATATCATTTTCGCATCCTATCAACACAAAAAAGCAGCCGATTAGAAGGGCTGCTATAATTGTACGAATATGGTAATGTTGATTAATCATATCTACGTTTCTGGAACCAAAGATCGCTCAAACTCAAACCAAATGAAAGTCGAACGAATCCTTCAGTTACATTATTTTTCGAATCGCCTCTTTTCCCAAATTGTAATGAAGTATTTACAATAGCAAACTGGTTGTTATAATTATTCCATTTACGAATGGGAACACCTGTTCCAAATGAAGCTCCAACTATTTTTAAACCGTTTCCATCAGCATCTACATAATCTTTCCCGGTAAAGAATCCAAAACGATAATTCACAACACCCCAAGCACTTCTTCCGCTAACTGGATCTGGAGAAAAAGAACCACCCACTTTAAACATCCAACTATCTGCAACTTGGTCAGTCAGACCCATAAAGCGATAATCGCTCCATTTCGTTGCAGTATATTCAGCACCTAAACTCCAGATATCAAACAATCCCCTAGGGGCCTGTGTTGTTTTTCTAAAAGTAATACCAGCTGCATATGATGCGGGCATGGTAATGGTACCTTTAATATTATTTTTTGAGTAAACGGTATCAATTGTACTGACAACTCCTAAAGCGCTATAATAATAAGTTGTATGATTCATATCCTGTGTGGCGTTCATATTAGAACCAAGATTTCCAGAAAGTCCTAATCGCACCAGATATTTATTCACTGTTTTATAGGCAGCGTAAGTCTTGGTCTTGAGGGTGAATTCATATTGCGCTCCGCCAGATAAGAAGAAAGAACTGAAGTTAGTAAGTGAGGTGGATTTTGATTTGTTATAAGTAACTGTATCATTGATAAATCCAACATAGGTGGAAACCTCTTTTCTTCCAAAGTTGACACCAGTGTTAAATCCAACACTAAAACCTTTCCATCTTTTACCTAATCCTAAGAATACTTGATTTAGTCCCCCACTTCCTTGGTATAAGTTTGAAATACTATCGCCAGCAGCCCTGCCAACCTCGGTTATAGAATAGTTAACCCTGCTCAAAGGTCTCAAACCGAAAGCCATACCAATATTTCTTGCTTTATTAATTGGGATGCCTATGGCAAAATAAGAAGGTATCAGGTTATTGGAAACGAATTTCCCATCGGGCGAATTGCTTCTTAATGTTCTACTGTCGAAGGTTAATCCAATATCGTAGGATATCAGATACATATTAGAATAAGTAGCAGGGTTCATGAAATTGATGGTTTGTCCATTATTATTGGATAATCCATCAGCATAAGCTGCGCCTAGTCCGCCCATTGCACGACTATTAATATGTTGCCCCTGATTCCAATCGCCCATTCCATATCTGGAAAAAGGGGAATTCTCTTGAGCATGTGCGGTTAGTAGTGGAAAACCAAAAACTAATACCGTAAAAAACCTAAACATTGTTAAACTCACTGATCGCATATAGGCCTTTATAAATTAGGTAAGGGTCGGCAAATATCTTGTTTTTTAAGTGCGGTACAAAAAAAGGCATATCCCCCCCGGTTAATAGCACGTTAAAGTTGTTGTATTTCAAGGCATAAGCGTCAATAATTCCATCAATTTCCTTAGACATTCCCAATATCACCCCACTCAAAAGGTTGGTTTTAGTATCATAACCTATTAATGGGAACTGGTTTTCGGCCTCCACCAAGGGCAAAAGAGCTGTGTATTCGTGCATAGAACGAAAGCGCATTTGCATCCCAGGTGAGATGCTCCCACCCAGAAATTCATGGGTAATATTCACAAAATTGTAGGTGATACAGCTGCCTAAACTAATAACCAGATTATGTTGATTCGGGAAAAGATCAACCGCAGCAGCAACAGCAGCTAATCGGTCCGCCCCAATGGTCTCGGGCTTTCCTACAGGTGTAGAGAAAGGAATTTTGCTAGTATGACCTAGTTTGTGGTAAAGGGTATGGGCTTTCAAAACCTCTTCAGCAGCCGGATTATGGTTGATGACCGAAGCCAGAATCGATTTGGTTGGTCTAAAATCGGCAATTATTTTTTCTAATGTTTCGGGATTGTCGTTCTCCAGTACTAATAATTCCTGCATTTCTCTATCACTAAACAGGGCACATTTTAAGCGGGTATTGCCAAAATCAAAACAGCAGGTCCTTTGCATAATTGGTTTTATTTCCATTATTGTCGGCAAGATGCGAAAGTTTTCTGTTCTTTGGAAAATCTTAGGGAACTATTATTAGGTTTATTTCGGGTTTCATGTTTATAAGAATGACCTGTTTGATAATAAAAGGCATTTCTGTCTTATCCTATATATGCCCTGTTTCGTCCCGTTTTATTTGATTTTATCATATTCTTGGAATATTTAAGTACAAATCTCCCCCAAGAAATTGTAACAAGCATAAACAGCTTCTTCATTTCAATTTAGTCATTTGAATAAGAATTGTAATTACTTGTTTAGAGCGCTCCCCTTCATAACTGTTTTGAATATATTCTTAATATCCATAGTAATAGGAGTAATGTCCTTATAATTTTTTGATATGAATAGTCAATTCAAGATATTAATTGTTGAAGATGAATTTTTAATTGTAAATCAATTAAAAGAATTGTTGCAGCTAGAAGGCTTTCATGTTTTAGAACCAGCTGATTGTTATTGTACTGCAATTGCTCAAATTGAAAAAGAATTACCGGATCTAATAATTACTGACATAAAATTATATGATGATGCAAATGGGGGTATTAAGATCTCAAAGTATGTTTCTGATTATTTTAATATTCCGGTTATTTTTTTATCAGGTTATTCTGATGACGATTTAATTAATAAAGCAAAAGCAACAAATCCCTACGCATTTTTAATAATACACAAACCTTTTGACATAGAACAATTGGTTGCCACCATAAAAATGGCATTGCCCAATAAAAAGGATTTAAATAACATTCAAAAAATGGTATCAATCAAAGGAAGGGGTATTGATGAAAGTGATATTGAGAAGAACACATTTGAAGATTTAATTACTCATTTTATCGTTTATGATGATATCGTTTTTATAGAAACCGCTAACCAACATGTCAAGAACACTTTATTGATACATTTTAATAACAAGTCGAATGCAATTTTGGTTAGGGATGATATAGAAAAATTGATGCACAGATTACCCAACTATTTTATGAGGGTACATAAATCTTACATTATCAATTCAAAAAATATTAGTGCCCATAAATTCCCTAATTATTTACAATCCAACAATCACAAAATACCAATTGGCGATAAATTTAAAGTTGAAGTAAAAAAATTGTTGCTTGAGAGATTGGCGTTCGTCCCATAAATGATTCTTTTTATCATGCTATTTAAATTAAAAATTAATTAATATCTACATTTACAGTGTCGATATACAATGCTATTTATTATTAAATATGCGTTGAATATAGTCCCCCTCCGAACGTTAGGCCATTATAAATTAAAAAATAGGGCAGTATTTCATTAATTAAATCTAAGACGTATGAGAAAGTTAATTTTATTTTTTGTATTTATCCTTGTAACAGTTTTTACTGTTAACGCACAGAAACCAGCAGAAAAAGCAAGTTCATTTAGCATTGGTGCTGAACTAGGATTACCTTCAGGAACTGCAGCTGATGCTTGGGGTCTAGGATTCGGAGCCAGCTTAAAATATGCCTTGCCTTTAAGCACTGATCTTGCATTAACTGCTTCTGCAGGATACATCAGTTATGGGGGAAAAACATTTTCAGGAACAAAATTCCCAGCTTGGAATACCATACCATTAAAAGCCGGTTTAAAGTATAAAGTTGGTGGAAGTGCATTTAGTCTTGAGCCACAAGTTGGATATACACTGGGTAGTATGACAGGTCTTTCTAGCAGTGATGTTAGTGGTTTTACTTGGGCTTTTGGTGCTGGCTATCAATTCTCACAGCTGATTGATTTAGGTGTTAGATATGAGTCTTTTGGGGGTAAGGGTGCAACTACTTCAGCTGATCGTTTTAATATTATTGGTGTAAGATTGGGTTTCAATTTTTAATTCTTTCAAACATTTAAGCGGGTTTCTTATAAACCGTTAACTGCGTAATAAGTAGGGGGTAAGCCTCAACTTATTACGCAGTTTTTTTTAACTAATATCTGCAGGATGCGAAAGTTTTCTATTTTTACTTTTTTTCAGAGCTATTATAGAGCTTAATTCCTTAAAATCAAAATGCCATCGAATAAAAAGAAAAGATCAGAGGCTTTCCATTAAATTTACGTCACAAATTATGTGGCAATCTTTATTAAAAAATATTGTTCAAGGAGATTTTAAAGCATTGGCTCGAGCGATTTCATTCGTTGAAAATGAAGTGGAGGGCTATGAACAATTCCTTTCAGAATTACCCAATTCAAATACAGCAGTTATAGGAATAACGGGCCCACCTGGCGCAGGTAAAAGTACATTAGTAGATGCTTTGATTGCACATTGGGTTGCAGAGAATAAAAAGATTGCTATACTTTGTGTTGATCCTTCATCGCCGTTTCATCTAGGGGCATTGCTAGGTGATCGAATTAGAATGAATGAATGGTATACGAATCCGCTTGTTTTTATTCGATCATTGGCCACAAGGGGATCTCTTGGTGGTTTACATCCGCATATTATAGAAATCACTTCCTTACTTCAAGCGGCTAGTTTTGATTTTATTATCGTGGAAACTGTTGGAGTTGGCCAAAGTGAAATAGAAATTGCTGGATTAGCAGATACAACCGTTGTGGTGATGGTGCCCGAGGCTGGGGATGAAGTTCAGGGAATGAAAGCCGGTTTGATGGAAATTGCTGACCTGTTTGTAGTGAATAAAAGTGATAGACCCGACGCAGATGTTTTTGTACGTAATTTAAGATCGGTGCTTTATCAAGCAAAAGAACGGCAGATCGAAACCGTGGTCCTTAAAACAATTGCTTCGTCCCGCCAAGGTATTGTGGAACTTGCCAATGCCATAGAATTACATCAGCAACAATCGTCTACTTCAGAGAAAAAAGTATGGTTACTTACAGAGCGTGTATACCAATTGATCCAACAAAAGAAGATGCAAGGAATTGATAAAGAAATGATCAAGAAAAACATAGCTGAGCAATTTAATCAGCCTGGGTTTAATCTTTTCCTTTTTGCTAAACAACTATTTTAAAGTGAGCTCTATTTTAGAGGCCATTCTATTGAGTAGCTTTTTTAAAAAGATTTAATTTTTTACAAAATAGCCATTGCAAAAAACAAAATGAGATAGGGTATACCCTTTTTCGGTTAACAGCTTATAAACTCTATGGTTTAAACACTCGTTGAACGAAAAGTCAAGCATTTCAATCACAATGAGGTAAGGTTGATATTGATCTAGATCAATAGAAGTTAATACTTCAAAGTCATGGCCTTCTACATCAATACATAAAAGGTCTATTTGTGTATCAGATTTAGTGATGTATTGGTTTAAAACAGCGTTTAATGTTCGGGTAGTCATTTTAACTCGCTGACTTTCCGGAAAATTTTCTTCTCCTAAAGTATCCATATGAGAAGACTCAATAGTTGATATCATATCATGTCTAGAAATATTGAAGACCACCTCCTCTTCTTTATTGGAAATTAAATAATTTAAATTGGTATCAGCGTTTCTGAATTTGCTATACAATTCTATTAGTTTCTCATTTCCATCAATATTAATACCCCTCCATCCACGCAAATAAAGTAAGTAAGTATTATTGTATCCAATAGGATGATTACATCCAACATCAATAAAAATACCTTTTGATCGTTTTCCGTTTTTCAAAATAAGATCTATGATAAGATCCTCTGAAGCTTGAGATAAGGATACTTTTGCAAAAACGCCAAACATCTTAAAAGACGCTCGCAGCAGGCGATAATAAAAGGGAAGAATGATGCCTTTTATTATTGTGTTACTGTAAAAACTATATAAGTTCCTGAACATGGGTATTAATTTTTATATAATATATGAAAGTACAAAATTAACTCTTTTCTGAATGATAGATTTCTTGAGAATTTTAAAGGTATTCGTAAATTAAGTATACTAAATAGGCTTTTATTTTACTTCCTGCATTTCGATAAGCTTCTTGTAAATACCGTTTCTGATAATAAGTTCTTCGTGATTGCCCCTTTCAGAAATAACACCGTTGTGTAAAACAATAATCTCATCAGCATGTCTTATTGTGCTTAACCTATGCGCAATAACAATGCTAGTTCGGTTTTTCATCATCTTATTAATTGCGTCCTGGACTAAACGTTCACTTTCGGTATCTAGAGCAGATGTCGCTTCATCTAGAATGAGAATCGGCGCATTTTTATAAATGGCTCTTGCAATAGTTAACCTTTGTTTTTGACCGCCGCTTAAGCGCATGCCTCGATCGCCAATTTCAGTGTCATAGCCATTTTCGAGCTGTTGGATAAATTCATGAGCATTTGCAATTTTGGCTGCATTAATAGCTGCTTCTCTATCAATTAATTCATTTCCAAAACAAATATTATTCAAAACAGTATCATTAAATAAGATGGCTTCTTGCGAAACGATAGCGATTAAAGATCTTAAATCTTTCACCGCAAGATCTTTGATATTGCATCCATCAATGTAGATGCCGCCATTAGTAACATCGTAAAACCTTGGAACCAGATCTGCAAAGGTAGATTTTCCAGCACCACTTTCACCTACCAATGCAATAGTTTTACCTTTGTGAATTTCTAAACTAATATCCTTTAGAATTGCTTGCTCTTTGTAAGCAAAACAAACATCTTGAAATACAATACTCGTGTTAAAAGAAGATTTAAGTATTGGATTTTCTTTGTCCTCAATTAATTGGGGGGAATCTATAATTCTTAAAACTCTTTCTCCTGCTGACAATCCTTTTTGTAGAGTGGTGATCGCATTAGCTGTATTCTTTGCTGGCGTGATAATTTGAAAATAAAAAGCGATATAAGCTATAAAGCTCGAAGCTGTTAAATTGCCTTTCCCTTCAATGATTAATGACCCACCATATATAAGAATTACCACAATAACGAGAACTCCCAATATCTCTGAAATGGGCGACGCCAACTCTCTTTGATTTACTATTGACTTAAGTAGTTTTGAAAGTTTGTGATTAGCGTTATAGAATTTATCATTAATTATTTTCTCTGCATTAAATGCTTTTATAATTCTAATTCCTGAAATGGCTTCTTCCGTCATACTCAAAATAATACCCGAAAGACTTTGACTTTGATTTGCTTTTTTTCTTAATTTTTTAGATATCGAAGAAATGAAAAAACCAGATACGGGGAATATAATGATTGTAAACAAAGTAAGTTGTGGAGAAAGATAAAAGAGCATTACAAAAGTAGAAATAATAACCAATGGCTCGCGAAATACAGTTTGAATAGCACTTACAACGGAACTTTCTATTTCTACAATATCGTTACTTATGGTTGACATTAAATCACCTTTTTTCTCATTATGAAAAAAAGAAATTGATTGAGAAGTAAACTGTATAAAAATATCTTGCCTTAATTTTTTTAATAAATTTACTCGCATTCTAGTAAGTACTTTCTGACTCAGAAAACCAAATATGTTTTTTAGTATCACACAAATAAATAGAATTGTGCACACATAGATTAAGACATTGAACTTGCCGCCTGGAGTTTGAGTATATCGATAAATATTATAATAGAAATAATCTTTAAAAAAATTCACACTCATTGAAAAACTAGGCACTACAGTTATCTGAACTATTTTGTTATTAAATAAAACATCTAATAAGGGAATGAGAAAAGTGAAGTTTAATAAGCCGAAAATGATAAATAATAATATATAGATTAGGTACTCTGGGACATAATGGTAGTAAGGCTTTGAAAATGTTAGTAATCTTAGAAATGTTTTCATGAACTAAATACTTTATATAACTTTGCAAAGTACCTTAAATTTAGTTCAAATAATGCTAAATTTTATCAATGCCTTCAATCAAAATGGGAAAAATAAGTATCATAACGGCAGTACATAATGGGTTAGCCATTAATAAAATATTTGTAAAATACCTTGAAAAGTATACTGTCAACCCATATGAGCTTATTGTCATTGATAATCATTCTACTGATGGAAGCTTAGAATTTTTCAAATCACAGGGAGCCATAGTTATTGAAAATAAAGAAAATTATTCCTATCCTTTTTGCCAAAATCAGGGAATCAATGTAGCCAAAGGAGATTTCCTTTTCTTTCTAAATAATGATGTTATCGTTTCTCCAAATTGGGATAAAAACTTGATTGAAACGGCTTTGCAAAACGGACTAGATGCAGTGTCTGCTTCTGGCATTGAAAATATGGGCAGCTTTAAACAAACAGATGCATTATCTAGAAAATGGAAGCGAATAAAAAACCCTTTTTCCTTGGTTGGATTTAACGTCAGGACCCTAAAATTTATGTTTTATTTAATGTATAATAACTGGGAAAAATTTTGTAATTCGTTATTCGACAAAAATAAATACAAGGTAATGGAGGGGATTGTTGGAGATAATGTAATGATGACAAAAGACTCAATCGCTAAAATGGGTGTATGGGATGAACGGATACAAGTTGCTGATTGGGATTTTTTTATGCGATCAAAACAGCGAAGCATAACCGTTGGTGATATGAAACCCTGTCATATAGCTTTAGGGGTTTACATCCATCATTTTGGGAAAATGACTTTAAAATACGGAACAAAAAAACCGGTTTCATTTGCAGATAAGGATAACATCATTAAACTATCAGATAAATGGTCACAAGCTGAAATTGACAACTATAATCCAAATAACGAAAAGCTTAAAAGAGTTGACTAAATAGACCTTAAGCTACTTGTGGGTACTGCCATTTTTTATTAATGATTAATTGTTTTGCAATAACCAGCCATATAATAAAACAAGGTAAAGCCTTTAAGGAGTATGGTCGAATAAAATGATCCTTAATGTAATGCGGAATTAGATCCGTAGGTGATAAACAAGTGAGAATAAAAGCGAACACTAATAAACTTGTTGATATTTTGTTATTTTCTGGATTTTGAATGATAAACCATATGGCAACCCCTACCATTGCAATTACAAATGTGGGACTTTCTGATGCGGAACTAAAGATAACAATCCCAATTAATGCCAATGACAAATAGCTTAGTCTAAATTGTAAATATTTGAATTGCTTTATTCGTAATAGTGGAAGCGCATATATTATTGCCGCCGGTATAATTACTGCAAAGTTCGAAAGTTTATCTATCTTAAAAATTCTTCTTGCCATTCCCATTACTGAAATGTCTTGCATAAAATTACTCACAAGTGCATTCGTATTGTGTAGATCTTTTTCCTTTAAATTGTAAAACCAATCTGCGTATGATTGTATCACAAATGACGGAGATGAGATGATCATTGGTAAACATATTAACACAATCATCCAAAAAATAAACGACAAGACAAATTTTACTTTGTGTTTACTAAAAAAGAAAAATGCAAGGCCAACAATACCATATAGTTTAACTAGAAAGCCTGCAGCAATGAATAGAACAGCCCAAAAATCAAGTTCCTTTTCTACTAGAACATAAGATAAAACAATCCATCCGGTAAGCATGGTATTGAATTGTACACTATGAGTGGCAGTCATCATTTCAAGAGCTGATATTAATAGTACCATCATTTTATGCTGATCACTGATTGGTAGTTGTTGAATAGCATAAAATAACACCCAAGCGTTTACAATACACCATAAAAAGCAACCTACATAATCGCCAAAAAATGAGAAAGGGGCGATTATGAGACTAAAAAATGGCCCATAGTGATTGTCGAACAAATTAAAAGGCTCACCTACATATAAATTGTGCTGTTCTTTTAAATGAATAAACACATGTTTGTATAAAATGAAATTATTAAAGCTTTCTAGTCCTCTGCTCATTTCTAGTAATACTGCTATTGTAGCCAAACTAAACCATAATATTACCGGGAATGGAATTTTCCATTTGCCTATTGATATATTTTTCAAAAAGTATTTCATTGATTTATTTTGAAAACAGTTAATTTAATAGTCAAATAATTTTACAAGCGTTTTATATATTTCCACAGAAAGAAGTAAATGCTAATATAAACTGTATACTCGAATTTATTTTCAAAATGGATTTATTTTTTAATAAAATACGAACACAAAACATCTTGTTCACGTTTATATTATTGCTAATTGCGAGTTTGATACTAGGTCGTGCGCCATTGTCGATTCTTTCCGTTTGTATGATAGTGCCTGTTTTTTTTAGAAAGAATCATCTTCCAGAAACTCGAAAAATTATCATAGGACTGTGTTTGATAATTTTTCCTGTAGTGATTTCTTTTTTTTGGAGTAACAATAAATACGAATGGGGGCAATCTGTATTCACTAAAATTCCTTTTTTTACGATCATAATTAGCATTATTTATACATCCTTAAATAAACAGCAATTGAAGCAGATTGTTTGGCTATTGACGAGTATTATTTTTTGCGGCTGTATATGGAGTATAGTGTATTATTTTTTTCACTTTGAGGAGATCAACCATTCCTATTTAGTAGCTAAAGTAATGCCTACATTAATGGATAACGATCATATTCGATTCAGTTGGTTGATAGTTTTAAATATGATTTTATTGAGTTGGCAATTATTTAATAACTCTTCATATGCAGAAAGAATCCTTGGGTTTTTGTTATTAGTATTCTTTTTTATTTTCATTCATCTACTTGCCGCAAAAACCGGATTGTTGAGTATATATATTGCTTTGTTCCTGACAATCATTTATTTTTTATTCTTTTCAAAACAAAGAAAATATGGAATTGGAATTCTGGTAGCTGTTTTCATTATTTCTTTTTTTAGTTATAAACTTTTCCCGACATTCAGAAATCGCATTCAATATGTAACCTGGGATTTTAAACAGTATTCTAATGGCATTTATTTGCAAGGATCTTCAGATGGCGGAAGAGTGTTGTCTATAAAATCCGGTTTAAGTTTAACGGCTGCAAATCCCTTATTGGGCGTTGGATTTGGAGATTTGAGAGAAGAAACAAAAGATTGGTATGTACTTAATTTTCCGAATATTAATGCTGGCGACAGGTTTATTCCGCAAACTGCTTTTTTGGTATATTCTGCCGCAAGTGGGATGGTTGGGTTATTATTTTTTTTAGTAGGAGTCTACTTATTAATTCGGTCATTTCTATTTAAAAACCTTTTTGCAATTATGATAACAGCAGTACTTATATTGCCTTTGTTTATCGATGATTGTTTTGAGGGCCAATTTCCTGTTGTGATTTTTTCTTTAATGTTTGGTTTAGCCATTGCGCAGAAAAAATTATACCATAATTCTTCCGTAAAATACTGAAAGGCATTTTTATTTAGGGCTGATCTGGAGATCCCCAGTTTGCTTCTAATTCTGCAAGTTTGGCGTACTTATAAAATGTATAGGTGAAATTATAAATTGCAATAGCAATGCCACATCTGCCATCTAAAAAGCCCCTCTTCATTATGTAGCATTGGAAAATAGCTGCAAATCCATGTAGTAATCCCACGCCAATGCCACCTTTCCTTTTGCCCAATAATTTTTTTGCTCCTAATGTGGAATATCTGTCCGCTTTAGAAAGCATTTGCTGAAGGTTTTCGAAAGGGAATTGCCATATGGCTTCTTTCAAATATCCCGGTGCTGAATCAGTTGTATAGGTTTCATGAACAAGATCTTCATTATAGTGCAAAGTTCCTTTTTTGAATAATTGAGGTTGTCTGTAATCTGGGTACCATCCGCTATATTTAACCCATTTGCCTAGTAGATAATTTTTTCTAGGAACGAAATAAGTAGTTGGGTTGTTGCTTGTATGCTGACTGATTATAATGTCAATTTCTTTTTGTACCGATGCTGTACAACGCTCATCTGAATCAAGACTGAATATCCAATTGTATGAACAAGATTCAATAGCTACATTGCGTAATTTCCCGAAGTTTTCAAAAGGTATTTGTATCACTTTAGCTCCAAGACTTTCGGCAATCTTTACTGTATGATCGGTAGAAAACGAATCAGCTACAATTATTTCATCTGCCCAGCCTAGCACACTTTTTATTGCCGCTTCAATTTTACGTTCTTCGTTATAGCAAATAATATAAACAGATTTCTTATTCATATTCTATTGATCGTGAATCTTAAATTATTTTATAATTTTTATATTCAAAGAGCCGAATACCTGTTTTCTTTTCAACCCAATATAAAGCGCGCTTTTTTAGAGACATTTTCTTTTGAGATACATCTAAGTTCATATTCCAATTCTGCTCATTTATCCTTTTTTGCATAACAGAAGGATGAGTGCCCGTGAATTTCTTTATGGAATCAAAATCGTTATAATCAAACAGCTCGGCCCTTAATTCAGAAGAAGCATCATCGAGCCATAATTTATTCAAGTTTTTAATCTTGTCTTTCATTTTGGCAGTATTCTTCACCCAACCATAGTGGAATATATAGGCATCGATCAATTTTACCTGAAGCTTTCTGTTTTTTTTTCTAAAGCCCTGTGCGTCTCTATAGGCATGAATATTTTTGTCATTTCTAATAATTCTTATTTCACTACGATACCATTTTCGGCTATCTCCTTCATAGTCATATACGCCATAGAAATGTTTGTATTTGAAAAGCAATCCTTCTACATTTTCAGCACTTGCATATTTTTCCGCTGCGGCTTTTATTGTTGTATGGTATTTTTCGTGTACCACTTCGTCGGCCTGAATATAAAAAGCCCAATCGCTTTCAGGTGAAATATGCGCTAATGCTTTATCGGTTTCAACGGCAAGCACTTTTCCACCTTCACGTAATGCTGGATCCCAAACGGAATCGAATATTTTTATTTTATCTGAAGCAATTGATTGAATCAATTCTTTTGTTCCATCATCACAATCCCCCACACTAACAATCATTTCATCAACTACGGGCAATATAGAAGTGATCGCTTCTATAATTGGGTAGTCATTGATTATCGCATTTTTAATAATGGTAAAGCCTGAAATTTTCATAATTGTGCTTTTTCATTTTTCCACCAACGCCAACCAATATAGCCCATGATGGCTAAAGGCGTAAAAGCCAGGTAAAGTATGGCGGAATTTAGGGCTTTCCCAGGGCCTTCACCCAATTGAGAAGCTGTTTTAGTGCAAATAGAACATTGCCCTAGAAGGGGCTGAGAGCTGAGCCCCATCACCAGAAACATACCCAAAAAGACCCAAAAATATTTTTTCATCAGCTACGAATTCTGTCCAAAGATAGCGCGTAAAACTTCTCAAGTTTCCTTAACTTTCTGTTTCAACTTAACTAACGTGAACCAAAGAAGAGCTTTTTTACAGAAAATGGGACTCCTCGCAGGAGCTTTTTCTGCGAATAGTTTATT
>CAIJLK010000250.1 GCA_903821465.1 uncultured Bacteroidota bacterium | reverse complement strand
TTAACGAACTAAGTTTTGAATGGACAGTCTAAGCTGTTAAAGTTTACATTTGCAGGGATGAATTCATCTATCCAACATACAGCACTGCGAACAATCGAACTTGAAGCACAATCTGTGGCAGGTTTGGCAGCATTTATCGATTCGGATTTTGAAAAAGCCATTCAAGCCATTCATTCTTCGAAGGGCCGTTTGGTGATCAGTGGAATTGGCAAAAGCGCCATTGTTGCTCAGAAAATAGTAGCGACGCTTAATTCAACAGGTACCCCATCATTATTTATGCATGCTGCAGATGCCATCCATGGCGATCTGGGTATGGTTCAGGAAGAAGATGTGGTATTGGTGATTAGCAAGAGCGGGGAGAGTCCCGAGATCAAAGTCTTGGTTCCATTGATACAAAATTTTGGAAATATTTTGATAGGAATGGTTGGGAATACTGATAGTTTTCTTGGCCACCAGGCTTCGATCGTTTTAAATACCACTGTGAGCCAAGAAGCTTGTCCGAATAATCTTGCTCCAACCAGCAGTACTACCGTACAAATGGTGATGGGCGATATTATTGCAGTTTGTTTAATGGAACTGAATGGTTTTAGTGGAAGAGATTTTGCCAAATACCATCCTGGCGGTAATCTAGGGAAACGACTCTATTTAAGAGTTGAAGATCTAAGTAAGCATAATGCACAACCAAAAGTTTTGGCATCTGCTAGTTTAAAAGAAGTAATTGTAGAAATTACTGAAAAGCGATTGGGAATTACAGCAGTTGTTGATGAAGCAAATCAGATTGTTGGAATCATTACTGATGGCGACTTAAGAAGAATGCTTGAAAAAAGTAGTCATATCGAAAATATCAAAGCGTCTGATATATTAACTAAACATCCTAAAACAATTAGTCCCGATATATTAGCAGTAGAAGCATTAAACACATTAAGAGAGAATGACATTAGTGCATTACTTGTTGCAGAAAACAACCAGTATATCGGCGTATTGCATCTTCACGATTTAGTTAAGGAAGGAATTGTGTAACAAAACAATATCAATTAGTAAAAAATCGTTTAGAATTGCGCAGTTTAATCATTTAAAAAACCGACAATTATTCAAACCCATTTCTCAGCATGAATAAACATCATTATGTAGCGATTATGGCAGGCGGCATTGGAAGCCGTTTTTGGCCAAAAAGCAGAACTAGTTATCCTAAGCAATTTTTAGATATTTTAAATACGGGGAAGTCGCTTATTCGTTGGACCTATGAACGTTATGCCGCATTCATTCCAAATGAAAATATTTATATCGTTACTTCGGATGAATATGTGGCGATTGTTCATGAGCAATTACCTGAATTACCAATAGAAAATATTCTTGCTGAACCAAGCAGAAAAAATACAGCTCCTTGTGTTGCCTATATTTCCTACAAATTATTACAGAAAGATCCGGAAGCTGTATTAATTGTGGCACCAAGTGATCATATGATCCTAGACTCAGATGCATTTAGAACTATCACCTCCAAAGCATTGAACTTTGTAACACAGATCAAATCTTTGGTTACACTAGGAATAAAACCAACGCATCCTAATACGGGTTATGGTTATATACAACATGAAGCGCTTGCTGCGGGTGAGGGTATTTATAAAGTAAAAACCTTTACAGAAAAGCCTAATTTAGAATTGGCTAAGACGTTTTTATTGAGTGGCGACTTTTTATGGAACGCTGGCATATTTGTTTGGCAGGTCAAGAATGTGATGACGGCTTTCGAGAAATATCAGCCAGAAATGTATGAATTGTTCGATAATGAAAAGGAAAACTTCAATACAGTAAATGAGAAAAATGCCATTAACCGCATCTATCCACTTTGTACCAATGTTTCCATCGATTTTGCCATTATGGAAAAGGCCGATAATGTATTTGTAATTCCTTCCTCTTTTGGTTGGAGCGATTTAGGTACATGGAATAGTGCTTATGATAATCTAGATAAAGATTATCTTGGTAATGCGGTAGCAAGTGAAAATGTAATTGTAATAGATGCTACTAAGTGTATGATTTCTGCACCTCACGATAAGTTGGTTCTGATTCAGGGCATTGATGACTGCATCATTGTTGATACAAAAGATGTATTAATGATCTGCAAAAAAGAAAAGGAACAATCTATCAAAGAATACGTTGCAGAAGTAAAAAGAAATAAGGGTGATAGATATCTTTAGATAATTCTTTAAGCATGCAAGCAATCAGAACAGTCATTACTGGAACAGGAAGTTATATACCTCCTCATATCAAAACCAATCATGATTTTACTACAGCAGCATTTTATGGTGAAGATCATAAACCATTAAATACTCCTGTCGAAGAAATTGTTGAAAAGTTCAAAGATATTACCGGAATTGAAGAGCGACGGTATGCCGACTACAGCTTGAATTCATCCTCAATGGCCATTCTTGCATCTCGCATTGCCATTGAAGATGCAGGTATTGATCCAGAAACGCTCGATCAAATCATATTCGCACATAATTTCGGCGATATGGTAAAAGATAGTATTCAAACTGATATGCTGCCTGCATTGGCATCAAGGGTAAAACACGGTTTGGGTATTAAAAATCCAGCTTGTGTAGCTTACGATATTTTATTCGGTTGCCCCGGTTGGATTCAGGGTGTGATACAAGCACATGCTTATATTACAGCAGGAATCGCCAAAAAATGTTTGGTGATAGGATCAGAAACATTGAGTAGAGTGATTGATGTTCATGATCGCGACTCTATGATTTTTAGTGATGGTGCTGGCGCCTGCATCGTTGAATGTATCGATGCATCTGAAACTACAAGTGGCATTTTGGCAACTAGTGTACAGAGTCATTGTATAGATGAAGCATTCTATCTAACAATGGGTAAGTCAAACTTGCCCGATGCAGACCCAAATATTCGTTACATGAAAATGAAGGGAAGGAAAGTTTATGAGTATGCCATTAAATATGTTCCCCAAGCAATGAAAGACTGTATAGAAAAGTCGGGCTTGAAGGTAACCGATATTAAAAAATTCTTTTTACATCAGGCAAATGAAAAAATGGATGAAGGATTTGTAAAAGCACTCTACCGTTTATACGATATTCGGGAAGTTCCAGATCAGATCATGCCTATGAGTATTCATAAATTGGGAAATAGTTCTGTAGCAACAATTCCAACTTTATTTGATCTAGTTAAAAGGAATTTACTAAAAGACCATACCATTACAAAAGGCGATATCGTGCTATTCGCATCCGTAGGTGCCGGAATGAATATCAATGCTTTTTGTTACCGTGTTTAATTAATTAATAACCTCTAATATTCTTTCCTTCCATATAATTCAGGAAAGCTTTGTTTACCACTTTATTACCCCCTGCAGTAGGATAGTTACCAGTAAAATACCAATCACCTGTATTCGTTGGACAACTATCGTGTAAGTCTTCAATTGTTTGATAAATTACTTGAACATTTATTTCAACACCTATCGGTGTGATCAATTCTGCAATCTTATCTGAAATTTCCTGCGTAGTAAATGGTTTATAAATCCCGCGAACAACATTCTTGGTATGCAATTGATTGTTGCGTTGTAATTCTTTAATCTCGTCGAGTGCTTCTATTAATAAGTGCTCCAGGTCTCTGTCTTTCAACAAGGCAACAGCTGCTTTAAAAGCAATAAAATCGCCCAGCTTACTCATATCAATTCCATAACAATCTGGATACCTAATCTGAGGAGCAGAAGACACAACAATTACTTTTTTCGGACCAAGACGAGACAGCATACGAATAATACTTTCCTTGAGTGTTGTACCTCTCACAATACTATCATCAATCACTACCAAGATATCTTCCCCGCGTCGAACAGTACCATAAGTAATATCGTAAACGTGTTGCACCATTTCGTTACGGTTCGCATCTTCTGTAATAAAAGTGCGAAGCTTCACATCTTTGATTGCAATTTTTTCCTGGCGAATTTTTCTGTTCACCATTTCTTCTAATTTCTCAGGAGAAAAATCATTGCCCCAACTTAAAATTCGATCTACTTTAATCTTGTTCAAATACTCTTCCATTCCTTTCACTAATCCGTAGAAAGCAACTTCAGCAGTATTGGGTATATAAGAGAATATGGTATTTTTTAAATCGTAGTTAATACTTTCAAGAACTGTTTCGCTTAAATGGTGACCCAATGCAATTCTTTCCCTGTATATTTTTTCGTCGCTTCCTCTACTAAAATAAATTCTTTCAAAACTACAAGCACGTCTTTCTTTGGGTTCCAATATTTGTTCAATAGTATAATTACCCTTGTCGTCTACCACTAAGGCAGTACCGGGCATTAATTCCATCACTTCATTTTCTGCTACATTGAAAGTAGTTCTAATGGCTGCTCTTTCGCTTGCTGCAACTATTACTTCCCCGTCAATATAATAATAGGCAGGTCGAATACCATGCGCATCTCGCATGATAAAACTGTATCCATTACCCAGCAAACATCCAAAAGTATATCCACCATCAAAAAGAGGGGTAGCTTTCTTCAAGACCTTTACAATATCAGCTGCATTAGGATTGATTTCATCTTCCTTTACAAGAAAATGGTGAATTACTTCCATCATCGCAGCTAAATCGCTTTGCTTTTGAAAGTCACCCGGACTCATATTAATCAGATCGAATAATTCATCGGTATTGACCAGATTAAAATTCCCCGCCAATGCAATGTTTTTACCAGGCATTAGGTCGCGCTTGATAAAGGGGTGGCAAAACTCTACATTGTTTTTACCCTGCGTACCATAACGTAAGTGGCCTAATAATAATTCGCCCAAAAAAGGCAAGTGCCCTTTCATTAGTCCCGGGTGTTCTTTAATATCTGGTTGGTATTTTTCGAGTTCGGCAACCTCCTGACCGATTTTAAAGAACAGGTCGGCAATTGGTTGGGGAGCACTACTTCTTAGTCTGTATAAGAAAGGATTTCCTGGTTCGGTATTGAGCTTAACAGCGGCTAATCCGGCGCCATCTTGTCCGCGATTATGCTGTTTTTCCATTAACAGGTAGAGCTTACTAAGCCCATAGGTTACAGAACCATGCTGTTGCAAGTAATAGGAAAAAGGTTTTCTTAGGCGGATGTAGGCTAGCCCACATTCATGTTTGATCTCGTCGCTCATGGATGTTTATTAAAAGAAGTGGCGAAGTTACAACTCCGCCACATTTTATTCTAGTTAATTATAAACAGTTACTGACTCTGGCTTAAGCGTTTCGGCCAACCAAAGAAACTCTTTCAGAAATAAATCAACCATTTTCTGGAAACTTTCATCGAGCAATACGCCCTCTGAGCTAAACTTTTTATCTACAAATGGCGTAACCAACATGTAGGGAGAAGCAATTCCAAACAAAGCAGGGACTAATAATAGCAATTGCTGACTAGCGCGCATACCACCCATTCCGCCAACAGATGCAGGGGCAAGGCCAAATACTTTGTGACTTTGTTTAGGAAAATGGTCTAATAGATTTTGTAAAGCAGGTGAATAACTAGCATTATATTCTGGTGTAACTAAGATATACGCATCGGCAGCAAACATCATTTCTGCTAATGGCCTGAACTCAAGTGGTGTTTTTTCAACTGAAGAAAATCCATCTTGCAAAAGCGGTAGATTCCAGTCACGCACATCAATTATATTTATATCATGTGTTGTTTTTGCAGTCAGTTGATTTTTTAAAAACAAAGCCAACCGGTGCGTTACACTTCCTTTTCTAGGGCTTCCCGCTATAATTGTAATATTCATAAACACATTTTGTTGGATGATATTATAGTAACAAAAAATATGGTTTTGGGTTCATCCTCCCAAAACCAATTTGAGATTTAGAGCAAAAATACCTCAATATCTAACTCAATATCTAAAGTTTATGCTTGTTTAATCATTTGAACACTCAAGTTCAATTTTACCTCGTCGCTCACGATTACGCCACCCGCTTCAGTTACAGCGCTCCAAGTTAAACCAAAATCAGAACGGTTAAATTTGCCAGCAATTTCAAATCCAGATTTTACCTGACCATAAGGATCAGTTGCAGTTCCACCATATTCTACAGGGAAAGAAACAGATTTAGTAACGTCGCGAATAGTTAAATCGCCAGTCAACATATAATCAGAACCACCATTGCTTTTTAATGAAGTTGATTTAAAACTAAGGGTTGGGAATTTTTCTGCAGAGAAAAATTCGTCGCTTTTCAAGTGACCATCTCTATTTGCATTATTAGTATAAATCGAATTAACATCAGCTTCAAAACTAATTTTTGCCTCACTGAAATCAGCTGCTGCAGATTCCATGGTAGCATCAAATTTGGTAAAGCTTCCAGTAACATTTGTGATCATTAAGTGCTTTACTTTAAAAGTAATTTCACTGTGTGCGCCATCGATTTTGTAAGTTGACATGCTTGCTTGTTTTTTGATTTTCTAATTAAATTTTATTTTTGAATTTTTTCTAACAATAACCTTCTTCGTCCATTTTTCACTTCACTCTTCACGCTTCACTTCTTCTTCACTTTTCACTTTTATCTTTTATCTTTTATCTCTTATCTTTTATCTTTATTGCATCGGTACCTCAATCAATAAAATTTCAGCATCAGAAGAAGCTTGGAACTGAATTGTATCTGTGTCCCAGATGCCCAATCCATCTCTTGCTTCTAGTGCTTGATCATTAACAACCACATTCCCTGATAATACAAATGCGTATACTCCATTGCCCGGTTTTTTGATTTGATAATCGATTGAGAAATCTTTTGAAAAATTTCCTAGAGAAAACCATGCATCTTGGTTAATGAAAATGGCGTCTTTGTTATCGGGAGCTACTACATTTAAAATCTGATCAATTCGATCTGCTGGTAAGAAAGATTTTTGCTCGTAACGGGGAGTAATATTTTGCAGTTTTGGAAACACCCAGATCTGCAAGAATTTAACTTCCTTATCCTTATTTGCATTCACTTCGCTATGGGAAATTCCACTGCCTGCACTCATAATTTGTACATCATGTTCACGGATAATCTCATTTCTACCCGTACTATCTTGGTGATGCAAATCGCCTGATAAAGGAATAGAAACTATTTCCATATTATCATGTGGGTGTGTACCAAAGCCCATTCCTGCGCTTACTGTATCGTCATTCAATACCCTTAGTGCTCCGAAATTATTTCTCTCAGGGTTATTATATTTCCCAAAACTGAAAGTGTGAAAGCTATTCAACCAACCAAAATTGGCATGCCCCCTTGTGTTTGCTTTATGTAATATCGTTTTCATATGCACTAATTTAAATGTATATACATGTATTAATTTAAAAAAAAATTATTCTTCTGTACTACGCATTTTCTCAAGCAACTTATTCAATTGTACAGATTCTGATTCTGTAAGAATTGAAATTTTGTCCATACTCTGATCAATTGATTTTGTACTAGCTTCCAAAAGCAGTATTCCAGTTTGCGTTAAAGAAATTACAGTCTCCCGTTTGTCTAAAACCGAACTATTTCTTTTCACCAGTTTTTTTATCTCTAAACGGTCTATAATCCTTGGTACGTTTGAATTCTTTTCGATCATCCTACAAGCAATATCTCTAACACAAATTTGGTCTGGATACTTACCCTTTAATATTCTGAGCACATTATACTGCTCATGTGTTAAACCAAATTCCTTTAACCCATTACTCATATTGGTCTTTAACCACCATCCAGTATATAAAACATTCAACGCAGCTTTTTGAGTCTCGTTCTTAAATTTATTACTTTGTATGGCTTTTTCCAGTTTCACAACACAAATGTATGTATGTACATCTAATTTATCAAATTTAATTTTGGGGGATGGTTAGTCCCCCTGATAGTCAAACAATTACTTCACATCAAATAAAGGGTTAAAAAGCATTTTATAACTGCCATGTGTTTGTCCGCGGAATGTGATCTCTGGTCCGTACACATATAAATGGCCCTTACCCACTTTAGCTACAAAAGCTGCTACTCCGTCTTGTAAATAAGACTGACCAAAAGCCCAACCACTTCTTAAAGTTTTATCTGATGCATACCATGCAAGTGGTGTAACATCGCCATTGGATATAGCACCAGGCAATAATTTAAAAACGGGACTGGCACTGAAATAAACATCTGCTTTATTTCCCATGCCCCAGTTTTCTTTTAGTTTATTATCGACTTCCATTTGCATCACTGATCCCGGAATATAAAATTTTTCACCTGGCAAATTTTTCTCTTTCCCATTCACCATTTCAACCAACGCATTCCGTACTGGTAATTGTAAATGGTACGCTAGGTTTGCACTGGTTCCAATTGCAACAATATCACCGCCTGCTTCTAAAAACTTTTTAAGTGCTGGGATAGATTTTGATGCTGTGATTTTCCCAAGCATTGGTTGAAACTCTGCAGGTATCTCATCAGTTTTAGGTTCTCTATCTTCGAAACCACTTGGCGCTTCTGGTCTAACTGATGGAATCGCACCACCTACAAAAACAATCATATCATACTTCGCTTTTAAATCAACACTATCAATCTCTTTTGCATAGATCAGACTAAATGGAAAATGATATTGCTCAAAGATCCACCTTACCCAACCTGCAGACATGGAGCCTCCGTAATTATCCCACAATGCGATGCGTTTTGCAGCAACAGCTACAGATTCTTTGATACTTTTTTCTTCACTGGTAATAACCAAGCCATAATCAGTTGTTGCCTTTTTTAATAAAGACATTACTATAGCATTATTTGCCACATAAAACTGATTCGCATTTTTTGATACAGGAATGCCTGCTTTCAACAATTCATTTAATAAAATAAAGCTGGCGTTGTCTTTCGTTGAAAAAGAAAAACCAACAGCAGAAGTTGACTCCTGCAATTTTCCTTTAGCAACTTGCACTTGTCCGTATGGAATGGTTTCGAACGGTCCATCAAAAGATTCTAAAATCCGATCAAACTGAATACCCATAGTAAATGCTGGCGTCCAACCTGCAGCATCATATGGACGCACTGGTGGTCCGCCCGGATATTGAAAATCATTCGGATGATCCTGTGGTTCAAACATATCAACTACATGGGCACGAAAAGCCTGATTGGTTTTTACTATATAAGAACCAGCAGGATATGCTTTACCAGCAACAGTAAAATCTGATTTTGCAATTTCAACTTTAATGCCACTGTTGATCAGAATATTTATAAAATTAACAGCTGTTGTAGTTTGATTAATGGGAACAATATAACCTCTTGCATCTTTAAGTTCTTGCTTGCGATAGATCTTTCCAAAATATTCAACTGGCAATGTATCGCCCTTTATTTCTTTTTTATCCTCCTTATATAAATCTGTTACTAATTCCACTTTTTTAGGAGATAATGTCCAATGATCCTTGCTTCCCGCTTCTATGGCGTGTTTACCCATGGTATAAATATTCATTAACAATTCGTCCTTATATCTAGCAGCATAATTTAATACCGCATAGTTTAAAGAGACTGAATAATCAATTGAATTTCTAAAATACCATTGCTTTGGTTCTATTGGGAAAGGGGTTGCGCTATTGGGTATGAGGCGACTAGGAACAAAGGGGATTTTTGAAGGGGTTGGACTTCCAATAATTTCTGTAAGCAATCCAATAATATTATGATAGTAGGCCGTTGTTCTTAATCCACCATTCCACCAAGTAGAATACACCGAACCACTTTTCATGGTGTATCCAGGTTTACCTTCTGCATTTAATCTACTGCTCATTGCAGCACCTACTGCATCAATTCCTGTTACTAATAATGGATCATACACATAATTAAATGGATCACGATAAGGCGGACCAGCAACTACTGTTCCGGCCGGACCGGTTTGATGGTGATTGTATAAGATCTGAGGCATCCATTCGATATATTGTTGTCTGCTCATATTTTTAGACTCACTCATATTCATCATGTAGAAGTCGCGATTATTATCATGCCCAATATACTTCTGATACAACCTTGGCAAATTAGATGTGGTTCGCTTTAACGTATCAGTATTGCGCATGTACCAGTTAGAAACTAGTTCTTGTCCGTCAGGATTTGCATGCACAAACAATATGATGGTTGATTGCAAAATTCTTTTTGTCTCTTCATCTGTTCTTGTAATGATCTGATACAAAGATTCGATCCATTGATGTATACCTACCACTTCTGTAGCATGCAAACCACCATCGATCCAAACAACTGCTTTGCCTTCTGCTGCTAGCGCTTTAGCATCGGCATCTGAAATGCCCTCTGCTCTTGCCATTCGTTGAGATATAGATTTATACTTATCTAACTTCGCCAAATTTGCAGGATCAGAAACGATCACCATATACTGATTACGACCTTCTTCAGTTTTGCCTATAGAAACCAGTTTCATTTTTTTTGAAACGGCTGCTAATTTTTTTAAATACGATTCGGTTTCTGTGAAAGTAGCAAGCTGATAATTATCTCCTATTGAGAACCCAAAATGAGATTTGGGTGTTGGGATATTTTGCGCTCCAGAATAAAAGGCAGAGCCGATCATTAAACAAATTACAAATGCAATTTTTTGCATAGCTACAGGTTTTGGTATGCCTGAATTTAAAGCAAGAATTTGAAAAGATTTTATTTATTACATGAATGTGTGAATGCAAAATAAAAACGGGTGACCAAGGCCACCCGTTTTCTTTGGTTACTATTTCAACGGTAACTGCTAACTAACTCCAAGCTGTTTTAACTTTTTAATTTGTCCCATCAAGTAGATTAATATTCCCCAAACAGCCACAACAATTGAATAGGCCAATAACTCCAACCAAATTGGAGATTTACCCCTTCTGGCAAACAATGTTCGTCTATCGTATTCTGTATAATATTTAATTGATTTTCCCCATGGCACTACTTTCTCTGAAGAAAGATTTCCGTATAAATCGTTGTCTTCTACTTTAGCAATTAAAGTAAGATTCCCTTTTGAATCTCCAGGTAAACTATCTCTTTTAAAATCTGCACTAGCAACTCCTAAAGAGTCAGTAGCATAAGTTGGTGTTTCAGCAATATTCAGATCTGCATCCATCCTTTTAATAGCAAACTTAACATCGATAGCTTTAACAGGAGTCCATACTGTATCTTTTAATTCCAGTAAAGTAGCTGTGATTTTCTTGTCAGCCAAAGTATCAATTTGAATTTTAGCTTTGGTAATTTCAACATTGCCTTTTGCTTCATCAAATTCTTTTGTTTTTTGTGACACGATGATAAAACTAACTTTTGCTGATTTTTTCCACTCGCCTTTTGCAGCTGGAGGAACAAATAACAATGCATCACCTTTTTCATTCGTTACGGCTTTTCCCAACAAATTGGCAGCATCTTCTGTTCCGATATAAAAACTGAGATTGATATTCGGAATCAATTGAAACTTTCCATCAATCTTAGATTTAGCATGTGCAATCAAATACTGCGTATGGTTATTACTATTGAAATAACTAATGCTTAAAGAAAGATCATTTTTTTCCACCTGCGAAAATGCAGTAATCGCTAATAACTGTAATAGTATAGCGGTAATGAATATTTTGCTATGCTTGTTCATGTTCTTCGATTTCGTTGATGGTTTCCTGAATTGGAATAATTGGGAAAATTCTTGCAAAAAAGGTGATGATTAATAAAGCTCCGGCTAAGGAACCCATTGCAATTGACCATTCCTGCCATGATGGGAAATAATGTTTATATGATTCCGGAACATCGTGCATCGGTAAAAATGGATGCAATAATGTTGGGGTAACAATCAAATATCTCTTAAACCATGATCCGATTACTACCAGGATCCCTGCGATAAATGCTGGCAAAGGTTTTCTTCCTTTCTTCTGAATTAAAATGATGATAGGAATCAACATGGCTGTAGAAATAGCAAACCAGAATACATAGGCAAATTCTCCAGTAAATAATCCCATCAAATGTTCTTCTTCTGATTTTTTCATTTTGAAAGCTGGCACTAAGAACTCGTTCACGTTAAAGTATAAATACAATAAAGCTAATAGCACTAATACTTTACCCATTTTATCAAAATGTTCATCCTTAATATAGTTTTCAAGATGATATGCTTTTCTGAACACAAACATCGCTACAACCACTGCTCCAGCACCAACTAAGAATGCTCCAGAAATAAAGTAGGCACCAAAGTTGGTACTGTCCCATCCTGGGCGATACGTAGTTGCAAAAAGCCATGAAGTAACCGTGTGAATGGCAAATGCTACTGGAATGATTGTGATAGATAAAATATTAATCGCTTTTTCACTGATATGAATTTGTGCAGCTGTGTTTTTCCAGAATTTACCTAAATAGGCATATAACTTATTCAGCCATAACATGCCAGTTTGATCTTTGTATTTCATCAGGATTGCCATATCGGGTAATAATGGGAAATACAATAAAAGAATACTCACAAAGAAATAAGTAGTAATTACAATTACGTCCCAAACAATGGGTGATTGTAAACGACCATGCAGAAATAAATTATAAAATCTGTCAGGACGTCCCATATCTACTACGATGATGATCGAAGCAAATGTGATAGCTGATACAGCAATAATTTCTGCAATTCTAGTAAGTGGTGTACTCCATTTTGCTTGGGTTAATCTCAAAACTGCAGTGATCAATGAACCCACCAAACTGATGGCAACAAAGAATACAAAGTTTGAGATGTAGATACCCCATGATACATAATCGCGCAAACCAGTAACTACCAATCCTTTTTTTAATTGGATACAGTAAGCAACGAATCCAAGCGTACAAAATGCTAATAATATTCCAACCCAAATCTTACCGGCTTTGCCAAATTTTTGCGGCAGCAGGTCTTTTATAATTTGTTCTTTTGCTAAACTTTCCACGTTCTATGATTTAGGGTTAACTTTTTTTGTTTTCCTCTTTCTCTTCATTGTTTTCAAATGGGAAGTTTCTGTTCACCGGTGGTAAATAATACACACTTGGTTTAGTACCCAGATCTTCCATTAAACGATAGCCTGCTTTATCTCTTACCAAATCACTGAAACGGAAGGTTTCAGCACCATTGGTTACAACATCTTCGATCATATCGCCAAACATGAATACACCATTCGGACATGCAGAAACGCAATGTGGTAATTCACCTTTCCTGGCCATATCCGGACAGAAATCGCATTTACCCACTGTTCCTTTTTTCTGTGGAACACTTGTTTCACAGGAATACGGTTTATCAGCAATTTCTTTTGGTAGGTCAAGCTCTTCCCAGTTAAATACGCGAGTTGAATACGGACAAGCAGCCATACAGAATCTACAACCGATACAACGATCGCTGTCGATTAACACAATACCATCTTGTCTTTTGAAAGTGGCATCGACTGGACAAACTTTTACGCAAGGTGGTTCATCACAATGCATACAAGTGGTAGGTTGCCAATAAGGAGCAGTGTGCTCAGCTTCGTGTAGCGGGTATACTTTGATCCAGTTTTGTCCTGGATGTATACTGTGCATATGATTACAGGCTGACTGACATTTTTTCAAGCTTTTACATCTTGACAAGTCAATCACCATGACAAATTTCTTACCTAGAATTCCTTGTCTGGCAAGTTCATTAGAAACTTGAGGCAGAGATGGAACCGGCTTTAAAAAAGCCTTATCAACTTCTATTACTTCTCCGTCAACAGAAAGTAGTTTGATCATCTCGCCTGAAGGCTTCACTGTTTCTATTGTTGCTGCATCTGGTTCAAAAGGGTTTTTCCCAGATGAACAACCAGTAACAGCTAATCCAGCTAACAATGTAGCCGAAATAAATTCTCTCCTGGATGTATCGTTGGTTTTCATTGAAACAATTTAAATGTGATTTACCTTTTAACCCATTGTTGCATTTCTTTATTAGAGGCTTTCTCTTTTAAAGAATTTATTTTTGAAATATCAACTTCAACAAGTTGACCATCTTGGGTTAAAAATTTCATGGTCTTTTTTTCATCTGGCGTGGGAGCGCAGGCTATAATATTCTTTTTCTTAGAAAAGAAACCCATGGTTAGAAAACTAAAGATCGACAAGATGCCGATGCCCATTAGCACTGACCTTCTGGTATTTTGTTCCTTGGAAACAATTTCTTGTTCTGGCATGATCTGTACTTAAGAAAAGTGAATTAATAATGTAACATGAGGGATAATTAAAAGGCAGTTTTGAAACTGCCTTTTAATTATGCTCTTAATAGTATGCGATTATTTTTTCAAAGTGCGCATATAGTTAACTAAATTCCAACGGTCTTCTTCTTCTGGAAGCTTCTTTTTGAAAGAAGGCATATCATCTCTTCCTTCAGATAATTTATAGAATAAAGCACCATCAGACAAAGATTGAACTAACGCTTTAGACATATCTTCTGGCTGAGTTTTTAATTGTGCCGCTTTACTACCATCGCCTAAACCTGTTTTACCATGGCAAGAAGAACAATGCGTACTCCATAAAGCTTTTCCAGCAGAAACTGATGCTGCATCAGTTTTAACAGGGTTAGCCTTTTTTGCATCTTTGTCAGGTACTGGCCAAGGTTTGTTCGGCATGAAAGTGAAACTAGCAGCAATTACGAATACTGCCAAAAGAGAAAGGGTGATTACTTGTTTCATTTGTGTTCTATTTTGTTTGCTAAAAGGTACTAATTTTTTCTAAATCACAATCCTAGAAATTCCAAAGTCTGGAAATATTGAATCCAATTACATACTGACCTTTTGTAAAGTCGTTATCACTATAAACAGAATTAAATTGTGGTATAGTATTTCCATAGTTGCCAAAGAATACTTGGAAATCGTGACCACTTGATTTCATGTCTAATCCGAAACTAATATTAGGATATACATTATTCAAAGGATGTTCTGTTAATGGTTGTTCATAATTAGCTATGATAGAAGTCTTAGGCGAAATTTTAAAACGACCACTTACTGATATAGAATAATGATCATTCTTCATGGCAGTTTGAACGATATGATTTGCATCTAAATATCCAGGTACATTATTAAAATGTGCATAGTTAAATGACACCTGTGTAGAAAATGCTTCTGAGAATTTACGCGCAACCATTACCTGATTAAAGAATGAGAAACGATCACTGGTTGTAACAATTGGTAATGCATCGCTTTTAGCCCTAGTATCCATCGCTGCGTTACCAGAATAAGTAATAGATACAGGTGTCTTACCATCTTTTGTTTGTTTCAACACAGCATATTTCAGGCTATAATCAACAATCATATTGTAATTATTTGCACCAAAACCAACTTGTAAATCTTTGATGGGAGTGTAACTAAATCCTAATCGCATATTTGCACCACCAAATAAACCGAACAGATCTTTGAATTGGTGATCAATCGTTCCGAAACGGTGATTGATATCAAATTCGAATGTTCCTTTGATTGGAACCATCACTGTTTGGTTATCAATAAGGAAGTTTCCTTCAAATGTATTTTTTACAAAGGATTTCTTTTTCACTACTGGCGCAGCAGCAGTTGAATCCTGAGCCTTCAATTCTGCTCCAGTGATTACGGTAGCGACTAAAAGAAGCAACAGTAGTCTAAGCTGGAAAGAAGGGAAATGAATGATATATTTTTTCATTGTGTTTTATTTAATTGTTTTTTGCACCTTGTTTAATCCAAGCGTAAACTTTACCGTTGATAGCCTGATCTGGACCAGAACCCATTGGCATTACGGGAGATTTTTTTCCACTCAACCACTGATACAGTACACTGTTATCAGGATCTCCAGCTTTTAAGTACCCTCCGCCAGTCAATGCTTTATATGAGTTGTCTTTTGTTAAGTCGGGAGCTTTCCCGCCAGAAACATGGCAACCTGCTAGTGCGCAACTTTTCGTAAAAATCGGAGTAATATCTGTTGCATAACTCATTTCAGTGGTGATACCAGCTCCCGGGTTTACAACCAAGGTGGTGGTTTTATAACATCCTGAAAAAATGAGCAGCATCGCAGTAACCCCGACCGATAGTAGCGCTGTTTTTTTCTTTAACATGATAATTGTTTTTAGTAAAACAGTGGGTTACTTATTTCTGGAATTTCAACAACAAATTTGGTTGAATACCATGCTGATAGTTTGATGTGTTGAAGATCGCAACACCAAATGGCTGATCAACTAAACTGCTGAAATCGATATC
>CAIJLK010000249.1 GCA_903821465.1 uncultured Bacteroidota bacterium | reverse complement strand
TACACCACCAAAAAAATGCAATGCACGTTCACATCCTAGTATAAAATCTTCTTTGCATTGTGAGTGAACAGCCATTACAAAAGTGAGCTGACTGCATCCAAGTATGGCTACAAATACTTCCTGGTCATGGATCTCTCCGGTATCTGCATCTACCAAGTGTAATTTTTGTCCTGTAAAATCCACAAACATTTTATCACCTGCTTTGTGTGTCATTTTTAAAGAAGGCTTACTTATCTGCATATACTTGTTCAGCTTTTCTAAAAAAGACGAGCTTTTATAGCCATTAGAGCACAGCGTTAGATAATGCTCATACACCATGTACTTGGTTACGCCTCGCTTTTTAAGCATGGCTGCAAGTGAAGGCAGTAGTGGTTCCAAATGGGTTTGTCGGTCATTAATTACCACAATTGGTTCATTAATTAAGAACAGCCGTGACATCTGTGCATCACTCATCGCTTCAATCTCATCGAATGTTTTTTCTGATAGTGCGTAACGATACAAGTATTTTTTAATGGTATTACGGGCAACCCCTGTTGATTGGCTGATTGATTTTGCACCCTTCCCTGTAGCATAAAGTCGAAGAATCTGCCGTATTGTAAACATCTCAATTGTTTTATTAGACATGAAAAGCAAGGGCTTGATGAATCAAGAACATCATCTTTTTTTCCTACGAAAACAACTAATTCTTTTACTGATTTTTAGGGGTCACATTGCTCTGGCGCAAGGGGGACACATTGCTCTGGCGGATGGGGGTCAGTTTACGCTGGTATTAGGGGGTCAATTTGACTGGATTTTCCAATCATGGCTTACTGGAAATAGGGGGATAAGGCTAATGGTATTTCCAGCATCATTTACGCACAGTCGTTTTGAAACTATATCGAATTATATGTGAACTAATTATAACATAACTATAATTAGTTGATTTATAGTTATTTATAATTATTTATAATTATTTTTTTGTTGCGCATCCATGTTGTTTTCGCAACAAAAAGACATTTATAAGCCGAAATTCGTATTTTTATCCAACAAATGGCCAAACACATTAATTCCATACAACTAGCAGTAGAAAACCGTGTAAACCGAATGCGGAACGGCACCGTCATTGTTTCCAATCAATTCGCTGATCTTGGAACCGATACAGCCATACGCGCCGCGCTGCAAAGACTATGTGAAAAAGAGAAACTGGTGCGGCTTACTGCGGGTGTATACCTGTTGCCTAATAAAGACCCGGTTCTGGGGATCCTATATCCTTCGCTGGAGGAGATAGCGCAGGCCATCGCCAAACGCGTTGGCGCTAATATCCGTCCCACCGGCGCTTTTGCACTCAACCAGCTTGGCCTATCAACGCAGGTGCCCACTAACCATGTCTATATTACTGATGGACAACACCGGCTGATGACTATAGGTAAAGCAAAGATCCAATTCAAGCATGCAGCGCCGAGTAAAATGGAACTGAAAGGCAAGATCTCT
Source organism: uncultured Bacteroidota bacterium (assembly GCA_903821465.1). GTDB lineage: Bacteria > Bacteroidota > Bacteroidia > Chitinophagales > Chitinophagaceae > Sediminibacterium. The sequence continues at coordinate 2,112 of CAIJLK010000249.1, read as the reverse complement.
GCACTCCTGATCCCTGCCATTGATGCTCTGGGTCAGGAAAATATCACCGATGAAGTATCAGAAAAGGTGGTTGCGTTGTTACAAAAAGAAAAGCCGCTTACCCTGCAGCGCGACCTGAAATCGGCCCCTGCATGGATCAGGAAGTATATCGCTGACCTACAAAATCACAAACCATGAACTGGCTATCATTAACGGACGAACAACGTAGAAGTTCGATTAACCAGGCCGTGTTGACCGTAACAGGCATAACCCAAAAAGCCATTGAAAAAGACTGGTGGGTAACGCTGGTACTGCGCGTACTGTTTAGCTCAAAACACAAGGAGCATATTCTTTTCAAAGGTGGCACTTCTTTGAGTAAATGCTTCGGCTTGATAGACCGGTTCTCGGAAGATATCGACCTAGTATTGAAAAGGGATTTCTTAGGGTTTGAAGGCATTGTATCGAAAAACAAGATTGGAAAATTAAGAAGCTCCGCTGCAACTTTTGCAATCAGTGATTTGATCCCGATGCTTGAAGAAGATCTTGTCAAATCCGGAGTTCCGGAAGGAATAATCAATATCACTGCTAAGCCGGAAAAAGACAAGCAATCGCCCAATGATCCGCAAATCATTTATATAAAATATCCCTCGTTATACCCACCTGTATCCTATATAAAGGATGAGGTACAGGTGGAAGTCAGTGCCCGCTCCCTGATTGATCCATACACTTCATGCACCGTAAATTCTATATTGTCTACTGCCTTGTCGACTGCGCCGTTTGCAGAACAATCGTTTGAAGTCCCGGCAGTGGAACCAAAACGTACTTTTTTAGAAAAAGCCTTCCTCATGCATGAAGAGTTTCAACAGCCGGCGGATGCCCAAGATCCGTTTCGCAAGTCGCGGCATTTCTATGATCTTGAAAGAATGATGGATCAGCCGTTCGCTGAAGAAGTTTTGAAAGATGAGGATCTCTATCAAAAAATCATCGATCACAGAAAACACTTCAATACATTGTCAGGTATCGATTACGCGTCCCACGCAAGAAAAACTATATCGTTTTACCCACCTGAATATGCGATAGAAAATTATCGAAGTGATTATGCTACTATGCGTACCGAAATGATCCACGGGGATAAATTAACTTTTGAAGAATTAATGGTTCGGATTGCTGCACTTCAGAAAAGGTTTCGCAATGAGTGAGAATGCTTTAAATATTTTAATCTTAAAACCGTCTCTATTACACAAAAGAAATTTATGATCGTTTTTCTGATTGGTAATTTTTACTACCTGGTTGGAAATAATTTTACACGGCTCAGGTACAACAGCTTATTCAGGACGAGACTAACACTTATTTTTACAATGATTAATAAAATATAAAACATTGACTATCAAATGTTGCCCTAGTGTACTTTTAGAGACAGGAATATAAATTGACGAATAATTACTAAGAAGTTCAAAATATTTTTGTATATTTAATTTCTCTGAAACGCTATCCTGCAAAGGATTACAGAGCACAACATAAATAATTATTTTCAGTAAGTTATAGGGCAAAGGTTCAATCCCGGCCCAAACCACTTTTAATCAATAAGACCCAAGCCCAGCTTGGTTTTTTTGTTTTTGGGCGCGGAATCGTGCGCGGTTTGTATTATTTCTTATAGATTCTAATCCCACTTTTCTAGACCCCCCAGATGCAATTAAATTATCGAACTAACCTTCCTTAACAATTCTGTCTTCTTCAAAAAAACATTCATTATGTAGTGCTTATTTAGGACAAGACACAATAGATAAAATAGAATATTAACATAGCAGGATACACTTTATGCTTATTATTTTTCGTTTTCTATATCATATTCTTTTTGTAAAAATTGTATTAATCTAATCGCCTTTAATCTATAATCAATTATATCTATTTTATATGTTTTTAACTGACCTTCTTCTATTCGAATCCAACTATATAATTCCTCGAGTAAAGGCTTATTATATTGTGTAAAAAATTCTGTTTGATGCGGCATTGTAAAATAAACAGAATCATTTATAGATGCAGGATAATAATTAATCTTTATCAATTTAGGCGCAAGCTTGGTTACTTCTTTCCAATCTTCAAGATATACTTGCTCATCAAGCTTTACCCAAT
>CAIJLK010000248.1 GCA_903821465.1 uncultured Bacteroidota bacterium | reverse complement strand
TGCGACAGACCCCAAAAAAAGGATCAAAACTTGGTTTTGATCCTTTTTACTATCTAAATAAGGTACAAATTGTGCTTTTTAATATTAAACATCAATTTTAGCGTATTTGGCGTGTGTTTCAATGAATTCGCGGCGTGGGGCTACTTCGTCACCCATCAACATACTGAAAATTCGGTCTGCTTCAAAGGCACTATCGATAGTAACCTGTTTCAATGTTCTGCGAGCTGGATCCATAGTAGTTTCCCACAATTGTTCGGCGTTCATCTCACCCAAACCCTTATAACGCTGTGTATTTACGCTATCATCTTTACCTCCGCCTAGTTTTTCAATCCAGAATTTACGTTGTTCTTCATTATAGGCGTATTCTTGTTCCTTCCCTTTTTTAACCAAATAAAGAGGAGGTTGTGCGATATAAACATAGCCCTGTTCTACCAATTCCTTCATGTAACGGAAAATGAAAGTAAGGATCAATGTGGCGATATGCGAACCATCCACATCGGCATCGGTCATGATGATCAATTTATGATATCGCAGTTTCACAATGTTTAATGCCTTTGGATCGTCAGGAGTACCAACGGTAACACCTAAAGCAGTATACATATTTCTAATTTCCTCATTCTCATAAATCTTGTGCTCCATAGCTTTCTCCACGTTCAAGATTTTACCACGTAAAGGAAGGATGGCTTGAAAACTACGATCTCTACCTTGCTTAGCAGTACCACCAGCCGAATCTCCTTCCACCAGGTATAATTCGCATTTTTCAGGATCACGTTCTGAGCAATCGGCCAACTTCCCAGGTAAGCCGCCGCCACTCAAAACAGTTTTACGTTGAACCATGTCGCGCGCTTTTTTTGCAGCAACACGCGCTTGAGCAGCTAAAATAATTTTTGATATTACATTCTTTGCCTCACGAGGATTTTCTTCAAGGTAAGCTTCTAATGCACGGGCAACAGTAGTTTGAACGATACCGCTTACTTCACTATTACCCAATTTTGTTTTAGTCTGACCCTCAAATTGCGGTTCCGGAACTTTTACAGAAATGATGGCACTTAAGCCTTCTCTAAAGTCGTCTCCTTCAATCATCACTTTCGCTCTTTCAAATAGACCTTGTTTATCACCATAGGTTTTAAACACGCGGGTCAATGCCTGGCGGAAACCAGTAACGTGCGTACCACCTTCAATGGTGTTGATATTATTTACATAAGAGAAGATATGTTCTTTGAAATCATCGTTATAAGTAAGTGCAACTTCTACAGCCACATTAGAAGCTTCATCATGTCCATCTACATATAATGGGGACGGAATCAACGGGGTTCTGTTACCGTTTTTGTCGAGCATTTCAACAAACTCAACAATACCACCTTCACTATAGAAATTTTTAGTGTAAGCAACACCTGCTTCATCCAGTTCACGTAAATCTGTGATGATAATATTAATCCGACGGTTTAGAAAAGCCAGCTCTCTCAAGCGTCCTTCTAAAATATCGCGGTGATAAACAGA
>CAIJLK010000247.1 GCA_903821465.1 uncultured Bacteroidota bacterium | reverse complement strand
TCATGATCATCAGTTCCAGGTGTAAAACGAATTTCTTTCACTTCGCTTTGCTTGGAATTGGCTTTCATTTCCTTTTCCTTCTTCTTCTTCTCGTAGAGGAATTTTTTATAATCGATTACTTTACAAACAGGGGGATCGGCTGTTGGAGAAATCTCCACCAGGTCTAATTCCTGTTCTTGAGCAATTTTTAAAGCATCTGATGTAGCAATAACGCCAACTGTAACATTGTCGCCCACTAAACGAACTTGTAAGGCTCTAATTCTTTCGTTAATACGATGTTCAGGCTCAGGCTGCCTGTTAAACCTTGGGTTAAATCTTCCTCCCCCTCTTGGTGGTAATGCCATTAAAACTTGTTTATTTAATAATTTATTTCATTGTAAAGATAGCAATAAAGCTGACTATTCTGCTGATTTGCGATTTTCTATTTCATCTACCACTAATTCCACAAAAGCGTCAACAGATTGAATTCCGGTATCACCCTTACCTTGTCTGCGAACCGACAACTGATTTTCTGCTACTTCTTTCTCACCAATTACCAGCATATAAGGAACACGCATCAACTCAGTATCGCGAATTTTTTTACCAATCTTTTCGTTTCTATCGTCCACTTCTACCCTAACGCCAGCCTTACGCAGCTTGGCTTTCACGGCCAAAGCATAATCCATGAACTTATCGCTAATAGGTAACACCTTCACTTGTAATGGAGCCAACCAAACTGGAAATTTACCTGCATAATGCTCCAATAAAAATCCAATAAAGCGTTCATGGGTTCCCAAAGGCGCTCTATGTATAATTAATGGAGTCTCAGCTGCATTTTCTTTATTAGTAAACTCCAATTTAAAGCGACGGCCCTGCGCAAAGTCAACCTGATTGGTTGCCAAAGTAAACTCTCTACCAATAGCGCTCCAGATCTGAACATCGATTTTTGGGCCGTAGAAAGCGCCTTCATCTTGAACTTCCACAAATGGAGTACCTGATTCAATTAATACTTTACGTACCATTTCTTCGGTCTCTAGCCACAATTCAGGCTCATCAATATATTTCTTACCCAATTTAGCAGGATCGTGCAAACTAAGACGCATCACATATTTATCAATTCCAAAAATCTTGAAATATTTCAAATACATGTCATTCACTGCTCGGAACTCTTTGGCAAAATCTTCTTTTGAACAATAGATATGCGCATCATTCATGTGTAAGCAACGTACACGCATCAATCCAAATAATTCTCCGCTTTGCTCATAACGATAGCAAGTACCGTACTCCGCTAAACGCAATGGTAAATCCTTATAGCTACGTAATTCAGCTGAAAAGATTTTATGGTGATGCGGACAGTTCATTGCCTTCAAATAGTATTTAGTTCCATCCAGTTCCATTGGAGGAAACATACTATCTTGGTAATAAGGTAAGTGTCCGCTAGTGATATACAAATTCTCCTTCGCGATATGCGGTGTTACCACACGCTTATAATCTGCATCTTCTTCTGTTTCTTTTGCTAATTTTTCTAATTCTTCAATAATAACGGTACCATTTGGCATCCATAAAATCAAACCTGGTCCGATATCATCATCCATGGTATAGATGCCGAGTTCTTTACCTAATTTTCTATGATCTCTTTTCTTAGCTTCTTCCAACATCAATAAATAAGCATCTAAATCTTGCTTATTGGGGAAAGTAACTCCATATACACGTGTCAACATTTTATTCTTCTCATCGCCCTTCCAATAAGCCCCAGAAATACTGGTTAATTTGATGGCTTTGATAGAACCAGTGGCGGGAATATGTGGTCCGCGGCATAGGTCTGTAAATGCACCCTGCGTGTAAAAGCTAATATCTCCATCAGTCAATCCCTTTAATAGATCCAGCTTATATTCATCTCCTTTTTCTTCAAAATATTGAATTGCATCCTGTTTAGAAATCCCCTTTCGGATATAGGGATTGTTTTGCTTGGCCAGTTCATTCATTTTCTTTTCAATCTGAACCAGATCCTCATCAGTCATTTGTCTGCCACCCAAGTCCATATCATAATAAAATCCACGATCTAAAGCTGGTCCCACCCAAAACTTCACTCCCGGAAACAATGCTTCCACTGCTTCTGCCATTAAGTGGGCAGATGAATGCCAGAAAGTATTCTTGCCTTCTGCATCATCCCAAGTAATTAATTGTAAACTGGCATCTTCCGTTAAAGCACGTGAAGCATCCCAAACTTGTCCATTCACTTTGGCTGCCAATACTTTTCTTGCTAGCCCTTCACTAATTGATTTGGCGATATCCAAGGAAGAAATTCCTTCTTGGTATTCTCTCACTGCGCCATCCGGAAAACTAATCTGTATCATGTAGTTTAAATCAAATCTTTAATTAATTCGAGCAGCAAAAGTACAAAATTGCAGTCAGATTTGCGCCTCAACCGCAATTTATAAAATCAAAACCTTTAACGCTTCTTTAGTAAGTTGACATTGTAGATTTGTAGCATGAGATTGATTTTTACCCTTTTCATTCTTTTATTGTTTTCTTATTCAGCTGAATCACAAAAAATTACTGGGATTTGGAGGGGGTATTTCAGTTCTTCAAACGGACTTTACCGGGATGGTATTCGGGAAGAAATGTACAAATACGAAGTGCAGATCGATTTGAAAAAGGACAAATCGGTTAAAGGTGTCACCTATTCTTATAAGAGTACCGTTTTCTACGGGAAAGCTAGTATGCAAGGGATTTATACCCCGGCATCAAAGACCCTGATCATTAAAGAAACGGGGTTGCTGGAACTGGAAATTGGCGATAAGAGTCAGCCTTGTTTAATGACCTGTTACCTGGATTATACAAAAATCGACAAGCTGGAAGTATTGCAAGGGAATTTCATTTCTATCAATTTAAAAGACAAGGGTGATTGTGGTTCGGGGAAAGTATATTTAGAGAGAGTAACAAAATCTGATTTTACTCCTGAAGACTTTTTATTAAAGAAAAAGCCTTCGGATACAGCTAAGTCCTCAAAAAATACAACAGTAAAACCCGTTCCTCAAAATACAAAGCCTTCAACAACCAACCCGAAACCTATTGCAAAAGCTCCTGCAGATAAACCAACTTTAGGCAATCAAACACCAGCTGCTAAGACTATTCCAAATAAAGCTATTACTACCCCTAAAATAAAGCCAGGGGCTGAAAACAATTTGGTTGTATCCCCAAAAATTGCTCCAATATCTTCACTTCCTATTGAAAAAGGCAGTAGTGTTATTGCAGAACCGAAAAAGAAGGATACTATTCCAAATAAAACAAAAGTGCTCAGTCCACCTACAAACACCCCGCTTCCAAAAGTATTAGTGGAGCGTGAAAATAATTTGGTTAAAACAATTCAAACCGACGAAAGCTTTATTCAAATTGATTTTTACGATAATGGCACAATCGACCATGATTCGATCTCTGTATTTCACAATAATATTCAGGTGGTAAAAAACGGGGGACTAAGCTATACCCCCATTACCTTGAAAATAAAGATGTCGAAAGAAGACCCCAGACATGAATTCATCATGGTGGCTGAAAACCTGGGAGAAATTCCACCGAATACTGCGCTGATGGTGATCACCGCCGGCAAAAAAAGATATGAGGTATTTCTTACTTCAACTGAAGAAAAGAATGCCAAAGTAATCATTGAATACAAACCCAAAGAATAACTAGAATTTCAAATTCCAGGTAACAGATGGAATGATGGGGAACAGCGACACCTGCTTGGCTGTAACTTTTAAATCGCCTGTTGCGGCCGACCCGGTTTGGTCGTAATAAATAAAATAAGGATTCATTCTACTATAAATATTGTACACACTAAATACCCAGTTACTGCTATATTTTGAATTGGGCTTGTGCGACGGTATATAGGTAGCTGCAAAATCTAATCGATGATAAGCTGCCATTCTGTAAGCATTGATGCGACTAAATTCCTGTGTTAATGTACCACCCACAAAATAAAATCTTTCAGGTACCGAAATAGCAGCACCAGTTCCATACACAAATACAGATCCTAGTTTCCATTTTTTATTTAATTCATAATTTGCTACAATCGACAAGTCATGCCTGCGATCATTTCTACTCGGGTATTTCATCCCATCGTTGAGGTCTTTGAATTGACGCCAGGTCCAACTTAACGTATACCCAAACCAACCAGTTAACCTGCCCTTTACTTTATTTATAAAAAATTCAGTGCCATAACTCCATCCCTTCCCAAATACAAATTCTTCTTCCGGATCTTTTAAGGATGGCGTATATCCTTCTCTGTATTCGATCTGATTTTCCATGGTTTTATAATACATTTCCACCGAAGTTTCAAACATGCCTTCTTTGAAATTCTTGAAATAACCCAATGCATATTGCCAGCTTAATTGTGGTTGAACAATTGCCGTACTTGGCACCCAAAGATCTGTAGGCAAAGTGGTTCCAGCATTGGTTACCAAATGAATATATTGTAAGTTATGTGTGATCGCGGCTTTGATGGAACTAGTCTCATTGAGTTCATAACGCATGGTAGCTCTTGGCTCAAAGCCTCCATAAACTTGCACTGTTTGTCCCTTCCCATAAACAACACTATCCAATATATTTCCATTCACATCACGAATATATTTGGTATACCTTCCTACTTGTTGAAAACGGCTATAGCGGATACCGAGATTCAATTTTAATTTTGAATTGATTTCCCAATCATCCTGCACATAAGCTGCATACTCATTTGCATATTTCTTGTTGGCATTTTGTGGGGCAAACACTACACTATCCTGATTGCCACTAAGTACATTCGGAAGGAAAGTGTGAAAAGTATATTGAACACCGAATTTTATTTTGTGCTCCGGGGATGCATAATAATCAAAATCGGTTTTAGCATTTAAATCGCGAATACCAGAAGACAGATTGATATTAAAATCGTTTTGCTTACCATTCAATGCAAACTTATAATCGTTATAAACAAGGGTGGTATTGGCAAATAATTTCTTATTAAAAATATGGTTCCATCTTAATGTTGCAGTTGAGTTACCCCAAGGAATTTCTGTTTTAAAAGAGCGCTTCGAATTATTGAAATTAAATTTATCCCTTCCAAAATATCCGCTTAAATACAAATGATCTTTTTCGGAAAATTCGTAATTCATTTTTGCATTCAAATCATAAAAGAAATAACCAGAACCGTAGTAATCACTTGTTTTTTTTATAAAAGGTTTTGCTAGTGCATCTGCATAGGTTCTTCGAGCAGAAATCATATAGGATGCTTTATTTTTTTTCAATGGCCCCTGTATAGAAAACCTCGATGCAATGAGTCCAATACCAAGATCCACCTGTGTTTTATTGGAATTACCTTCTTTCATGGCTACATCAACTACTGATGACAAACGACCGCCATATTGTGCCGGCATCCCACCTTTTATTAGCGTAACATTTTTAATGGCATCACTATTGAAAATGGAAAAGAATCCGAACAAGTGACCCGTGTTGTACACAACTGCGTCATCCAATAAAATCAGGTTTTGATCAGCGCCTCCACCCCTAACATAAAATCCGGCATTACCCTCTCCAGCATTTCTGATACCCGGCATTAACTGTAAGGTCTTTAAAATATCCACTTCCCCCATGAACGCAGGAATAGCTTTAGCAGTATTAATATTCAATTCCATTTTACCCATCTGGGCTGTCTTAACATTATTATCTCTTTTACGAGAAACTACAGTCACATTATTGATGGCAACATTACTCAGTGCTAACAAGACATTGCTTTGCTGGTTGCTATTTAAATTGATCTCCAATTCCTTTGCTTGATAGCCAACAAAAGAAACCATTGCTCTATAAATTCCTTTTTTTAAAGTAATAGAGTAGAATCCGAACTGATTTGCAATAACACCTTTCCCTTCCGAACGAATATAAATATTGGCACCAATTAGGGTTTCTCCGCTTAGGGAGTCCTTAATATAACCATTAATGGTAAATTTTTCCTGTGCAAAGGCATATCCAGAGAGGATAATAAAGAATAGAAAGATATAGAGAAACTTTAAACGCATATACTCCTAACAAATGATGCTATACAATGTTGTATGAATGAAAACTATTGAATAGAACTAATATGTATGGTGTCTTTGACTTCGTAACAAATAGTTGAAGACTTTGGTATATAAGGATTTTTTTGATCCTGAGGTTGGCAGATCCAGTAGGCCCCTTGGTCGTCAAAAGCATTTCCACAATAAGCATGATAAAGGGTTAGCTGATCGAACTGAACAGTTCTGATAAGATCATACAGTTGGTCGCTCACCATTTGAAATGACCTTCTTTTAGCAAGTAAATTCGGCTCGCCTATAAGGCCAATTAATTCAGATGAAATCCCTTCTGAATAAGTGCGAGCGGTTAATACCAGATTACTATCGGCTTCTAATTCGTTCAGTTTAAGGCTATCTGAAGCTAGCATTAATGCCCTTGATGACTTTGCGATGCCACTATCTTGCTCAGCTATGAAATTTTCTTTCAGCTCGAAATAAGCATTCATAAGTACCAAAAACGATTTATTAAAGGCTGGAGAATTGGGTAATTTTGATAAAGCAATTGATTTCGAACTCGTTTCAGGTGCTTTTTTATCATTTTGATGATTACAGGAGAGCATAAAAACGACTAAAAACAGTCTAATTGAGCTTTTCATAAAAAAAAATTGTACCCAAATTTAAAGCAAATTGCATTGGCAGCAGTTTGCAATTACCTTTGCGGCCTTAAATACTTTTTTAGAAATGCTGATAGGATTACAAAATGTTACGTTTGAATTTGGTGCACGGGTTATTGTGGAAGATGCTACATGGCATATTCAACCGGGCGACCGCGTGGGTTTAATTGGATATAATGGTACGGGAAAGTCCACCTTATTGAAAGTATTGGTAGGTGAATACCTCCCATCAAAAGGGTCTGTTGAAAAAAGTAAAGACACCACTATTGGTTATTTACACCAGGACCTTTTGAGTTTTGATACGAATGAAAACATAACTGAAGTTGCGTTAAGCGCCTTTGAAAGGGTTCGTCAGTTGGAAAAAGAAATCGAAACGCTTGGCATTGAGCTAGAAAATGATTCTGAGAATCACGACCTATTAATTAAATATACAGATGCGCTGCACGAGTTGGATGTATTAGATGGATACAATATTCATCATAAGGCAGAAGAAGTGTTGCACGGGTTAGGATTCAGTAATGATGATTTGATCCGCCCATACAAGGAATTCAGTGGAGGATGGAGAATGCGTGTATTACTGGCAAAAATGATCTTGCAACAGCCCGATGTGTTGTTGATGGATGAACCTACCAATCACTTGGATCTGCCCTCAATCGAATGGTTAGAAAAATACCTATTACATTATAAAGGCAGCGTGGTGATCGTGAGCCACGATAAATTCTTCCTAAATAAGATGGTGAATAAGATCGTGGAAGTATACCAACAACAAATCCATATCTATTCCGGTGATTATGAATTTTATGAGCAAGAAAAAATGATTCGAATCGACATGCAACAAAAAGCATTCGAGAATCAGCAGGATTATATTCGTCAGCAAGAACGATTTATTGAACGATTCAAAGCCAAAGCCAGTAAGGCTGCTCAGGCTCAGAGTGTTCAGAAAAGATTGGATAAGATCGATAAAATTGAGGATGTGCAATTAGAGCGACCAGATCTGCGCATCAATTTTCAATTAGAAAAGGTTCCGGGAAGAGTGCTGGTTTCATTAAAAGATGTAAGTAAGAGTTTTGGGAACATTAATATTGTTGCTCATACCGGTGCTGAAATTGATAGAGGTGATAAAATTGCCTTGATCGGAGCGAATGGTAAGGGAAAGTCAACCGTTCTTAGAATGGTGGCAGGTACAGAATCATTTACGGGCGAGCGCGTATGGGGACATAATGTGGAAGAAAGTTTCTACGCACAACATCAGCTAGAAGCCTTAACTATGACGCATACTATTTTAGAAGAAATGCAGAGTTGTGGTAGTAAAAAAAGCGATGTAGAATTAAGAAGTTTAATGGGTGCGTTTCTATTTGGGGGTGACGATATTGATAAAAAAATTAGGGTATTAAGTGGGGGTGAAAAAGCACGTGTGGCATTGGCAAAGACCATCGTTAGTAAAGCTAATTTCCTCATATTAGATGAGCCTACCAACCACTTGGATATGCATTCGGTTGATCTATTGGCCGAAGCTTTAAACAAATATGAGGGAAGTATTATTCTTGTAAGCCACGACCGATATTTTATTTCTAAAACAGCTAATAAGATCTGGGAAATCGTAGATAATCAGATCAAGGAATTTAAAGGATCTTATCAGGAATGGGTGGAATGGAATGAACGTATGGCCAAACAAGAATCGGCTAAGGCGGAACAAAAACCTGAGTTAAAACCGGAACCTAAAAAAGAACAACCTAAACCTGTACCTGAAAAGGGGCCAATCAATAAAGATTTACAAAAAGAAGTTCAAAAACAACAGAAACTATTAAAGCAAATTGAATCGAATTTGAATAAGGCGAAGGCAGAGAAATTAAGGATCGAAGCTGCCATGGGCGACCCAAGCATTTATGCCGACAAAAACAAATTTGTACAATTAGAAAACGATTACAAATCTATTCAATCGCAATTCAATACCCTGAATCAAGAATATGAAACAGCTTTCGAAAAGTTGATGGAATTAGAATCGGCTCAATAAATTAATTTATCTTGCGATAGTAACACAGCATCATGAATACAAATAAGCCATTGGTAGGAATTGTAATGGGAAGCGATAGCGACCTTAAAATAATGCAGGATGCTGCAGATATTTTACAAAAATTTGGGATCGCATTTGAGCTTACCGTAGTTTCTGCACATAGAACACCAATTCGAATGGTGGAATATGCACAACAAGCAAAAAACAGGGGGTTAAAAACCATTATCGCAGGTGCTGGTGGTGCTGCTCATTTACCAGGTATGATCGCATCGATCACAACTTTACCTGTAATTGGCGTACCAATCAAGTCTTCTAATTCAATCGACGGATGGGATTCAGTTCTCTCGATATTACAAATGCCAAACGGGGTACCAGTTGCTACAGTTGCATTAAACGCTGCAAAAAATGCGGGGATCTTAGCAGCACAAATTATAGGTAGTGCTGATGAAAATATTTCTTCTAAAATCGCAGCCTACAAAGTTCAATTAAATGACGAAGTAGCTGCCAAGATTCATTTATTGAAAAAGGATTGGCCAAACGAGTTTGATCAATAATTTTTGAAATTATTTTATTACAATAATAGTGAATTGCATTTCTAATGCAGGAGATGCCTGATAGACCAGTTGCATAAATTCTTTACCCATTCTTCCATAATAATCAGAAAAATTATAGCGTCTTTCCTGCAGGCTATTTTTGGGGAAAAGGTCTTCTTTAATCGCCGCAATTTGTCTTTTAGAAGCAACAAATTTATTTCTTTCAGAACGTAATATTTTCTTTTCCAGTTCTGCTAGTTTCTTGGCCGACTTTATTTCAAGCGAAATAACATGTTCATTTAAAGTACTATCAATTGTAGCTGCTTTCTCTTGCAGTTTTTTGTATAATACACTGATAGCCTTCATTTCGTCACTGATATCCCAATTGGACGCTGATTCTCTTTTTACTAACTGATTCAATAAATCAAAAGCGTTATTAAAAATGGATGGCAACTCAAATCCTAATTTACCTAATTTATCATACTGCGACTGCTTCATGATTAAAAAAGAATTACGTAATACCAATACAGGATAAGGAATTTCTGCCGCCTCAAAAACTTTTTTTAATTCCATCCAATAAGCCAGCTCCCCTCCTCCTCCAATAAATGCAATATTTGGCAACACGGTTTCTTGAAAACCTCCACGTAGAATCACATTCGCACTAAATCTTTCTGGATAATTTTCTAATTCAGTTAAGATCTCTGTTTGGGTAAATGAGATCCCCAATTCTTTAATCAGATAATTATCTTTTTCTAATTCAATTCTTATTCTAGATTGACCTAATAGATAAAATAAATTAAGTTCTCGACCCGCAGTCTGTACTTTATAATGATCCTTTAAAGCGGCAATTGTTTCGGATACAAGCTCATGTGAAAATCTTTCTACTAATTCTTTCTTAACAACCGAATGATAGGCTGATTTTAATTTTGCATTATCTGGGATCAAAACAACTACACCATATTCCGCAAACAGACTATTTACCAATTCTAGCGTGGCTTGTTGAATGGTTTTTCCTAGCGTATAAGTTGTTCTAAATAATTGAACCAGTGATGGCCCGTTTTCTAAAACCCCTATCTGCCCTTCAATAGCATCTATCAACTGCATAAATTGTTTATCAACCAACATTCTTCCTACCGCACCGGTTTGTTTTGTCTGCCACATAAGCGGCTGACCTGCTAAATTAATCTGACCCAACTCATCAAGATCTGCGTCTTCACTACCCATATAATATACAGGAACATAATTATTCTCTGGCAATTCCTTAGTAAGATAATCAGCCAGCTTTACAGCATGCAAAATCTTATAAATAAAATATAATGGCCCTGTAAAAATATTGGGCTGATGGGCTGTTGTAACAGTGAATGTATTCTTTTTGCTCAGCAAGCTTATGTTCCCTTGCAATCTTTGAGATTGTTCTAAGCCTTGATACTGTTCTGCTAATACTTCCACTAGCAAATCTCTTGGTGTATCAAAAGATTGTCTTGATTCAATAGAAGCTTTGATTCCTTCGAGGGAGGGCTGATAACTGTAAAATTCAGAAAGACTTGAAGAATGGTTGAGATAATCAGTCACTAATTTTGAAAAGTAACCTGTTTGCTCATATGAAACATTATAACAGTCAAAATCAATCATAGTATATAAAAGTACAACTTAGACGAAACTAATAAAGCCGTTTATCAAAATAATAAAGACAATTAACTAAAGCGATTCGGATCGAATGGTTTTATGTCCATGCTTAATTTTTCTTCGTTAATCAGCTCGTTCACCAATTTACCCGTACCAGCACCCAAGCTGAGTCCAAGCATCGAGTGCCCCGTAGCCATCACCACATTGCTCCAACGATTTGTTCTGCCAATATAAGGGAGTCCATCCGCTGAACAAGGCCTAAAACCGTACCAGATCTTATCAATTGTAGGAACAGGTACCTCAAATTCAGGATAGAATCTTTTAACAGCAGCCAATAATCCTTCTACCCTTTCAATACGCGGAGCTGTATTAGTGGAGGTAATTTCCATGGTGCCTCCGAATCTGATCTTATTCCCATCCATTGGGGTTAATGCGGCTCTTCCCTCAATTAAAACGGAAGGGTGATTAATGGTATAAGGTGAATCTTCTAATGTTACGGAATAACCTCTGCCGGCTACCATTGGGATCTTCACTTCCATTTTTGCAGCCAACTCGCGCGACCAGGAACCTGATGCAATAACTATCGCATCTGCATCATAGATAGATTTATTGGTCTTTACTTTGGTGATTTTTCCACCTGCATTTTCAAAACCAATTGCTTCTTCATTGGTTTTAAATACCACTCCCACTTGTTTTAAATGAGCAATCATTTGCTCCATTAATTTATTGGGATATAAATGAGCATCACATTTGAAATGAATCGCTCCTTTGGCATTGATTTTTGTTTGTGGCTCAAGCGCTTGCAATTGATCATAGGAAAGTAGTACCGTATCACTCAACCCCAATTCATGTGCTTTATGTAAAGCATGTTCTGCATGAGCAGCTCCTGCATCAGTTTGAAATATTTCTAACAACCCTTTTTGAGCATAGGCAAAATTAAACTGAGGCAGTCTTGTCCATTCTTCATAATGTTTCTTACTAAGTATTGCTACATCTCTTAAAGGTATCGCCGCTTGTTCTACTTTTTCTGGTGTTGCCGCATTCATAAATTTTAATCCCCAGTCAATCAAACTCAAATTAAGCCTAGGTTGAACATAGAAGGGACTCCTCGAATTCCACATCCACTTCAAACCTTGTTTTACAATTCCCGGTGTAGCTAACGGAATAAAATGGCTGGGACAAACATAACCAGCATTCCCATAAGAACAGTTACTACTAATATCTGTTTTATCGATCAATACAACTTCGTGACCACTTTCTTTCAAATAATAGGCACTACTCAATCCGATGATGCCGCCTCCCAATACAACTACTTTCATACTATATGATTTATCCTGTCTGCAATGAATTAGAATGCAAATTTCGGGATTCTATGCTAATTACGGCTATTGATCTTTTTAATAAAATCAGTTTCTTTTTTATCGAAGGAAGAACCATCCTTGCGCAAAATATCATGGAACCAAATAGCAGGCTCCGGACTTCCTAGTTTGCTGCCCCAGGGGAAAATAGTATTGCTTTTACCACTTACAAATCCCCAATTAATAGCTGCTACTTTATGTTGCTTGAAGATGGGTAAATGTGTAATAAACAAACTGTTTTGCTTTCTTGCCATGTATTCTGTACAAATAATGGGTCTACCCTTTTTCTCCAAACTATCGATGGTTTGTTTTAATGAATTCGTATCGCCATAATTATGAAAAGAAATTACATCTGAATTTGATAATTGAAAAGCATTAATTGATGGGAACTCTTCAAACCAAACACCTACTGTAAGTGGTTGCGAAGGGCGAACTGACCAAGCCCATTGAAAAATATTTTTTAACAGTGGCATCGAACTCATGCCATATCCACTATTGGCTGGCTCGTTATACAGATCCCATAATAAAATTCGTTGATCGTTCTTAAAGGTTTTGAGAATGTCTTTCACATAGGCTTCCAGGATGATCCATTGTGTGCTATCGTTATGCATAGATTTACCCGGACTACGCATCCATCCCGAATTATGAACACCAGGCTTGGGCTCAGGTTGTTTTCCAGACATAGGCTCTTCATTCCAACAATCATCAAAAAATACAAAGAGTGGTTTGATATGATGTTTATCTGCAATTGTCAAAAAAATATCGATCCTCTTCTTAAAACCCTTTGCATCTTCCTTCCATACTAGATTATGTAAAAAAACGCGAAGGGTATTAAAGCCTAAAGATTCGGCCCAACCCAATTCACGGTTGATTGTTGCTGTATCGAATGTATCAGCCTGCCACATTTCTAATTGATTGATAGCGGTACTTGGCAAGAAATCAGCACCAGTTAGAAATGGCTGCTGTGCATACCAAACATTTGCCTTTTCCTTTGACCAGATTTTAGGTGATTGCGCATGTGCAAGATTGAATGCACAAATCAAAATCAAAAGCAGTTTTTTCATGGTATTATTTTAGGTGACTAAAATTAAATGATTGAGCTATCAATAACAACTCGTTTATAGAACCTGAAAACCGTATGCATAGGGATCATCATCGGGATCAATAGTAATTTCATTGTATCCATAAATTCTAGCCCACCCTTCCACACTTGGTCTGATGGAAGGCTTACCATCTACCTGCGTCTCTTCTTCAATTCTTCCAATGAATTTTGAGCCGATAATACTTTCATGAATGAATGTATCTCCTGCTTTCAATTTTCCTTTCGCATACCACTGCGCCATTCTTGCTGAAGTGCCCGTACCACATGGTGATCGATCAATGGCTTTGTCGCCATAAAACACTGCATTCCGCGCAGTAGAAGTTGGATCTAAAACAGTACCCGTCCATAAAATATGCGAACATCCATTAATGGTTGGATTTTCTGGATGAACAAATTGGTATTGCTTATTAATATTCGTACGCAGTTCTCTGGACCAACTAATTAATTCACCTGCTTCATAATGTTCTAATCCTTTAAAATGTTCTTGTGTATCCACGATGGCATAAAAATTTCCACCATAAGCCACATCCATTGTCAATTCACCCAAACCTGCGCATGAAGCTTTAATTCCTTCAGCTGCAAGGTAGGCAGGCACGTTGGTGAGTTTAACGGATACTACTTTATTGCCTTCTTGTTGATAAGAAATGAGCACCAAGCCTGCAGGTGCTTCCATCCTTACAATGCCTGGCTGTTTGGGTTTGATCAATCCTTCTTCAATGGCAATTGTGATCGTGCCAATTGTTCCATGTCCGCACATTGGCAAACAACCACTTGTTTCAATAAATAAAACACCCACATCATTCTGAGGATCCATTGGGGGGTACAGAATACTTCCACTCATCATATCATGCCCACGAGGCTCGAACATGAGTCCCTTCCTAATCCAATCATATTCACGCAAAAAATGCTGGCGTTTTTCGCTCATATTATTTCCTTCCAAAGCTGGCCCGCCTGCAGCTACCACCCTAACCGGATTCCCGCAGGTATGCGCATCGATGCAAAAAAAATGATGTCCCGGTTTATTTTTATATATAGGATAATCTATCTGAATTGGTGCTGTTTTCATGCTATAAAATTGTAGATTAATTTAAATATTCCTACTTAAATTGGGTTCGATTGTAAAAATTTATTTGCCATATGGAACAATACGGAAAAATACTGCTTATTGCGATGCCAGCATTTTTGGTACTGGTATTATTTGAAAAATGGTATGGTTGGTATAAGGGTAATGATACTGTAAGAAGTATGGATATGATTTCAAGCCTCAGTTCGGGCATTACCAATGCAACCAAGGATGTGCTAGGATTAAGCATTACAATTATAAGTTATAACTGGATGGTGAATCATTTCGCAATTATACATGTGCAGGCAAGCTGGCTCTGGTATGTGATCGCATTTCTAGCATTAGACCTTACCGGATACCTTGTTCACCGGATAGATCACGAGTATAATATTTTTTGGAACGTTCATATCATACATCATAGTAGTGAGGAATACAATCTTGCTTGTGCACTCAGACAAAGTGTATCCTCTTTTTTTAGGTTGTTTACAATTTTTTTATTGCCAGCTGCACTTTTAGGTGTACCCGCCCAGATAATTGCTGTGGTTGCACCATTACATTTGTTCGCTCAGTTTTGGTATCATACCAGGCATATTGGAAAGATGGGTTTTTTGGAAAAGATCATTGTTACCCCATCACACCATCGCGTACATCATGCTATTAATAAGGAATATCTTGATAAGAACTACGGACAGATTTTTATATTTTGGGATAAATGGTTTGGCAGTTTTCAAGAAGAGCTACCCAATATTCCTGCTGTTTATGGAATCACCAGACCAGTTCAAACATGGAATCCGATTAAGATCAATTTCATTCATCTAGGATTATTAATTAAAGATGCATGGCGCACAAAAAATTGGAAAGACAAATTCAGGATCTGGTTTATGCCAACTGGTTGGAGACCATCGGATGTTGCAGTTAATTATCCCGTATTTAAAATTGAAGATGTGTATCATTTTGAAAAATATGATACAAAAAATAGTACCCTATTTGATATTTGGGTTTGGATCCAACTTTTTGTATTGTTTGCTTTTGTGAGTCATTTCTTTGCACATATCGCAGATATAAGCAGCCCGGGAATGTTTATTTATGGCGGATTTCTTTTTCTATTTGTTTATGCTTATACGGAACAAATGGATAAAAGTAATATTGGTTGGATCTGGGAAATCGCAAAATCATCCAGTGGATTTTGTATTATTTTTTTAACGGGTGATTGGTTTGGCGCAAACAAATATTATGGTGGAAT
This sequence comes from uncultured Bacteroidota bacterium, assembly GCA_903821465.1. Classification (GTDB taxonomy): domain Bacteria; phylum Bacteroidota; class Bacteroidia; order Chitinophagales; family Chitinophagaceae; genus Sediminibacterium. The sequence continues at coordinate 14,137 of CAIJLK010000247.1, read as the reverse complement.
AAGTTTGCTCATTGCAGTTTACCTTTTCCTTTCCACCTTACTTAGCTTTTATTTCCAGATAACTGAGGCAAAAAAAACAGAACCACAAATTGCAAATTATTGATAGGGATTTCCATCAACCATTCTCTTGATCTGCAAAGGATTATTTTCTTTTAATGCATCGGGCAATAAATGATCAGGGCAGTTTTGATAACATACTGGTCTTACCCATCGCTTTACTGCATTAATACCAACGGCTGTAAACCTACTATCGGTAGTTGCAGGAAATGGTCCACCATGCACCATACTAGCACATACATCAACTCCAGTGGGCACCCCATTGAGCAAAACTCTTCCAGCAATAGTAGTAGCCATTTCAATCAATTCCGGATGGGATTCAAAGTCCAAGTCCGTTCCCATTAAACTAGTAGTAAGCTGTCCGCTTACACTATTCCAAACCAATTTTAATTCATCGATATCTGTACATTCAATCAGTATTGCATAGGGGCCAAATACCTCTTCTTTTAAAATTTCATTTTTTAGAAAATCGGCTCCAGAAACATGGGCAATCAACGCTGTTGCATCTGACTGATTTAAAGCAATCTCGCTGGTTAAATTGCGAACAGCATTTACGGCCAATGCATTGGAACGATTTTTTTGATAGGCAGCTAAGATTCCCTGATGCAACATTTTTGAAGCCGGAACCTGATTAATTGCTGTAACTAATGTTGATTTGAATTGTTCTAAAGCTGGAGATGCAATAGCAATTAATATTCCGGGATTGGTACAAAACTGACCCACTCCTAAAGTAATAGACCCTGCATATTGTGTAGCAATTGATGCAGCATTTTTTTCAAGTGCATCAGCTAATAACAAAACCGGATTGGTGCTACCCATTTCAGAAAATACTGGAATTGGTTTGGGACGCGCTGCGGCATAATCATACAATGCGCGTCCCCCCGAAAAAGATCCTGTGAAACCTACCGCACTGGTATAGGGTTGTTGCACTAATGCCTTCCCTGTTTCAAACGAATCTCCTTCCACATGCTGAAAAGTATTTGCAGGCATATTACAAAATGCAATAGCATTTGCAATAGCTGATGCAATTAATCGAGAAGTTTTAATATGTGCTGGATGCGCTTTAACAACAACAGAACAACCCGCAGCCAATGCACTGGCAGTATCACCACCTGCAGTAGAATAGGCATAAGGAAAATTACTTGCACCAAATACAATAACTGGACCAAGTGCCACTAACATTTTTCGAAGATCCGGCTTTGCTGGAACACGTTCTGGTATCGCATGATCAACACTTGCTTCTACCCAACTTCCTTCTACTAGCATCGTTGCAAACATGCGCAATTGCATGGTAGTTCTACCTCTTTCGCCTAACAATCTAGCTTCTGGCAAATTGGTTTCGGCCTGAGTGGTGCTAATTAATTCTTGGCCCAATGCCTCAATTTCAAAAGCAATTCTTTCTAGAAATGCAGCACGCTGTTTTGGGTTGATTTTTTTGTACTCCAAAAAAGCATGCATGGATTGCTCCATTACTTGATCAATTTCTGGTAAAGAAGTGATAGTAGAAGAAAGAGACATGATTAATCTTTTAAATGTAAATATTCTGGCAACTCAGGTCTTGTTGCAATACCCTGATCAATGATCGCTAACACGCTGGTACGTTCTTCTCCAATCAGCGTTAATCTTGGTGCACGAACAGCTTCTGATCCGTTACCAGCTTGCTGCTCTGCCAACTTAATATATTGTACCAATTTAGGCTGAATATCCAACTCAAGTAAAGGCATAAACCAACGATATATTTTCTGTGCCTCCTCGATATGTCCTGCTTTTACCAAACGATAAATAGCAACTGTTTCTCTTGGGAAAGCACAAACCAAACCTGCTACCCAACCATCTGCCCCCATTACCAATTCTTCCATTGCAAGGGTATCTACACCACACAATATCTTAAAGCGATCACCAAAGCGATTAATTAATCTGGTTACATTGCTGATATCGCGAGTGGATTCTTTAATAGATTGAATATTTTTGCAAGCCGCCAATTCAGCAAACATGTCGAGAGTTACTTCAATTTTATAATCAACTGGATTATTATAGATCATGATCGGTAGATCAGTACTATCAGCAACCGTTTTAAAATAAGTTACTGTTTCTCGATGGTCTGTTTTATACCTCATTGGAGGCAGCATCATGATTCCCTGCGCCCCCCATTGTTTTGCATATTTTGCTTGCTGGATTGCTTCACGCGTTGAGCCTTCGGCAATATTGATGATTACAGGAACCTTGCCAGCAACTTTCTGAACTGCAAATTTTACTAGTGTTTCTTTTTCTTCTGTTGTTAATACACTCGCTTCTCCTAAGGTTCCGCCAAGTATCACACCATTTACACCAGCAGCTAATTGCTCGTTTAAATTCTTTTCAAATAAAGGCAGATCTAATTGATCATCCGCAGTAAACTTGGTAGTTAGCGCAGGCATAACTCCTTTCCATTGAATTGACATATGCTTTTATTTAAGTAGGTTAATTATTTTTATAAATTAAGGTACAACTTCTCCTTCCAAATCGTAGTCATAAGCTTTAGTGATTTTTACCATTACAAAATCTCCAATGGTTAATTTTTTCTTTGAATGAATCACTACTTCATTATCTACTTCTACACTATCAAATTCAGTTCTACCCAAATATCTGCCAGCTTCTTTTTTATCGATCAGGACTTTTAAAATCCGACCTACTTTTTCCTGATTTTTTTCAAGGCTAATTTCTTGTTGCACTTCCATGATTTCTTCGGCACGGCGTTGTTTCTCATCAGAGGGAATATCGTCCACTAAATCAAATGCAGAAGTGTTTTCTTCATGACTATAGCTAAATATACCAACTCGATCAAATCGATGCTCCTTTAAAAATTCTTTCAACTCTTCCACATCTTCTTCGGTTTCACCTGGAAAGCCCGCTATTAAAGTAGTTCTGATACAAATTCCGGGAACTTTTTCACGTATCGTATTAATCAACTCTCCCATCTCCTCGCGGGTGATATTTCTTTTCATGGCTTTGAGCATCCCATTACTTGCGTGCTGCAATGGCATATCCAGATATTTGCAAATATTATCACGTTCTCTAATTACATCGAGAATTTCCAAGGGAAACTTACTAGGATACGCATAGTGTAAACGGATCCATTCAATGCCTTTCACATCAGCCAATGCATGCAATAGTTTAGGCAGTGATCTTTCTTTATAAATATCTAATCCGTAATAAGTCAATTCCTGAGCGATCAACATGATTTCCTTCACACCTTTCTTTACTAGCCCTTCAGCCTCCGCTACTAATTCCTCAATTGTTTTACTAATATGTTTGCCGCGCATTAAAGGAATTGCACAAAAAGCACAGGTTCTATTACAGCCTTCGCTAATTTTTAAATAGGCATAGTGTTGTGGAGTGCTCAACAAACGCTCTCCCAATAATTCTGTCTTATAATCAGCATCAAATTGTTTAAGGATCAGTGGCAATTCTAGTGTACCGAACCAGGCGTCTACTTCGGGCATTTCTGATTCCAAATCGTTGCGATACCTTTCGCTCAAACATCCTGTTACATATACTTTATCAAGCTCTCCTCTTCTCTTTAATTCTAATTGATCTAAAATGGTATTGATACTTTCTTCTTTTGCCTTATCAATAAAGCCACATGTATTAATAACCACAATATTATGATCTAGTTTTTTATTCTCATGTACCACACTTATATCGTTGGCTAAAAGCTGACCGCTCAAAACTTCACTATCAACTAGGTTTTTGCTACAACCAAGAGTGATGATATTTACTTTGTCCTTTTTTAGAGTTTTTGATTTCATATAGAATGTAAAAGTACTATTTAGAATTGTTTGTTCATGAAAGTTTGATTGCTTTGAAAACCATCTCTTGCAATGACAAACAGATTCTTTGATTCATTGTTTAAAATAAAATCCCCTTTGAGTATAAACCCATTTTTCAATAAAACCCTTTCTGAAGCGATATTGAGTGGCTGAGTGATTGCAAACAAATGTGAATGATTGGTTCTTTCAAAGTGCTTTTGAGTACCCATTTTAACGAGTTCTGAAGCGTATCCTTTGCCCCAATATTCTTGCATAAATGCATACCCAATATGATAGTCCGCTTCCCCATCTAAATATAGAATAGAAAAAGTGCCCACGAATTTGCCAGTGGTTTTATCGGCAACAAACATGCGACCGTAGGGAAATCCATCGAGGTATAAATTAAAATTCTCCTCTAAAAAAGCATCGCTTTCTACTCGATTTTTTGTTGGCCTGATATATCTCATTACAGGCTCTGAGCTATTGAACAGATAAAAATCATCGGCATCCTCAGGAGTAAACTGGCGAACTAATAATCTATCTGTTTCAAATGGATCCATCTTTCTTATTTATGTATTTCACTTGAAAAATGGAATGTAATATCAGGGTTATTCGTGATCTCAGTATTTAAGAACCATTCGCTTTGTGCCAAATAAACAGGGTGACCATCTTTGTCCTCAGCAGAGTTCTGCAGTTTGTAGCGAAGGAAATCTTCTAACTTTTTACTATCCTTACTGGTAAGCCAACATGCTTTATAATAAGGAAGCGTTCTGAATTCACAGGCTGCACCATATTCATGTAATAAGCGATATTGAATTACTTCAAATTGAAGATCACCCACACAACCAATGATTTTTTTATTCCCTCCAAACTGTGTAAACAATTGGGCAACGCCTTCATCTGTAAGCTGACTAATCCCTTTTTCCAATTGTTTGGTTTTCATCGGATCTTTATTCACCAGTTCTTTAAATATTTCAGGTGAGAATGTGGGAATCCCTACAAAGAAAAAATCTTCCCCTTCAGTTAATGTATCACCAATTTTAAAATTTCCAGTATCAAATAAACCAACCACATCGCCCGCAAAAGCATCTTCAATAATATCTTTACTACGTGCCATAAAAGAATAGGGATTACTAAAACGCATATCCTTATCTAAGCGAACATGGTGGAAATATTTATTTCTTTCGAACTTACCACTACAGACACGCATAAATGCAATTCTGTCGCGATGCTTTGGATCTAGATTGGCATGAATTTTAAAAATAAATCCGCTAAACTTATCTTCCTCTGCAGCAACGATTCTGGTGGAAGTTTCTCTACTCTTTGGTACGGGTGCAATTCGAATAAATGTGTCGAGCATTTCTTTTACGCCAAAATTATTAACGGCACTTCCAAAAAATACGGGCGCCACTCTTCCGTGTAAATAATCATCTGCACTTAATTCGCCATATACACCATCGATCAATTCAACATCTTCTCTTAGTTGTGCGGCATCTCTATCTCCTACCTTGGCGTCTAATAAAGTATCGCTAAGATCACTGATAGATATTACATCTTCATCATCAGCCCTAGAGCTTGCGGCAAATAAGCGTAAACTTTTATCATGCAGATTATATACACCTTTGAATTCTTTACCACTATTAATTGGCCAGGTCATTGGGTGCAAAGAAATCTTCAATTCATTTTCGATCTCTTCTAACAAATCAAATCGACCCTTACCATCCCGATCCATTTTATTAATAAATACGATCACTGGAGTATCGCGCATACGGCATACTTCCATTAATCTTCTGGTTTGTGCTTCTACTCCATTCACACTATCCACAACCAGAATAACACTATCCACTGCAGTAAGTGTACGATAAGTATCTTCAGCAAAATCTTTGTGACCAGGTGTATCCAATAAATTAATAGAGATCCCCTGATATTCAAATGTCATAACAGAAGTGGCAACAGAGATTCCACGTTGCCTCTCAATTTCCATGAAATCACTGGTAGCGTGTTTCTTGATTTTATTGCTTTTTACAGCTCCTGCCACTTGAATAGCACCACCAAAAAGAAGGAACTTTTCAGTCAATGTGGTTTTACCCGCATCCGGGTGAGATATAATGGCAAAAGTTTTGCGCCTGCTGATTTCTTTCTCGTATTTCATAATTCTTTGTCCAAAATTCAATCCAGTAGCAATTAAGAACGGATTGTTAAATCGGCCTGCAAAGGTAAGGTTTGCATTCGTTTCTTCGCACTCGATCTCAATATGTATTAATTTTAAACCATGAAATCAGCGATCCTTTTTTGTTTTTCTTTTTTGATTCTATCATTTGCCCATGCACAAATCATTAAAAGCGATGAGATCGCAAAGGGATTAAAAGAAGCTTTACAAGTGGGTACAAGCAGAAGTATTGACTTACTATCAAAACCAGATGGTTTTTTCGGAAATGCCGCTGTTAAAATATTAATGCCCCCTGAAGCTGAAAAAATCGAAAAAACGCTAAGAAACCTAGGATTCGGTAAACAGGTTGATGATGCGATCCTTTCCATGAACAGAGCAGCAGAAGATGCCAGTAAAAGCGCTGCACCCATTTTTGTGAAAGCTATTCAGGATATGAGTATGGAGGATGCTGTTGGAATTTTAAAGGGCAAGGATGATGCTGCTACCAAATACCTTCAAACTAAAACAACAGATAGTTTAACAAAAAATTTCCGCCCAATCATTGAGGAATCGCTGAAGAAAGTTGACGCAACAAAGAGTTGGAATAGTATCGTAAGTCAGTATAACAAATTCAGTTTTAAAAAGATCAATCCAGACCTAGCAGCATATGTAACTGAAAAATCATTGAATGGAATTTATTTGCAGATAGCAGCTGAGGAGGCTAAAATTAGAAAAGACCCAATAGCCAGGTCTTCTGATCTCTTGAAAAAACTATTTGGAAAATAGGATTAGAATCCGCCAATCAATCCGTCTAAAGAATTTGTCTTTTGAACAATACTTCTGATCTGGGTATCCAACTCATTGGCACTTTGAATCAAATGATCCAAGATATCTTTATTAGAAACTGTGTTGTTATTATTCAATACTTCAATAACGCCAAGTATATTAGCTAGTGGACGTCGAACTTCGTGTGACTGTATAAATGCAATATCTCGTAAGGCCTTATTTTGCGATTTTAATTTTTCCTGAACTAACACATCATCTGTTACGTTTCTATTGGTACCAATCAATCTTATCACTTTACCACTTTCAGATTTTTTAACGATAGCATGCGACTCTATAAAGCGGATCATCCCATTAGTTGTAATGATTCGGTAAAGTGCAGAATCCATTTCCTTCTTACCACTAACCAATTCTCCGATGATTTCCATCATCATATTAGTATCATCTGGATGTAACAATTTTTTCCAGATTTTATAAGGAGAAGCTTCCTCGGTATTTGAATACCCATATATATCAAACATGGTGTCATCCCATATAACATGGTTGTTATTCTTGATATCTATTTCCCAGATTCCAATTTTTGCAGAATCGGTAGCGAGGGTTAAACGTTGTAATAATTCTTCTTGTTCCTTTTGCGCCAATTTTCTTCTGGTAATATCATTTTCAATGGTCATAAAACCAAGATGCTTACCTTTTTCATCAAATAAAGGTTGTGAATCAACTTCCACCCAAACCTGACCGCCATCCTTGACATAACATAAAAATTCATCCTTGAATGGAAGTCGGTTATCTATTGCAAAACGAAGTCGCTTCTTAGCATCTTCATCTGTTTCTGTCCCTTCTAATGAATAACCAATTTTCTTGCCTTTCAGTTCATCTAAAGTATAACCGCTAATTCTAGTGAATCCTTCATTTACCCAAATTATATTTTCATCAGCATCGGTAATCATCACAGAATTAGTGGTGCTATGTGCAACTAATGCCAAACGCTTAACCTCATCTTTACTGTAGGCAAGAGCGGCTTCTACTTGTTTTTTGTTTGTAATATCAAATATGCATCCATCTATGAAACTGATCTGTTTATCTCCTTCAAAAACAGCCTGACCTCTTTCAAATACCCATCTCAGCTCTCCGTCCTTATGCTTGATCCGATATTCTAAAGCGTATTGCTCCTTATTATTGATGGCATTTCGTATGGTTGATTTAACCATTGCTTTATCTTCCTCATTTATCAAACGACTATAACCATCCTTTCGGTTTTCATAAAAGTACGCGACTGGATATCCGGTTAAATTTTCTATCTCATTACTAGTATATGATATTGAAAAATATTCATCACTATTACATCTATAAACAACTCCCGGAATATGGTTTACCAATGAAGTAAATTGGTTCTCATTTAAAAAGTGTTCATTTTTCTTATGCACTTTATCATGGTCATCCAGACTGCTATTATAGGGATCTTTCTTTGTTACATCCTGACCCACACAAACTAATGCATAAGGGTTACCATTTTCGTTTTTTAAACTACTAATATCCCATTGCGTCCAGTTATAATCTTTTCCTTCTGTTGCTTTTCTAACAGTAACACTAAAAGTCTGACCAGGTTCTTTGATACATGACTTAGCCGCAGTATTGCAGAGAATAACATCTTTGCTGTATACCGTTTTGCTGAAGTGAGAACCTAATAAGTTTTTTGAAATGAAAGCGAATTTTTCTTGAAAGAGAGAATTAACATACAGATACCCTCCGCTCAAATCTGTAATCACTACAGAGAAGTTGCGGGAATGCAATAGCTTTATAGGAAGTAGTTTTTCTACTTGTAAAGTATTCATCACGGGTACGTAATTAAGGATTAATAAAACATGGGTAAAAAGCGAGTCAACCGAAGCAAACAAATCTTTAAACTCATATTCGAAAACTAAAATAGGCAAATGATTATTATCAAGACAATTTATGACGAAAATGTGTTATTAAATACAAACTTCTGGGTACAAAAAAAGGGCTAAATTCAGCCCTTTTTCAAAATTTCGAAGAAAAATGATTTATATATCTATCGCCTCTCCATAAGCCATTGCAGTAGCTTCTTTCAATGCTTCACTCATAGTTGGATGCGGATGAACTGCATTTAAAATTTCGTGTGCAGTTGTCTCTAATTTTCTTGCAACAACAGCTTCAGCAATAATTTCAGTAACATTACTTCCAATCATATGACAACCTAAGAACTCACCATATTTTGCATCGTAAATAACTTTTACAAATCCTTCAGTAGCACCAGAAGCACTTGCTTTACCACTGGCCATGAAAGGAAACTTTCCGATTTTCAATTCGTAACCAGCTTCTTTAGCAGCTTTCTCAGTCATACCAACACTAGCAATCTCGGGGGTGCAATAAGTACATCCAGGAATATTACCATAATCCATTGCTTCAGGTAAGTGATGGATTTTCTTTTCGTTGTAACCGATATATTCAGCAGTATTGACGGCTTCTTTGCTAGCAACATGCGCAAGCGCCTGACCAGGGGTACAATCTCCAATTGCAAAAATTCCAGCAACAGAAGTTTGATTGTATTTATCAACGATGATCTTGCCTTTTTCTGTTTTAATTCCTAATTCTTCTAATCCAATATTTTCAATATTAGCCACCACTCCTACTGCACTTAAAACAATATCAGCTTCCAAGAAAATTTCACCATTCTGTGTTTTCACTTTCGCTTTCACACCAGTTCCAGTTGTATCAACAGATTCAACAGAAGCATTGGTCATGATATCGATTCCTTGTTTCTTATATTGTTTTTCTAATTCTTTAGAAATGTCTTCGTCTTCAACAGGAACGATCCTAGGTAAGAATTCAACGATGGTAACTTTTGTTCCCATTGAATTATAGAAGTATGCAAATTCAACACCAATTGCACCACTACCAACAACGATCATACTCTTTGGTTGTTCTGGCAATACCATTGCTTCGCGATAAGAAATAATTTTCTTACCATCTACAGGAAGGTTAGGCAATTGCTTTGCACGGCCACCAGTTGCTATGATAATATTTTTTCCTTCTACAATCGTCTTTGTTCCATCAGCAGCTGTTACTTCGATCTGGCCTTTAGCTTTTAGTTTACCATAGCCCATGATCACATCAATCTTGTTTTTCTTCATCAAGAATTGAACACCTTTACTCATTTTTTCAGCTACACCACGGCTACGACCAATCACACCCGGAAAATCGTGCTGAATATTATCAACAGAAATCCCATAAGCCTTACTATGTTTAACATATTCATAAACCTGTGCGCTTTTCAATAAAGCTTTGGTAGGAATACAACCCCAGTTTAAACAAACGCCACCAAGACTTTCTTTTTCAATGATCGCTACTTTAAAGCCTAGTTGAGATGCACGGATAGCAGCAGGATATCCACCTGGTCCGCTTCCTAAAACAATTACGTCGTACGCCATAGCTGATTTACTATTTACTGATTGATAATTTAATGATTAAATGAGCACTACTGCCTATTATGGCCGCGAAAATACTGTAAAAATGGGCAAACATGAAAAGTGAGTTGATAAAACGCCGTTATTATCGTTATTCGAAAATAACTTTAATGGTCTGATAGAACCATTTATTCTCCATCGAAGCCCTACTCTGTTGCATTTGTTCATTAAACACTTGGAGTCCGAATAATCCGGCCATATTTCCATTTCTCAGGGCTAATTCTAAGTAGCCAGCCGAATTAAACCAGGCCAGTTTTTCTGTTCCCGGAACATCCGTATAATTATTGCTAATAGATTCAAAAGCATCATTTCGTCGTAAAAATATTTTGAATTTTCTTCCATTCCGATGGGATTCAAATTCTTCTTTCTTAATATTCACGATCACATTCTCGAAGCTATCAATAAACAAGACCTGTCCGTCCATCCAATCTGGTCCGATTGTAGGCCGCAAAGGATAACGTTCCACGATAGGTTTTACAGGAGCTCCTTTAAAGCTGAAACTCTTTTCTCCGTGCCCCTTGATAATACTATCGGCAATGAGCTGTGTTAATTCTAATAAAGTGTTTTGTCCACGTACAGGCAAAGCCATCAATTCTTTTGGCATTTCACCGGTGATCATGGTGAGGATTCCGTTATCCGGACAAATGATCACCTGATTATGATATTTTGCTACTAATAATTGTTTGGGAGCAGCTTCATACATATTAATTAAAACCATATGGAAGCTGCCAGCAGGATAATATTTGAAAGCATTAGAACAGATATACGCAGCCTGCGGAAAATTGGTCTGCGATAAATAGTGTGTGATATCAACGATTTGAAATCGCTGATCCACCGAGAGGAATTGTCCCTTTATGGCACCAACGAGATAATCCCGTTGACCAATATCAGTTGTCAGCGTTAAAATGGGCATTCTTTATGAGTAACGAAAACAATGCCCTAATTATTATACTAGTTCCCCGTTTTTAAAGAAAAATTTATGAACTAGCCGATCGGTAAGAGATGGCCAGAATTTATTCATGAACACTGTTCTTTTACCGGTAAAAGTCATTATTAAACTTCTTTTTCTTTTTTCGATCCCTTTTACAATATGAGCAGCGCAATCTTCTGCCGACATGAGATCAGCTTCACGCATCGGTGTATCCATTTGAGATTTCCCATGTTTATTCAGTGCCACATTTCGGATATTAGATTTTGTATAACCCGGACAAACCCACATGATATTGGTGCCGCTATGCAATAATTCGGTTCTTAACGCTTCTAACCAGCCATTAACAGCATATTTAGAGGCAGAGTAGCCACTTCTACCCGGAAGGCCACGGTACCCAGCAATTGAAGACACACCAACCACAGTGCCCTTATTTTGAGTAATATAAGGAAGTGCGAACTTGGTACAGTACACCGTACCCCAAAAATTAATGTCCATTACTTTTCTTAAAGTATCCAACTCTACATCTGAAACCAATGCGCGCATGGATACCCCAGCATTATTTATCAATATATCGATCGTTCCAAAAGATTTCACCACCATTTCAATGAATTGATGACAATCCTGTTCTTTACTCACATCGGCAGTATGAATCAAGAGTGGTTTACCTGAATAAACCGATTGTAATTGATAGAGTTTATCGAAGTTTCTACCGCAGGTAGCCACTTTTGCACCCATTTGAAGAAAGATATCTACTAGTGCTTTTCCGATCCCTTCGGAACCACCAGTAATAACCACGACTTTATTTGTAAAATAGGACATATAGATTGTGTATAAGATTCAAAATTAAGCAGTTCCAATCACCTATGTTTACAAATCTGTGAGTAATTAAAATAAAATAAAAGAATAAATATTTGGCTAGATATGAAAAACTCCTATTTTTGCACTCCCAATTAAGAAAGGGTATCTGCCAAAAGCAGGTAAATGGATCGATTTGGTAGCTCAGTTGGTAGAGCAATACACTTTTAATGTATGGGCCCTGGGTTCGAGTCCCAGCCAGATCACAAGATAATAATAAAAGCCTTACAGGACAACCCTTGTAAGGCTTTTTTATTTTCCGGGGTAAACATTGGGTAAACAAATTTTTAAATCTTTAATTCTACGCTCATTTACTTTTTACACATTCCAAATGCTTAACGATTATTGGTTTAATCTGCTGAAATTCTTAAACAGCATTATTTTCTGTGACCGCGAGATCAGTTGTACTCCCCTTCCCTATTAAATCATCCTTTTTCATGAAATAGTACAATAGGTATTCAATATATATAATATAGCATTAAGATACATGTACATATATTGATCATTTTTTTTTCTTATACCCCTAATCATTTTTTAGCCCTCCCCGGTCCCGTTAATTGAATTTGTTAGTGCCCCCATTTGCCTATTAGAAAATAACATTTTTAGTTATGCTGTATAAGCAAAATAATTAATTGTGTACATGAGAGAACAGGGTACTCCCACTTACAACCCCACCCAGAACTTGAGCAACCGAACCATCCTCCTAGGCACGGATTACAGGAAGCTCAAATCAAATTAATCACAATTAAAAACTTTAAAAAATGATCACAGTAACAGGTTATTCTGAAAGAACCAGAAAAGATGGAACAACATTTATTGCTTTAGAAATTTCTGGTGGTGTAGAGCTTGTACAAAGCAGTAACACTGGTAATTTTTACGCCACGGTTAGAAAGACATCAATCCCTAGCACATTTGATGAAACAATTGCCAAAGGATTAATTGGCACACAAATGAAAGGCGATGTTGTTAGAGTAACAGTGGATCCTTATCAATTCATTGATAAGCGTACAGGAGAAGTTTTGACACTTCAGCACAGCTTTGCTTATCAGCCTGAAGGTTCTGTAGAATTAATAGGGCAAACACAAGTGCTAGAAATGGCATAACAAACACAAATGCAGGAATTCCAGGTTGACAGAACCAATAGTAGAACACACATTAACCGCTACGAAGAATTCTAGTTCAATATGGATCTGCAGATTTGTGGTTAGTAATGGGGCTTGATGAGAAATCATCAGCCCCTTTTTTATTTCAAACAATTCAAAACATATATATATGCAATTACAAACAGCACAACGTAAAAGGGCAAAAATCAAAATGGGCTTACAAGGCCCCAGTGGTTCAGGCAAAACTTATTCAGCATTACTGATAGCTTATGGCTTATGTAATGATTGGGGTAAAATAGCAGTGGTTGATTCTGAAAATCATTCTGCTGAATTATATGCTCATTTAGGAGCGTTTAACACGCTACAATTAACAGCTCCCTTTTCTCCTGAGAAATACATACAAGCCATAGAGCTGTGTGAAAAAGCTGGAATGGAAGTGGTAATTCTTGATAGTGTTACTCACGAATGGGAATACCTGATTGACTTTCATTCATCGTTACAAGGGAACAGTTTTACCAACTGGGGTAAAATCACACCTAGGCATAATGCTTTTGTACAGAAAATTTTAAATAGCAAATGCCACATCATCAGCACTATTAGAACCAAACAAGATTATGTCTTAAATGAACGTAATGGGAAAATGGTTCCAGAGAAGGTTGGGTTAAAGTCTGTTCAAAGAGATGGATTGGAATATGAGTTCACCCTAGCATTTGATCTTGACATGAAAAATAATGCAATAGCTTCTAAGGACAGAACAGGATTATTCTTTGGTAAGCCTGAACAAAAGCTATCAATGGAAACAGGAAAGTTAATTAATGAGTGGTGCAATGATGGAGCTGCTATTACAGTGGATGATGTGAGCAAAAGGATTAGTAATATTGTTTCTATTCAAGAACTACTAGCTCTCTATCAGCAATATCCTCAGTTCAAAGAAATCCTAAAGCCTGAATTTGAACAGAGAAAGCGTCAGATCATTATTCATC